>NZ_DLGH01000001.1:0-185673 GCF_002482605.1 Thiomonas sp. UBA7699 | reverse complement strand
AAATTCCATCGGCACGAACAATGGGGGCAATCGCACTGTTTTTAATGCCCCAAAAATGAACCTGAGCTCGCTGTTCTCCATGCCCGGCAACACCGCCACGCTGGACTTCTCCAGCTTGAACGAGCAGCAGTTGCTCGCCCTGGCCATTTCGCTCGAAGAGGACGACGCGCGCATCTACAGCCAATACGCGCAGGCGTTGAACGCCGATTATCCCGACACGGCCGCGCTGTTCCGCGGCATGGCGGCCGAAGAAAACACACACCGGCATCGTCTGCTCGATCTCTACCGCAAACGGTTTGGCGATCGCATTCCGCTCATTCGCCGCCAGGACGTGCGCGGCTTTATCGAGCGCAAGCCGCTGTGGCTGGTGCAGCCGATCGATCTGGACAAGTTTCGCGCCCAGGCCGAGTTGATGGAAGCCGAGTCGCGCATGTTCTACGCCAAGGCCGCGCGGCACGCGACCGATACCGGCATTCGCCAGTTGCTCGGCGATCTCGCCGCCGCTGAAGCTGCGCACGAGCAGAAAGCCGAAGCGCTCGGCAACCAGTTCATCACGCCGCAAGCCATACGCTCCGAGCGCGAAACCCAGCGCCGCGCCTTTGTGCTGCGCTTCGTTCAACCTGGCCTGGCGGGGTTGATGGACGGTTCCGTCTCTACCCTAGCGCCGCTGTTCGCCGCAGCCTTCGCCACGCATGACACCTGGGCCACCTTTCTGGTCGGCCTCGCAGCCGCGCTGGGCGCTGGCATCAGCATGGCGTTCGCCGAAGCCATGTCAGACGATGGTTCGCTCACCGGGCGTGGCAGCCCTTGGCTACGCGGCGGCATCACCGGTCTGATGACCGCTTTGGGCGGCCTGGGCCACACCCTGCCCTACCTGATCCCGAACTTCCACCTCGCCACCACGCTGGCCTTCCTCGTGGTCGGCGTGGAGTTGATCGTGATTGCCTGGATTCGCAAGCGCTATATGGATTCGCCCTTCGGCTTGGCGGTGCTACAGGTGGTTGTCGGCGGTTTGCTGGTTTTTGCCACGGGCATCCTGATCGGCAGCGCGTAATCACAGCCGGCGTTTAGGACCTGGTAACGCCATTGGTCTTGATCCACGCGCCGATTTGCGGCCACGCCTCGTCGAGCGTGCGCTTGCCCATGAACAGGCCCACATGTCCGCCAGGCACGATGCGCTTCTCGATCTGGCTGGCGGGTGTACCGCAGAGGGTTTCAGCGGCGAAGACCTGCTCGTGCGGCGTAATGTCGTCGCTCTCGCCCGCAAGCAGATACAGCGGGCAGGTGATGTCTTTGAGGTGCAGCGCACGGCCCTGGCCGATGAACTGGCCTTTGGCCAGCAGATTGCGTCTGAACAGCTGATCGATGACCTGCAGATACCAGCGACCGGGCAGGTTCAGCGGGTTTTCATACCAGCGCTCGAAGGCTTCGGTCTTGCTCAGCCAGACCGGATCGTCGATGTGCTCGTACAGGTCGATGTGCTCCTGCACATAGTGCTGCTCGGGGTGCATGTTCTTCCAGCCGGCCAGCATGTATTTGCCCAACATCAGCCCGCCGCCGCTTTCCACCAGTTCTTCATAGAAGCTCATCGGCGTTTGCTTGACCATTTTCAGCAAGGGGCCGTGACCGGCGTGGGTGTCGATGGGAGAGCCCGCCAGCACTAGGCTGGCGACCTTGTCGGGAAAGCGCGCGGCCAGCATCGCCGCCATCCAGCCGCCCTGGCACAAGCCGACGAGGTTGACGCGGCCGCCAAGGTCGTCGATGCAGGCGAGAAAGTCGCCGAGGTATTGATCGACTTCGAGGTCTTTCATGTCCGGCGTGGCGCTGTGCCAGTCGGTGAGGAATAGCGGGCCAACTCCGCTGTTTTTCAACGTCTGCATCAGGCTCTGGCCCTCGTGATAGTCGGCGATCATCGAGGTGTGGCCGGCGTAGGGCGCATTGACCAGGGTGGGAATGCCCTTGGCGCCGGGCGCGGAGTAGTCGCACAGATCTAGGGTGCGCAGCTTCAGCCGCACCGTGTGCTCGGTGGCGAGCTTAGGCTTGATGCCCCCGTGCAGAAGCAACTCCTCGTCGAGAAACTTCACATTACGCGCCGCCAGCTCCATACCCTGCTCGGCCATATCGGCCGCGAGTTGCAGCGGCCAGAAAAAAGGCACGTTGAGATTGGGTTTGGCGGGCTTAGGCTTGGGGTCAGACATGGAAAACCTCCTTCAGGCAATGGCAAAGCGGCGGAACAGGGCTCGCTTGATCAACAAATCCAGCAATAGGGTGAAAACGACCGTCGCCAGTAAAACCATGCCCACGACGAATCCGGGCAAAGCGGCCATCAACACGCCGAAAGCCGCCAGCAGACAAACGATGATCACGTCGCCCATGCTGGCTGCCGCCATCCAGCGCGACGGAGCGAGCGACCATAGCGGGCCGTTGCTGCGCAGCAGATAGATGCCAGCCTGATTGCCGAACACCAGAATCAGGAACACCACGGTCTGCAACTGCGCCAGGCTCAGCCCCTGCGCCTGCGCCCAGACATACACGCCCCAGGCGAACAGCAGGCTCAAGACCGCGAGCACGATGGACGCGCCCATGAGTCGGCGTACCTGCCAGTGCTGCGGCTGGGCCGAGGGGTGGACACGGTCGGTGGCGATACTCATGGTGGCGAAATCGTTGGCGAACAGCATCAGCACGATGAGCAGCGGCGAGATGACGAAATGCCCGGTCAGCAGCAGGCCGAAAGTGAGGAACACCACAATTTCCAGCGTGCGCAGCACCTTGTTGAGGGTGTAGGTGAGCATGCGCCGGTGCACCTGCCGCCCGGCGCGCACCACGGTGAGCACCCCGCCCAGCCCCGGGTCGGTGAGCACCACCCCGGCGGCCGCCTTGGCCACATCGGTAGCGCTGGCCACGGCGATACCCATCTCGGCCTGGCGCAGCGCGGGCGCGTCGTTGACGCCATCGCCGGTCATGCCGGTGACATGCCCGGCCTTTTGCAGCGCGGCGACGATGTGGTGCTTGTCCTCGGGCAGCACGCGCGCGTAGAGATCGCATTGCGAGGGGTCGAGCGCCACGTCTTTCTGAATGTGGCACACGCGCGTACCCAGGCCCAGCTCGCCGCCGACGGCGCGCGCGGTTTCTTCGGCATCTCCGGTAGCCATGCACACGCGTACGCCGAGCTGCTTGATCTGGGCGATGAGGTTGGCGGCGTCTGGCCGGGGTGGATCGGACAAGCCCACCACGCCCAGCAACTGCAGCGCATCATTCGCGCCCGCCGCCACCGCGAGCACGCGCGCGCCGCTGGCGGCGAGCTGTTTCTCCGCCGCGTCCAGCGCAGCCTGCTGCGCGGCGTCGAGATGACACAGCGGACCAATGACCGTGGCGGCGCCCTTCATCGCGCGCCAGGGCTGGCCGTCCACGGTGTAGAGCCCTTCGCTGCGCCGCGTCGCGGGGTCGAAGGGGTGAAAGGCACTGCGCACAGGTGCATCGGCCAGCAGCCTGCGCTCACGCGCGGGGGCAAGGAGGGCCAGATCGAGCGGGTCTTGCGTGGCATCGTCGCTGGCCAGCGCGGCGGCGCGCAGCACGGTGTTTTCGTCTGCGCCCTGCACGAGCGCCGTGGCGCCCGCATAGCGCAGGCTGTTCTGCGTGAGCGTGCCGGTCTTGTCGGACACCAGCGTGTCCATCGCCGCCGCCTCCTCCACTGCGGGCAGCCGCGTGACCAGCACGCCCTGATGCGCCAGCAACTGGCTGCTCACGGCTGTCGCCAGGGTGTAGGTGGCAGGCAGCGCCACCGGCACCGAGGCCACCAGCAGCATGAGCGCGAATACTGCCGTGTCGAGCAAGGGCAGGTGATGCCACAGCGCGAAGCCGATGACGATGGCCACGAGCACGAGGTCGAACACCACCAGCCGTTTGACGATGGCGAAGATGGTGCTTTGCATGTGGCTGGGTGCGTTGGAGGTACGCACCAGTTCGGCGGTGTGGCCGAAGAAGGTGCGTGCGCCGGTCGCGGTGACGACGCCCGTGGCCTCGCCCTGTCGCACGATCGCGCCGGTGTAGGCCGGCTTGCCCGCACCCGCGTCCACCGGCAGCGATTCGCCGGTGAGCGCCGACTCATCGAGCGACACGGCGCCATCGAGCAGCCGCAGATCGGCCGGCACGATATCGCCAGCGCGGATGTGCACCACATCGCCCGGCACCACCTGCTCGGCGGCAATCTGCTGCCACTGCGCGTCGCGCCGCACGCGCGCGTTGACGTGCAACTGCTTGCGCAGCAGCGCTAGCGCATCCTTGGCGCGCTGTTCCTGCACGAACGCCACCACGGCGTTGAACACCAGCAGCACGGCGATGACCAGCGATTCCAGCCCGCGCCCGAGCAGCACCTGCAGCACGATGACGGCTTCGAGCATCCACGGCACCGGTGCCCAGAACTTCGCCAGCAGTTGCCGCCACGCCGGGACGGTCTGTTCGGCAATGGCATTGGGCCCGACACGGGCCAGCCGTGCGGCGGCCTCGCTCGCGCTCAGCCCCTTGCTGGGATCTGTCTCTGGCCAGTCGCCCGACTGCACGGGCTCGGCTTCAGCTTGGGCAGGGGTCTTTGCGGCCATCGTGGGTTCCTATAACTTGAAGGCGCGTGCGGCCTTGTTGATGCCTTCGCTGAGCATGGGATGCGGAAACACCGTATCGGCCAGGGCCTTGGCGCCGAGCCCTTGTTCGAGTGCCAGCGCCAGCGGGGCGATCAGCTGCGCGGCGTCCATGCCGGCGATCTGCGCCCCCAGCAAGCGGGCGTCATGGCGATTGAACACCAGTTTGATGAACCCTTGCGTTTCGGCATAGATCTGCGCCCGCGAATCTTCGGCATAGTCGTAGCGCATCACGGCCACGGCGTCGGCGCCCAGCGCCGCTTCGGCCTGCGCTGCGGTCTGTCCTGCATGAGCCAGTTCGGGCTCGGTGAACACCGTCATGGGCACGGCGTGGAACGGCATGCGATCCACCGCCTGCCCGCCCGCAGCGATGCAGTGCGCGGCCACTAGGCTTTGCCGCACGGCGGAATGGAACAACATGCTGCGTCCATTGATATCTCCCGGCGCCCATACCTGCGGGTTGGACGTGCGCAGGGTGTCGTCCACTTTGACATGCCCGCGCTCCATCGCCAGACCGAGGTGCTCCACACCTTCAGGCAGCACGGCCACGCGGCCGGTGGCCATGAGCACGGCGTCGCCCTGCAGGCTGCGCTCGCCGCCGCCCTGCTTGTAGCGCACGTGATAGCCATCGCCATCGCGCGCGATGCTCAGCACCTGCGCGGAGCATTCGATGCGCACGCGCTGCGACAGACTGGCATGCAGAAAAGACGCCAGTTCGGCATCGAACCCTGGCAGCACCTGAGGCGCATATTCGAGAATGCTGCACTGGGCGCCGAGGGCCTGCAGCATCGACGCCGTCTCCACCCCGATGTAGCCGCCGCCGATGATGACGAGGTGTTGCGGCAGCGGCAGATCGGCGCCGAGGCGGAACAGATCGTGCGAAGTCAGCGCCAGATCAGCCCCGAGTATGGGCAGGCGCGCGGGCGTCGAGCCGGTGCCGAGGATCAATTGGCGAAAGCGGACTTCGCGCGAACCGCTGCCATCGCCAGCATCGATGCGCGCGCGACCCGGCGCGACGATCACGCCGCGCCCCTGCACGAAGGCGACGCCGCCCGCGGCGATCTCGCGCGCATGTTGCTCGTAGCGGGTGTTCTGCACGCGATCCTTGTGCGCCAGCACCGCGCCCCAGTCCACCACGGGCTTGCCGCCGCGCAGACCGAAGCCGTCGAATTTGTCTGCCAGACTGCGCACCAGCGCCGCCTCGCGCACCGCCTTCGAAGGCACGCAACCTTCGGCCAGACAGTCGCCGCCGAGATTGCCGATCGGATCGACCATCAGCACCGACCGCCCGGCCTGAGCGAGAAAAAAGGCCCCTGGATACCCAGCGCCACCGGCGCCGAGCACGAGCACATCCACGTCGTCGCTCAGGGCGGTCAGCGGGGTTGAAAATTCGAGTGCCATTCCATCCTCCAGACTCTATGCAGAATGCAAAGCATTGGATTGCGGCGGCGCAACATGGCGTTTGACTTGCATCAAGCTCGCCAGACCTGCGAATGTCAGACACGCTCCAAAATGCAACGTCGTTAATCGTTGCCCGGCGGCATGTTTTCAGGTTGTTCCAAACCCAATGCAGCGCGTCGGCGCAACGCCAGCCAAGCCAGCACGCAGCCAGCGATCCACGCCACGGCGCGCGCGGCCAGCAGCATGCCCGGCGAAAACCCGGTCAGCGAGTCGCCCCCGAATTCCTGAACCCAGCGGGGATCGACCGCGCCCGAGGTCAGTGCGCTGATCAGTGCAATCAGCAGCAGGCTGATGCCCCACACGGCCCAGGTTCGGGCGATAAAGGCATACAGCAGGCGAAACGCCACCGCGCCCAATAGGGCAAACAACAGGCACTCGATGATCAGCACGCGCAACATGATGAGGTCTCCTTGGGAATCACCCCATCAGTCCATGCGGTGACGGAACAGCCAGGCGGCAAACGCCATGCTGACGACGCCGATCAGCGCCAGCGGCCAGTATTGCGACATCAGGTCGCTCACGCCATAGCCTTCGAGATAGACCCCGCGGGTGATGATGAGGAAATACCGCATGGGGTTGATATAGGTGAGCAACTGCACCGCCTCGGGCATATTGGCAATGGGCGTGGCAAAGCCGGACAGAATGATGGACGGCACCAGGAACATGAACACGCCCAGCAAACCCTGCTGCTGGGTCACGGCGATGGACGAGATCATCAGCCCGATGCCGGTTGCGGCGAGCAGGAAAAAAAACAGCCCGACTCCCAGCGCCAGCACGCTGCCCACAAACGGCACGCCGAACCAGAGTATGGTGACGATGGCGATAAAAGCGGCCTCCAGCCCACCGATGATGAAACCTGGCAACGCCTTGCCCAGCAGAATTTCCACCGGGCGCAGGGGCGTGACCAACAGCTGATCGAAGGTGCCCATCTCGCGTTCGCGCGCCACCGACAGCCCGGTGACCAGCAAGGTGACCACCAGGGTGAGCAGAGCCACGATGCCCGGAAGAATGAACCAGCGCGACAGCAGATTGGGGTTGAACCAGGAGCGAATTTCCAGCCTGGCCGGCGGGCCGCGCCAGCCGTGTTGCGCAGCCCATTGCTCATTGAAAGCGAACAGCACACTATTGGCATCGTTCAGCGCCAGCGATGCGGTGTTGGAGTCTCGGCCATCGACCAGCAGTTGCACTTTGGCCGGTTGATGCCGCAGCAAATCGCGGGTGAAGTGCGGGCCGATGTGCAGCACCAGCAGCGCATCCTTGTTGTCGATCAGCGGGGCGATCTGCGCATCGTGGGTGATGGTGGCTACTTGGCGAAAGGTGTCCGTGCCGGAAAAGCGCGCGATCAGTTCGCGCGAGGCGTAGCCCGGGTCTTCGTTGTATACCGCATAAGGAATATGGTTGAGGTCGAAGCTGGCGGCATAGCCGAACACCAGCAGCTGAATGAGCGGCGGGCCGATCAGCACCGTGCGGCTGGCCGTGTCGCGCAGCAGCATGAGCAGTTCCTTGATGACGAGTGCAACGACGCGGCCCCACATGGTTCAGTCCAGTCTCTTGTGCGATTTGCGCCAGGCAATGCCCATGAATATCGCCCACATCACCATCAGCGCGGCGCTGTTGCCCAGAATCACCGGCCAGACATTACCCGCCAAAAACACGGTCTGCAAAATGGCGACGTAATAGCGCGCGGCGACCAGATGCGTGAGAAACTGCACCACCGTCGGCATGGAGTCGATGTCGAAAATGAACCCCGACAGAATGAAGGCCGGCAGGAAGGTGACGATGACCGCCACCAGCGCGGCGACGAACTGGCTGTTGGCCAGGGTGGAAATCAGCAGCCCCATCGCCAGCGCCACCAGCAGGAACAGCGCCGAGCACAGCACCAGCAGCCACAGACTGCCGACCAGCGGCACGGCGAACAGCCACACCGCCATGGCCACCGACAGCGCCATGCCCCCCATGCCGAGCACGAAATAAGGAATCAGTTTGCCCAGCAGAATTTCCGCCATGGTCACCGGGCTGGCCATGAGCGCTTCCATGGTGCCGCGCTCGCGTTCTCGCGCGATGACCAGCGCAGTGAGCAAGGCGCCGATCAAGGTCATGATGACGGCAATCAGCCCCGGCACCAGAAAGTCGCGGCTGCGCACCGCCGGGTTGAACCAGATGCGCGCCTGCACGCTGACGGGCAGGAGCAAGGGCTTGCCCTGCCGCTCGGCTTCGAGCTGCAGCCAGTTTTGCCAGACGCCTTGCAGATAGCCCTCCATGATGCGGGCGTTGTTGGCGTCCACGCCGTTCATCCACACCGCCACGGGGGCAGAGCGGCCGGTAAGCGCCAGCCGGGTGAAATCGCCCCGCAGCCAGACAATGCCGTCCACCTGACGGGTCATCAGCGCATGGCGGGCCGCGGCAATATCGGGATAGGGCTTAGGCGCGAAAAACGCCGACTGCTGCAGCCCGCCGACAAAACTGCTGGTCTGCGCGCTGGGCTGATCGACCACCACCGCCAAGGGCACGTCGCGGGCATTGAGCGACACGCCATAGCCGAACAGCAGCAACAACAGCACCGGCAAGACAAAAGCAATGGCGATGGCGGAGGGGTCGCGGATGATCTGCAAAAACTCCTTGCGCACCAGTCCGCGCAGACGTTGCCGGTTCATCGGGCCTGTCTCCTCATGCAGCGCGGCGAATCTGCGCCTCGTGCGACTGAATCAGGGCGATGAAGGCATCTTCCATCGTCGGATCGGGCAGCGCGTCGGTGCGAATGCGCCCGCGAATCTCGCGGGGCGTGCCAAAAGCCAGAATCTCGCCCAGCGACATCAGCACCAGATGATCGCAATACTCGGCCTCGTCCATGAAGTGGGTGGTGATCATGACGGTCACCCCCGATTCGGCCAGATGGTTGATGCGCTGCCAGAACTCGCGCCGCGCCAGCGGATCGACGCCGGAGGTCGGCTCATCGAGAAACAGAATGGACGGCTCATGCATCAGCGCGCAAGCCAGCGCCAGCCGCTGCTTGTAGCCCAGCGGCAGGTCCATGGCCTCGGCATCGGCATACTCGCTCAGGTCGAACTCATCAAAGGCCCAGGCCAGCCGCTGTTTGCGCCGTGCGCCGCGCAGGCCATAGGCCGAGGCGAAAAAATTCAGGTTCTGCCGCGCAGTGAGATTGCCGTAGAGCGCAAATTTCTGCGACACATAGCCGATGCGCTCGCGCGCGTCTGCGCTGGCCGTGCGCAGATCCGCGCCCGCAACGCGCAGCGTGCCGGAAGACGCTGGCAGCAGGCCGCAGAGCATGCGAAAAGTCGTGCTCTTGCCCGCGCCATTGGCGCCGAGCAAACCGAAAATCTCGCCCTTCCCCACGTTGAAGCTGATGCCCTTGACCGCCTGAAACGCCCCAAAAAAGCGGCGTAATTCTTTCACTTCAATCACGGCTGGCGCCGCTTCATCGGGCTTGGCCGCAATGGCGACAGTAGCGACAGCCGCCTCAACCTTGGGCGCAGCCTGCGTCTGCGGGGCAGGCAGGCCCGTGTGCAACAAACTGACAAAGGCATCCTCGAAACGCGGCTCGACGGCCTGCCAGTCTTCGCCGGGCTGCTGCAGGGGCTGGGTGTCCTGCAACACCACCCGCACCCCTTCGGCCTGCACCAGCGCATCGACCACTCCGGCGCGCGCATGCAGCGATTCCTGCAACGTGCGGCGATGCCATTGCGCATGCCGCACCAGAAACACATGGCCTTTCAGTGGTGCCCGAAAAGCCAGGGGCGGCTGATGCGCCAGCACATTGCCCTCGTGCAGCAGCACGATGTCGTCGCACTGCTCGGCCTCGTCGAGATAGGCGGTGCTCACCAGCACGGCGACATTCTGGCTGCGCAAGAGTTTGATGATGCTCCAGAGCTCACGCCGTGAAATGGGATCGACCCCGACAGTCGGCTCATCGAGCAGCAGCAGCCGCGGCGCGCGCAGCAGGGTGCAGGCCAGCCCCAGCTTTTGCTTCATGCCGCCGGAAAGCGCCCCCGCCCGTCGATGCGAAAACGGGCCGAGCGCGGTGAGCTTGAGCAAATCGTCGAAGCGCGATTGCCGCTCGGTGGCTTTCAAGCCTTGCAGATCGGCATAGAGGTCGAGGTTTTCCTGAACGGTGAGATCTTCATAAAGACCGAAGCGCTGCGGCATATAGCCGATCATCTGCTGAATGGCCGAGGCCGATTGCCGCACGTCCAGGCCCAGCACCCGCACCTCTCCAGAACTGGGCAGGAGCAAGGCGGCGGCAAGGCGGATCAGCGTGGTCTTGCCCGCGCCGTCCGGCCCGAGCAAGCCGGTGATGCGGCCCTGCTGAATGCGCACATCGACGCCCTTGAGCGCATCGATCACACTGTTGCCCTGCCTGAACTGCTTGTGCACCGCCGCGAATTCAAGCGCCACATCAGCGAGCGCTGCGTCGGGAGGCTCTGCAGCCGGCTCAGACCGGGCCGAAGTCTCAGCGTTGGCAGACATGCTCGGGAACCGATTGCGGCGCGTTGTTCAACAAAGGCACCTGCACGGTAACCGGCATGCCCAGGCGCAGTTTCTGATCGGGATTGCAGGCATACACCCGCACCCGATACACCAGTTGCGCACGCAACTCGGTGGTCTGCACCGACTTGGGCGTGAACTCTGCCGTGGGGGAGATATTGCCGACCCAGCCCTTGAACGGCTGGCCGGGAAAGCTGTCGGTCAGAATGTCGGCGCGCATGCCTGGAGCGATTTTGCCCAGCTCGGTTTCCGGCACATAGGCGCGCACCCAGACCGGGTTGTTCACCGCGATGGTCATCACCGGGGTTTGCGGCGCGGCCATGTCGCCCACCTCCAGAATGCGGTTTTCCACCACGCCATTCTCGGGCGAATACAGCACCGCATCGGTCAGTTGGCGCTGGGCCAGTGCGAGCGCAGATTCATCGGCCTTGACCATCGCCTCAGCCGCGGCAATGTCTTCCTTGCGCGGGCCTTGCACCGCCAGGCTCAGCGCCTGGCGCGCGCGCTGCACACCGGCGGCTGCCGTATCGAGCTGCTGGGTGACGTTGTCCAGACTTTGCCGGGGCAGGAAGCCCGATTCCACCAGCGTCTTTTGCCGAGCATAAGTAGCCTTGGCGTTGGCCTGCGCCGCCAGCGCCGCGTCCACCCCGGCACGCGCCTCGGCAATTTCCTGCGGACGGCTGCCCGCCTTGAGCTTGGCCAGCACATTCTGCTGCGCGAGCAATGCCGCCTGCGCACGGTTGACCGCGTCTTGGTAGCGCACCGCGTCGATGCGGGCCACCACTTGCCCCTTGCGCACGGCATCACCTTCCTGCACCAGAAGTTCAGACACCCGCCCGGCATCGTTGAACGCGAGCTGCACCTGCCGAATGTCGATGTTGCCGTAGAGGGTGAGCGTGTTCGAGACCGGTTTCGCCCGCTGGGTCCACCAGTAAGCGCCACCGGCGACGAGCACGACGAGGAGCAATACCACAATGATCAAGGGCCGCTTTTTGTTTTTCATGGGAGTGCGAAGACTGTGTTGAGACGAGCGAGCGGACGGATGTTCCATTGTCGCGCCAGCTTGCCGCCCGGGCATGACTTACATCAATCATGCCTGTGCCGTGGGGCGTAGCATCAACCGCAACACTTCACACCTCAACATTCCCGATGGCAACGTCTGTCCCCTCTGCCCGCCGCTGCGCGCGTGGCCTGCGTCATGTTCGGCTCCTGCGCGTCGTCTGTTTTATCGGCGGCGTGGTCGGCGGCGGCTTGGCCTTTGCGGGAACGTCCAGCGCAGAAACTCTGGCGCAGGTCTTCACGCTGGCGCAGCAGCACAACCCGGCGCTGCGCAGTGCACAGGCAAACTATCAAGCCGCCTTGTCCGGCGTGCCGCTGGCGCGGTCGAAGCTGCTGCCGCAACTGGTGGCGGGCGCCAATTTGAGCGCCAATGTGCAGGACAACAGCGACAACCCGCTGCTGCAGAAATTCGGCATGCCCACTCAGTGGAACTACACCTCGCGCGATGTCAATCTGGTGGCCACGCAGGCGCTCTATCAACCCGCCGATCATCTCGGCGTTGAACAGGCGGATGTCGCCGCGCGCATCGCCTACCTGAAATTCGTGCAGCAAGACCAGGATCTGATGCTGCAAGTCGCTGCGCGCTACTTCGACGTGCTGGCCGCGCAAGACAGCCTGCATTCGCTCGAAGAACAGCAAAAAGCGGTGATCCAACAGGTCAAATCGGCACAGGCCAATTTCGACGCGGGCAACGGCACCATTGTCGATGTGCGCGATGCTCAGGCGCGCGTCGATCTCACCGCCGCACAAGTGCTGGCGGCTGAGAACCAGCTTGAACTCACGCGCAACAGCCTGCAACAGTTAGTGGGCACCACCACGCAAACGCTGGCGCCGCTGCCCAGCAGCACGGCACTGCAGGCGCCGCTTGGCGACATGCACTCGTGGAGCCGCAAGGCCGAAGAACATAACCTCGGCGTCGATGAGGCGCTATTGGGCGTGAAACTGGCGCAACTCAGCGCGAAAAAGGCCGACACGGGTTCTCGGCCCACCGTCTCCGCCTATGCCCGCCTCGACCACAACGCGACGACGGGCGGCAGCCCGCTATTTCCCTTCAGCAACCGCGCCAATGTCGCCAGCGTGGGCGTGCAGATGCGCTGGCCGTTGTTCACCGGCTATGCGGTGCAAAGCGATGTCGAACAGACCGCGCATCTGCTCGAAAAATCGCAATCCGATCTGGATTCGGCCCGCCTCGCTGCTGCGCAGCAAGCGCGCGCTGCTTACCTCAGCGTGCAATCCGGGCTGGCGCAGGTGAAGGCGCTCGACGCGGCCATTGCCTCCAGCCGCAGTTCGCTGCAGGCGAATGAAACCGGGTTCAAAGTGGGCATGCGGGTCAACATCGACGTGCTCAACGCGCTGTCTCAGCTCTACGAAACCCAGCGTCAGGCCGACAAGGCACGTTATGACGTACTGGTCAACACCCTGCGCCTGAAAAACGCGGCAGGTCAGCTCGACCGCCGGGACATCGACACCCTGAGCGCCCTGCTCGAACCAGCGCGCTAATAAAACAGGAGTTGATCGAAATCAAGCCAGCTTGAGCGCAGCACGTTTGGCTGCGGGCTTGTGGCAAGACGATGCGGGCAGAGTCACTGCCCCGTCGAGCCAGGCGCGCAATGGGTCTTCACTCAGAATCTCGATCAATCGCTTGTCCACCCGCACCACACCCAGCTCTTGCAAGTGCGAAAGAAGGCGGCTGATGGTTTCCATGCTCAGGCCAAGGTAGCTGCCGAGTTCTTCTCGGGTCATCAGCAACTCGAACTGATCGCACTTTTCTCCGGCTTGACGCAATTGCTCCTGCCTGTGCAGCAGAAAGCTGGCGATTTTTTGCGTGGCACTCATGCTGCCGAGCCTGAACTGGTCATGCTCGGCCCGCGCGAGGCTCTCGGACGCATACGCCAGCAGATGATTGAGCAAGCTGCGGTCAGCGCCAACGATGGACTCCACCGCAGCCACCGAAAATTCGCAGATCAACGAGGGCGCCAGCGCGATCAGGTCGGTCGTGTAGCGTTGCTGTGCAAACCCGCTCAAACCCATCAGTTCGCGTGCGTAGTGAAAGCTGACGATCTGCGACTGGCCGTTTTCGCCAATCTCTACCGCCTTGAAACCCCCGCTCACCACCAGGTAGAGATGTTTGAAGGGCATGCCGCTGTGCACCAGGGTTTCACCCCTGCTCAATTCCAGCGTCGCCTCGGCGGCTTCGGTCACGCGCTGCCGCAAGACCGCGTTCAGGTCTGCAGGCAGATTGCCGTCACAGGGATGCGGATGATGCGAGCGGAACTGAGCGGGAATGGGATGCCGTTTCATGTGCGAATCCAGAGAATTCGCGCATCCTAACAAGCCCTTTCCAGAACAATGTGACCAAAGGTGCGCCGCGCGCTGGTCAAATCAAACCTTGGGTTCGCCCGCGTGCACGATCAATACCGGAACCGTGCTGCGCTGCGACACGCCTTCGGCCACGCTGCCCAGAATCATGCGGCGCACGCCGCTGCGGCCATGGCTGCCGATGACGATCAGATCGGCGCCCCAACGATGCCCTTCCGCCAGGATGGCGTCGGCCACGCGCGGCAAGGCCTGCGTGGTTTCCACCACGGCGGAGCTGACATCCATGCCCGGAGCGCGGGCTTCATTCACCCAGCGGTCGAGCAATAGCCGGGCATCGTTGCCCAGCACATTGAGAAATTCCGGCGAGGAACTCAGCAGTCCGTTCGCCTCCACCACCACCACGAAGCGAATGGCGGCCTGCTGGTCGCGCGCCAGCGCAGAGGCCTGGGCGGCGGCCGATTGCGCGGTCTGGCTGGCGTCTATGGGAACCAGGATTTTTTTGTAGGTGGACATGATGCCTCGTCGGGTGAATAGAACAGGAACACAAAAAGAGGGGAAACCGCATCAAATGCCGAGCATCTGGTCTTTGGCTTTGAAGTAATGCCGGGCGTGGGCGACGAGCTGAGCGTCGGTCGGATGATCGGCCGACTCCAGACCCAGCACATGCTCGGCCACAGCGGGGTCATGGTGCTGCAGATGCTTGAACAAAGCCAGCTTGGCCTGCCCAGGGCCGGTGATGAGCACTTCGGGAACGCCGACCAGGGCTTGCGCCACCTTGTGATAGAAGTGCTGGTCTTCCGGCGCCTTGCCGCTGCCGATCGTGCCGCTCATGACGTGCAGATGCGGATGCTCCTTGGGCATGATGATGGATTTTTCGATATCCGCCGGATCGATGAACAGCACGCGGGCCTGAGCATGATCGACCCAAACAACTGCATGACGATGTGCCATGATGAAACTCCCTTTGAAAGTGAATACACAAGAACAACATTAGCAGCGCTCACCCGCCATTTCATTGACCTTGCTTGAATGTGCGCTGTTTGAGCAGATGCAAAAAACTGCGGTGCCGCGGCGTGTTGCGATCGAAGTGGCGATAGACCGCCAGCTTGGCCTGATCTTCGACGAAAGCCCAGAACACGCAATAGACCCAGATCAACCCGACCGCCGACCAGCTGATGGGCGCAATCAGCCCCAGGGGAAACACCACGAAGAGCGTCGCCAGCGCCTTGGTGAGAATGGCCGACCACAGCAAAGCGGGTGACGGCCAGGGCTTTTTCCAGAAAGCTTTTCTGCTACGCGCGACAAACAGCGTGAGATGCCCGGAGACCGCCAGTTTGAGGAAGATGAAGGTCTGAATGCTGCCCATGTCGAGCTTCATCACTTCATGCGCGAACCACAGCAGCAGCAGGGTTTCGCCCACGCCGATCAGCCCCAGCACCGTGGACACGGTGATGACGCGCCGCATGTCCCAGCGCACCGGTTGCGGATCGACCGCCGTGCGGTCGTAGGCGATGGTCATGATGGGCACATCGTTGAAAAAGGCCAGCAAAATGATCATCACCGCGGTGATGGGGTAGAAGTTGTAGGCCAGCATGGCCGCCACCACGAACACCATGATGCGAATGGTTTCAGTGATGCGGTAGATGGCGTAGCTGTTCATGCGCTCGAAAATGCGCCGCGCCTCTTCCACCGCCTTGACGATGGTGGACAGCCCCGGCGCGGTGAGGATGAGTGCGGCGGCCGCGCGCGCCGCGTCGGTGGCGCCGGAGACGGCGATGCCCACATCGGCCTGTTTGAGCGCGGGGGCATCGTTGACGCCGTCGCCGGTCATGGCAACGCGGTGCCCCGCGTCCTGCAGCGCCTTGACGATGCCGTATTTGTGTTCGGGGAAGACCTGGGCGAAGCCGTCGGCGGCATCGATCCGGTCGGCGAGGCTCACGCCCGGCTGCTGCTTGTCGGCATCGAACACATCGCCCGCGGCCACGATATGCGTGCCGATACCGAGCTGCCCGCCGATTTCGCGGGCAATCGCCACGTTGTCGCCGGTGACCATCTTTACCGCCAGACCGTGGCTGCGGGCGTCGGCGATGGTTTGCTTGGAGTCGCTGCGCGGCGGGTCGAACAGCGAGAGCAGCCCATCGAGTTGCCACACGCCGTCACCAGTCTTGATCGCCACGCCAAGGGTGCGCAGCCCTTTGGCGGCCTGGGCGTCGATCCAGGCAGTGGCCTTGCTGCGGGTGGCGTCATCCAACTTGCACAGATCGAGAATGACCTGCGGCGCGCCCTTGGTAGCGGCCAGCGGCGCGCCCTGCGCGTCGGTCCAGCGGCCTTCGCTGCGCTTGCCCACCGGATCGAAGGGGGTGAAACCCGCGGCGGTGAAACCGGCGGGCGTGGCGGTTTGCACGGGCTGCGCGGCGTACACCGCCTGGTCGATGGCGTCGCCGTTGTCGGGCTGGCTGGCGAGCGCCGCGTGCAGGTTCAGCGTGACTGCATCGGGCGCGGCCAGCAGCAGCGGGTCGCCCAGGGTGAGCTTGTTCTGCGTGAGGGTGCCGGTTTTGTCGGAGCACAGCACATCCACAGCGGCCAGTTCCTCGATGGATTCCAGCCGCGAGACGATGGCCTTTTCTTTCGACAGCGCCAGCGCGCCCAGCGCCATGGTCACCGACAGCACCGCAGGCATGGCCACCGGAATCGAGGCCACGGTGAGGATGAGGGCGAATTGCAGCAGATCGATCCAAGGCAAACCGCGCTGCAGCTCGACCAGCACCAGAATCGCCACCAGCCCAAGGCTGACGTAGATGAGGTAGTCGCCGATATTGAGCACGGCCTTCTGGAAGTGCGACACCGCTCCGGCCTTCTGCACCAGTTGCGCGGTCTTGCCCAGATAGGTATTGACCCCGGCGGCATAGACCACGCCGACCATCTCGCCCTGCTTGGCAATGGAGCCGGAATACACCACCTCGCCCAGCTTGCGGCTGACCGGCAACGACTCGCCGGTGAGTGCCGACTGATCGACGCTGAGGTAATCGCCCTCGATCAGCTTGAGGTCGGCCGGAAGAATGTCGCCCAGACGCACGCGCACCACATCGCCGGGCACGAGCTGCGCGGTGTCGATCTGCGTCCACTGGCCGTCGCGCTTGACGCGGCACTTGAGCGCGAGCTGCTTTTTCAGCGCATCGAGCGCGCTGCTGGCCTTGAACTCCTGCCAGAAACCGATGCCCGCGTTGAACAGCAGCAACAGCACGATGATGATGAAATCCGGCCAGTGCCGCACCAGCGCCGAGAGCAGCGCGGCGACCTCGATCATCCACGGAATCGGCCCCCAGAAATAGCGCAGCAGACGCATGAGCAGGCTGACATGCTGCTCCGGCAGGCTGTTGGGGCCGCCCTGCGCCAGACGCTGCGCAGCTTCGGCCTGGGTGAGGCCGTCCGCCGTGCTGTGCAGAGATTGCAGCAGCGCATCGGCAGGCGTCGCGGCAACGGCCTTGGCATCGAGCGTTGGGTTGGCCGGATTCATGTTCTCCCCCCCGTTGGGGATGCGAGCAGTGCAGCCTTGGGGCGGCGCCTCGGCAGGGTTTGCGTTTGATGTTGTTCGAGCGTGAGGCCGTGGCCGTACATGCTGAACGCCCAGGTGCTGAGCAGCCCGAGCAGGCTCACTCCCGCCATCATCGCCAGCACCGTCGGCACGCCCAGAGAAGACTTGATCAGCGGCAAGGCAAACACCCCGAGCGTGGCGCCCACCTTGGCGACCGAAGCAGCAAAGCCCGCGCCCGTGGCACGCAACTGTGTGGGGTACAGCTCGGTGGGCAGGATGTAGGTGGTGCTGTTCGGCCCCATATTCATGAACAGGTTGAACACCACGAAGCCGAAGAACACCAGCCCCGCATGCGCCGCATCGCCGCCCGCGAGCACCGTGCTCAACCACAACGCCGCCATGCCGAACACCATGCCGCCAAAGCCGATGAGCTGCATGCGAATGCGCCCGAACTTCGCCACCGCCCATAGGCCGATGACAAAGCCGAGCAGCAAGAACACATCGATCAGCCCCGTACCGCGCGCCAGCGCCGCCACATGAGGCACCAGAGCAAGCCCCTCGCCCGCCACATGCATCTGCGCCAGCAGCACGGCGGTGAACAGCCCCACGCCGTAAGTCGCAATATCCATCAAAAACCACGGCACGGTGCTCAGCAGCGTGCTGCGCAGGTAGGCCGGGTGAAACAGCAGGCCGTAGCCCTGCGGCTTGGCCGACTGCGGCACACGGGCAACGAAGTGCACCGTATCGCCCAGGCGCGAGGCCATGCGTTCGAGCTGGCGGCGGTCCGAGGGCACGAAGCGTTCGAGCATGTGCACCGCTTCGCGGTTGCGGCCCTGCCCGATCAGCCAGCGCGGGCTTTCCGGCAGATTCAACCGCCCCAGCAAAAACAGCAGCGCAAACAGCATTTCTGTGGCAAAAAACCAGCGCCACACGCTGGGCTCGGGCACAAGATGCAGCAGCGCCAGGGACAGCAGCGCCGCCACAATGAGCCCGACCGACTGGCAGGCGATGGTGGCCACCATCATGCGGCTGCGCTTGTCGTGCGGCATGCATTCGGCGACATAGCTGCCGCTCACAGGAAAATCCATGCCGATGCCCACCCCCACCACGAATTGCGCGGCAATCAGCCCCCAGGCATTCCAGGTCAGCGCGCTGAAGCCCGCAGCGACGGCCAGAATGACCATGTCGATCAGAAACACCGATTTGCGGCCATAGCGGTCGGCCAAGCGCCCGCCCCACGCCGCACCGCCGATGGCCCCGGCCACCAGCGCTGCGCCAAGCAGCCCGGTTTGCAGCGCCGAAAGATCCAGGCCCACCGCCAGCAGCGGGATGGCCATGCCCAGCATGAACACCGAGAGACCGTCGATCAGCGTGCCCCCGGTAGCCAGCGCCCAGGCCAGATAGTGCGGCAAGCGCATGGGCGCGGCATCGAGCAGGGCGATGATCTGCGCGTGATCTGGGTGAACGGCAGCGCCCTGCGACGCGGCCTGGATGGCGGTTGCCATGCGCCCGGCCTTCAGGCCGCCACGCGGCCTTGCTCCACCGCGTCGTGGGTGTAGTTGAACACCACGTCGGGATCGGGGCAGAGCAAGGCGTGAGCCTTGTCCTTGTAATCCAGCCGGGTGAGCAGATCCATGATGAGGTTGAGCCGCGCCTGTTTTTTGTCGTTGGCGCGCACGATGGTCCAGGGCGCAGTGGGCGTGTGCGTGCGGGCGAACATGGCGTTGCGTGCGGTGCTGTAGTCTTTCCAGTGCTTTTGCGCGGCGGCGTCGATCGGACTCATCTTCCACTGCTTGAGCGGATTGGTGAGCCGATCCTTGAGGCGCTGTTTCTGTTCGGCCTTGTCGATGTCGAGGTAGTACTTGAACAGTTGAATGCCCGAGCGCACCAGCATCTGCTCGAACGTCGGCACCGTCTCCATGAATTCCTCGTACTGCGCCTCGGTGCAAAAACCCATCACCCACTCCACCCCGGCGCGGTTGTACCAACTGCGGTTGAACAGCACGAATTCGGCGGCCGCCGGCAGATAAGGCACATAGCGCTGGAAGTACCACTCCGACTCGTCGCGGGTGGAGGGTTTGTTCAGCGCCACCACGCGGGTATCGCGCGGCGAGAGGTGCTCGATGACGCGCTTGATGGTGCCATCCTTGCCCGCGCTGTCGCGCCCTTCGAGCAGGATGAGAATGCGGTCGCCCTTGGCGATGAGGTGTTTCTGGAACTTCACCAGCTCGATCTGCAGGGCTTCGAGGGTTTTGCCATAACCGTGATCGGGGTGGGATGCAGATTTTTTGTTTTGCGTGCTGTTTTTTGCCATTTCAGTCTCCTAAACCCAGGTCAGATTTCAGCGGCGGATCGGCAGGCAAATGTTCCGGCAGCGCATCGCTGCCGACGGGGGTGAGGTAATCGGCCATCTCCTCCCAAGGTTTGCCTTCGGCCAATTCTTCATAGTAGGCCCGCGCGATCTGGCCGAGTTCGCTCTTGGGGTCGAGCAAATCGCGCGACTCGCTGCCGTCCAGCCGTCCCATGGCACGCCAGATGAACTCTTCAAACTCCCGCATCTTCTCGGGCGACAACGGCGCTTGTTTCATGCACTACACCTGAACCGCAGCAGGCAGACCGAATTCATCGAGCGCCTTGAGCAAGGGCGTCATGTACATCATTGCGGGGCCGCCGTGCATGAGCACCGCCAAGAACCCGGCCTCGATCAGCTCGTCGCGTTTCGCCCCGGCATGCGCTGCCTGCTTGACGTGAAACGCGATGCACCACTCGCACTGCGCCGCGACCGACAGCGCCACATTGACCAGTTCTTTCTGCTTGCCAGACAGCGCAGGGCCGGATTCCGCCTTGCCCATGAAGTTCATGAAGGCCTGGACTTCGTTGGGATGGCTTTTGCCGAGCGTGGACAGCAAGGACTCGACTTCATGCAGACGCTCGCGCATCGGGGATTCCGTCATGGTTCTTCCTTTCGTTTCAATGGTTTCAATGGAGTGACACTCACTTGCGGCGCGCAGCCGATGAAGCCGACGTCCGGCTGGCTGCGGCGGCCGGCTTGGGTACTTGGGCGCTCATCAGCCTGACCGCCTGCTGCTGCGTGTCTTGCAAGGTGTTGAGCGCCTGGGTGGTCCAGTTCATGGTGCTTTGCAGCAAGGCCTGCATCGGCTCAACCCCGGCGGGCGCTGCTGCGCTCGCGTTCTGCCCAAGGCTGTCGTGCAGGCTGTTTTGCAGGCGCTCAAGTCTGGACTGCAGGATCTCGGTCATTTCGGCCTGGGTCGCAGAGGCGATCTGCCCGAATTTCTCGACGTAGCTCATGACGTTTTCGCCCCCTGCGCGCGCGGCATCTGCCCAGTCAGCGCCAGGCGCAGACGGCACCTCGCCCTTGCCGACTGCCGATTGCAGCGTCTGCGCCGCCTGCTGCGCCATCAGACGCATGGTTTGCATCTGCAACTGGGTCAGTTGCTCATAGCCGCGAAAAAGCACCTGATTCAACGCAACGGCGGCTTCCAGCTCGGCCTTCTGCAAGTCTTTCAGCGATTCGGTCGGATTCATGGCAACTCCCCAATGTGAATGTGAGTTTGCAGTGTGCTACAGCACAGCAGCGGGAGCTTGACTTGCATCATGTTGGTGCGACCCGATTTGCCATACCTGTAAGCAGATTTTGCTGCAGCGCACACTGCACAGAGACAGCGGCCTGCCAAACTGGCATGACCCCAAAAAGCACTTGCCTTAATTTCCACGCTTCCATAAACTTTGAAATATGGAAACAAAAGCTGCACTCCTGGTTCTCGCCGCCCTGTCGCAAGACTCGCGTCTGCGCGTGTTTCGCGTCTTGGTGCAGGCGGGCCCCGAAGGGCTGGCTGCGGGCAAAATTGCCGAGCTCACCGCCACTGCACCCTCGTCGCTCTCGTTTCACCTGAAAGAGCTCGCCCACGCCGACCTGGTCGAGTCTCGCCAGTCAGGGCGCTTTGTGATCTACACCGCGCGCTTTTCCACCATGAATGAACTGATCGGCTACCTCACCGACAACTGCTGCGGCGGCAATCCCTGCGGCCCGGTCGAGGCGAACTGCCCCCCACCCGTACGCTCAACTGTTGAGGAGACTCACCCATGAAACGCTTCCATGTTCACGTCAGCGTGCCCGCGCTGGACGACGCCATTCGCTTCTACTCCGGCCTGTTCGCCGCCGAGCCCACGGTGCGCAAGGCCGACTACGCCAAGTGGATGCTCGACGACCCGCGAGTGAACTTCGCCATTTCGCAGCGCGGCGCCGCGCCCGGCTTGAACCATCTGGGCATTCAGGTGGAAAGCGATGCGGAACTGCTGGAGATGCAGCAACGGCTCGAATCCACCGAGGCAGGCTTCATCGAAGAAACCGGCGCCGCCTGCTGCTATGCCCGCTCCGACAAATACTGGGCCAACGACCCGGTCGGCATCGCCTGGGAGACCTATCACACCCTGGACACCATTCCCATGTTCAATGACTCGCCCGATGGCAGCGCTTGCTGCGTGCCCGCCGCGGCGGTTGCCGTGCCGTCACCGGCACCACGCCCGGCGACGGCATGCTGCGGCGGCGCCTCCGCTTCCAAATCATCCTGCTGCTGATCTTTTACCCACTTGGAGATGTTCATGGACAAGGTTTACAACGTATTGGTGCTGTGCACCGGCAATTCCGCCCGCTCGATCATGGGCGAGGGACTGATCAACACCCTGGGCAAGGGCCGCTTCAAGGCCTATAGCGCGGGCAGCCATCCAGGCGGAGTGGTCAACCCCTTCGCCATCGAACAGCTCAAAAGCATCGGCTACCCGACGGACACCTTGCGCAGCAAAAGCTGGGATGAATTCGCCACGCCCGATGCGCCGCAGATGGACTTTGTTTTCACCGTCTGCGACAAGGCCGCGGGCGAGACCTGCCCCATCTGGCCCGGACATCCGATGACTGCGCACTGGGGCTTTGAAGACCCGGCCGCCGTGGAGGGCAGCGACGAAGAGAAGCGCCGCGCCTTCCAGACCATCTTCCGCCAGATCATGTGCCGGGTGCGCGCCTTCGTCAGCCTGCCGCTGGATCGGCTGGACGCCGCCGCGATCAAGCGGGAAATCGTGGACATCGGCAAGACCCCGGTCATGCCTTTGCCGGAGTCCTGCGCCAAAGACGATCTCGACCCGGTCGTTCAATAATCGCTCTCCCCGCGCCCAACGGCAGGCAGAACGGCCTGCCGTTTGCGTTTCGATTGCGTCCTCGATTGCGTCCATTTCCCAACAAAAATTCCACACCCATGATCGCCGCCCTGCTCATTTTCATCCTCACCCTGGTGTTCGTCATCTGGCAGCCGCGCGGTCTGGGCATCGGCTACAGCGCCCTGGGCGGCGCGGCGATCGCGCTGATGTTCGGCGTGATCAACTGGGGCGACATCCCGGTGGTGTGGCACATCGTCTGGGATGCCACCTTCACCTTCGTCGGGCTGATCATCATCTCTCTCATCCTCGACGACGCCGGGGTGTTTCACTGGGCCGCGCTGCATGTGGCGCGCTGGGGCGGCGGACGCGGGCGGCGGCTGTTTCCGCTCATCGTGGTGCTGGGTGCGGTGATTTCGGCGTTTTTCGCCAACGACGGCGCGGCGCTCATCCTCACACCCATCGTGCTGGCCATGCTGCTGGCGCTGGGCTTCGGTCCGGCAGCGGCGCTGGCGTTCGTCATGGCCTGCGGTTTCGTCGCCGACACCACCTCGATGCCGCTGGTGATTTCCAATCTGGTCAACATCGTCACCGCGGGCTATTTCAACATTCCCTTCGACCGCTACGCCGCGGTGATGGTGCCGGTCGATCTGGCCGCGCTGGCCGCGACGCTGGTCGTGCTGATGCTGTTTTTCCGCCGCGACATTCCCGCAGGCTACGACCTCGCCCGGCTCGACGCGCCATCCAGCGCCATCAAGGACGCGCTGGTGTTTCGCTGGACCTGGCCGGTGATGGCCGTGCTGCTGGTGGCGTATTTCGTCACCGCCGCGTGGCAGGTGCCGGTGTCGCTGGTCACCGGCATCGCCGCGCTGTTTCTGCTGGCTCTGGCCGGGCGCTGGTGGCGCGGCGGCCGCGGCGCGGTCATCGATCTGCGCCACGTCATCAAGGGCGCGCCGTGGCAGATCGTGCTGTTCTCGCTGGGCATGTACCTCGTGGTCTATGGCTTGCGCAATGCCGGGCTGACCGACTACCTGGCGCTGGCGCTCGAAGCGCTGGCCCGCCACGGCACCGTGGTCGCGGTGGTGGGCACGGGCTTCATCAGCGCGGTGCTGTCCTCGGTGATGAACAACATGCCCATGACCCTGGTGGGCGCCCTGGGCATCCACCACGCGCAGGGCATAGCCCCGGCGGTGCGCGAAGCCATGATCTACGCCCACGTCATCGGCTGCGATCTCGGCCCCAAGTTCACGCCCATCGGCAGCCTGGCCACGCTGCTGTGGCTGCACGTGCTCGACCGCAAGGGCGTGCACATCGGCTGGGGTTATTACATGCGCATCGGGCTGGCGCTGACCACACCGGTGTTGCTGATCACCTTGCTGGCGCTGGCCTGGCGTTTGGGCTGACCATGACCGACACCCAAGCCGCCCCCTGCATGCTGCAAGCCTGGCAGTTCGCCGAGGCCGAAGTGCGTGGTTTTGTGTGCCAACAGCTGCACGATGGTCGAGAGCTGGATCAGCGCCTGAGCCTTTTTCAACCTTTCTCTTTTCACAGACCCACAATCCCATGAACAAGACCCTCATTGCTTTGACTCTGGCCGCGGCCAGCACGCTTGCCGCCAACGCCCAGGCCGAATCGGCCACCTGGACGCAGAAGATCCTCACCCCGGAAACTGCGCTCAAGGCCGCCGAAGCCGCCAAGGCCGAATGCGTCAAGCGCGGCTGGCAGGTGGCGGTGGCCGTGACCGACCCGTCGGGGCTGCCGTTGCTGATGCTGCGCGACCGCTTCGCCGGCTGGCACACCGTGGCAGCGGCGGAAGGCAAGGCGCGCACGGCGGCGAGCTGGCGGGAGTCCACCAGCTCGGTGGCGGAGCGGGTGAACAAACCCGGCTCTGCCGAGCAAGCCATCAAGAACCTGCCCGGCGTGGTGATGATCGGCGGCGGCATGCCGATCGATGCGGCCGGACAGATGGTGGGCGCCATCGGGGTATCGGGCGCGCCGGGCGGCGCCAACGATGACCTCTGCGCCAAAGCCGGGCTGAGTGCCATCGAGGGCGATCTGGCGTTTTGAGCCGTTTCGACTGATCCTGAGTGCCGGGCTTGCCCCAGGGTTTGCCTTTGGCGCCGCGCAAACATTTTGGTCAAAATTGAAAAACCACCATGACTTCCTCACCCGCATTCCCTGCTGCCCATGAGTTCCACATGAGCCTGCGTGTGGCCGATCTGGCGCGCAGCACAGCGTTCTACACCGCGTTTTTCGGCCTGCCGCCCAAAGACCGCACCGCCCGCTACAGCACCTTCATCGTGCCGCAGCTGCGCCTCAACCTGGTGCTGCTGGTCAACGACCGCGGTGAGGCACTCGACACCTACAGCCTCTACCACCTCGGACTGGGTGTGGCGGGCAAGGCCGAAGTCATCGCCGCCTACCGTGCCGCCGTGGCTGCGGGGGCCGAGATCGTCAAGCCCCCGCGCACCACCTGGCGCGGCACGCCGCTGCACGAACTGTGGCTGCGCGACCCCAGCGGCTATCTGCTGGAGGTCTATGCCCGGCTTACCGATGCTGAACTGGCGCAGATGCCCGCAGACATGGAGCCGTTGTTTCTGCTCGACACCCCGCAAACTTGAACCACGAGACGCGCCGACATCAGCCGCGCAGATCGGAGGTGTCGGCCAGCGCCGTAGCTCGGGGGATGCGGGCTGGCGCGGCAGCGAGGCGCAATTCCGCCCGCGCAAGACGCATCACCTTCGCCCCCCGCTGATTGCGCGCGCGGCCCCGACCGCAGCGACGGCCAAATCCGACCAGCGCGTGGCGGGGACGAACACGTCAAAAGGCAGTTCGTGGTCGATGCAATATTGGGCCAGCAATCGGGCCATCGGCGATTTGCCGACCCCGCCTTTTCTCCGTCTATCCCCCGCCTATCCAATGAATTGTGCTGATCAATTTCTCCGGAATGCCTGCCCCGCGGGGGATTGAAAGCCGAATCTGAGTCTACGGAGAGCCCGCAGAGGCGGCTCGGCGTTTCCTTCAGAGACTGCTGCGACGGGCCGAAGAACAGCGCAGCCTATTACGAGTCTCCTTCGCCGCTTGCAAGCAAAATGCGCGCCTTCATCCTGCGCCCTCCCCCTGATTTTTCTATGCACGCCTACCTCTCCGGTTTCGCCCTCGGTCTGTCGCTCATCGTCGCCATCGGCGCGCAGAACGCCTTCGTCCTCAAACAGGGGCTGAAGGGGGAACACATTTTCTGGGTAGTGATGGTGTGCGCGCTGTCCGATGCGCTGCTCATCGGCGTCGGCGTGTCCGGGTTTCATGTGCTGGTGGCACGGGCGCCCTGGCTGACCACGCTCAGCCGTTACGCGGGAGCCGCGTTCCTGCTCTGGTATGGGGCGCGCAGTTTCCGGGCGGCCCTGCGCTCGGCGGCGGTGCTGGCGCCGGCCGATGGCGGCGCCAGCCCGCTCGGCAAGACGCTGGCCACCGTGCTGGCGTTCACTTTTCTGAACCCGCATGTCTATCTCGACACCGTGGTCTTGCTCGGCTCGGTGTCCACCCAGTTTCCCGGGCGTACGGCGGCGTTCGGCGCGGGTGCGGCGTCGGCCTCGTTCGTGTTCTTTTTCGCCCTGGGCTATGGCGCGCGGCTGTTGCGGCCGGTGTTCGCGCGCCCTTTCACCTGGAAGGTGCTCGACGTGCTGATCGGCTTGACGATGGCCGCACTGGCTCTCAAGCTGTTGCTGGGCGAGTGATCGCCGTCCGCATAAGAATCAGTCGATCATCGAGGCCGAAGGCGCTGGGGCGGCGAGCAGATCACCTGCGCGGCAGGTGCGATTGCGACCGCTTTCCTTGGCCCGATACAGCGCCAGATCGGCCTGGTCGAGCAGCTTGTGCAGCAGCGGCTGATCCTGCGGATAGCTCGCCAGCCCGATGCTGACGGTCACGCCGGGTACGCTGAGATCCCCTTCCCAGTCTTTGGCCGCGAAGGCCGCGTGAATATCGGCGGCGATCGTGTCGGCGGTCTCGCGCCCGGCTGCGGGCAAGATCAGCACGAACTCTTCGCCACCGGAGCGATACACCAAATCGCCTGGGCGCAAGGTCTGGCGCAGCAGCCTGGCCACCTGATGGAGCACTTCATCTCCCACGGCATGGCCGAAGCGGTCGTTGACCGATTTAAAGGCGTCGATATCGAGCACGCCGACGCTCAGCGCGCCACCGCTGCGCTCGCTCAAGGCGATCTGCTGAGCCAGTGCCGCCATGCCCGCGCGGCGATTGGGAAGCTGGGTGAGATCGTCGATGCTGGCCATTTTTTCCAGCCGCAACTCCAGCAGCTTGCGGTCGGTGATGTTCTGCACCATGCCGACCATACGGGTTGGACGGCCCTGGGCGTCGCGCTCGCAGACCTGCCCGCGATCGTGCACCCAGATGTCATGACCGTTGCGGTTGCGCAAACGGTATTCCGCCTCGAAGCGCATCAGCCGTCCGCGCAAATGCTGATCGATCAAGGACATGACCTGATCGCGGTCGTCGGGATGGACGTTATGTTTCCAGGTCTCGACATGCGGCGTCATTTCATCCGGGCCGTATCCCAGCATGCGCTTGAGCTGCGGGCTGAAATAGACCGCGTCGGTGAGCAGGTTCCAGTCCCACAGCCCGTCCATGGCCTGTTCGAGAGCAAAACGCAGGCGCTCGTCGCGCGTGCTGCTTGCCTCATCCAGGCTCAGCCGCTTGCTGATATTGCGGGCGACGGACAGAAAGTAGTCGCGCCCCTGATGGTTAAAGTGCGTTGTGTTGACCTCGACCGGAATTTCGCCACCGTCCTGGTGGCGATGGCGCCCGACGAAGGTGTAGCAGTCGGCCGTGCGGATGACTTGGGCGATGTCGGCCCACTGCGGCAAGCCCTGCACGTCCTTCTGCAGGCTGAGCACCGAGTGATGCAGCACTTCGCTGGCTTGCAGTCCGAGATCGGCATAGGCCGCGCGGTTGCACCAGAGGATGTTGGACGTCACCGGGTCGAGCAGATACACCGCATCGGCCATGTGCCCAAACAGAACCTCCAGGGAAGGCAGGCCGCCTTGCTCCGCAAACGCCATGATGTACGCCCAGCCAAGACATCCCGGAGAGTTGCGTTGCGCAGGCCCGGGATGACCTGACGCGCGCTTTGCCGTGCGCTTTGCCGTGCGACCTCGCTGCGCAGCAAAAGAGGCTGAGTTTAGCGATTTATCAAAGCACGAAGCAATCGCGCCGCAGGCGCATCACCCGTGACGATGTCGATGGTGCGCGTCGGGAAAGTGCGCGTGCGTATGCCGCAGCGGCGCATGGTCATGCGGGTGGCTGTGCTGCGTGCCTATCGGCACCGGCGGCTCGTGCACATGATCGTGATGGCCGTCGTCTTTCGGGCCGCCGTGGACATGGCGGTGACTATGGTGCATCGCCTCGTGGTCGTGCGCATGCGCATGGCGTTCGCTGACGTGCAGCCAGACGCCCAGCGCCATCAGCCCGCCCGCCAGCACCAGCCCCAGGGTGAGGGCTTCGCCGAGCAAAAGCACGGCCAGCGCGGCGCCGAAAAACGGCGCCACGGCGAAATACGCGCCTGTGCGCGCCGTACCCAGATGCCGCAGCGCCAGCACGAACAGCACCAGGCTGACGCCGTAGCTGGCAAAGCCGAGCGCGCCTGCCGCCAGCACGATAGGCCAAGTCGGCCATTGCGCCCCGACCAGCATCGCCAGAAGCAGGTTGACCGCCCCGGCGATGAGCCCCTTGCTCATGGCGATAAAACCGGCATCGGCCAAGGCGACTTTGCGCGTGAAATTGTTGTCGAGCGCCCAGCCCAGGCAGGCGCCGATCACCGCCAGCCCCGGCCACAGACTGCTCCAGTCCAGCCTCACTCCCTGGCCGGGCCAGTTCAGCACCACACTACCCAGAACAATGGCCCCCATGCCCAAGGCGATGCGGCGATCGAAGTTTTCGCGGAACACAAACCAGGCCAACAAGGCCGTCAACACGCTCTCCAGATTGAGCAGCAGCGAAGCCCCCGCGGCCGGCATGCGCGAGAGGCCGAACATCAGCAGCACCGGTGCCGCCACACCGCCGCTGCATATCGCGGCGGCCAGCCAGGGCCACTCACCGGCTTGCAAATGAGACGTAGCCGCCTCGCCGCTGCGCACGGCACGCAGCGCCCGCCAGGCGGCCAGGCCGATCCCCGAGCCCAGATACAGCAAGGCCGCCAGCAACCACGGGCTGGTGTCGGCCAGCAGCAGCTTGGCCAGCGGCGTGCTCGCGCCGAACAACAAGGCGGCGACGAGCGCCAGGGTGATGCCCTGATGGAGCGAAGCGTTCTGCGAAGGGGGCGTGAGAGAAGATGGCATAAGAGGGCGTGAGAGGCTTACGAAAGGTACGCCGCCCTGTCAGGACGTATGGCTTGTGACGTTTGGTGAACCCGGCTTGCCTGCGGCGATTGGCTGGCTAATGTTCAAAACAAAATCAGTCTGTGCGAATGTCCGCATGGACCCGCCAGACCTCTCTTCTTTCTGACGCATCATGGGAACCAAAATCTATCTGACCGGACTTGGAATTCTGCTCATTGTCTGCTTGTCCGTCGGCTTTTACATGGGCTACAGCCATGTCTTCGCACCCGGGGCCTACAGCGTGCCCGATCAGGGCATCGCGCAGGTTCCCCCAAGCCCGATCAGCGCGGCGAGCCACGCCGCACCTCAAAGCTGATCGTCAAGCCGGAAACACCCCGGTGCTCAAATAGCGGTCTCCGCGATCACAGACGATGAACACGATGGTGGCGTTTTCCACTTCGCGGGCGATGCGCAGCGCCACTTCGCAGGCGCCAGCCGCACTGATGCCGCAGAACAGCCCCTCCTCGCGGGCGAGCTTGCGCGCCATGTTCTCCGCCGCGGCCTGGCTGACGTACTCCAGCCGGTCCACCCGCTGCGGCTCGTAGATCTTGGGCAGGTATTCCTGCGGCCATTTACGGATGCCGGGAATGCGCGAACCTTCCTCCGGCTGCGCGCCGATGATCTGCACCGCCGGGTTCTGCTCCTTGAGAAAGTGCGACACCCCAGTGATGGTGCCGGTCGTGCCCATGGCGCTGACGAAGTGGGTGATGCGCCCTTTTGTGTCGCGCCAGATCTCGGGGCCGGTGGTCTCGAAATGCGCCCGCGGATTGTCGGCATTGGCGAACTGATCGAGCATCAGACCCTTGCCATCGCGCTGCATCTGCTCGGCCAGATCGCGGGCGTATTCCATGCCGCCGCTCTTGGGGGTGAGCAACAGCTCGGCGCCGAAGGCTTTCATGGTCTGGGCGCGCTCGATGCTGAGGTCTTCGGGCATGATGAGCACCATGCGATAACCCAGAATGGCGGCGGCCATCGCCAGGGCGATGCCGGTATTGCCCGAGGTGGCCTCGATCAGCGTGTCGCCAGGTTTGATGGCGCCGCGCTCCTGCGCGTGGCGAATCATGGAAATCGCCGCCCGGTCTTTCACCGATCCGGCCGGATTGTTGCCTTCGAGCTTGCCCAGGATCACGTTGCCGCGCCGCGCATTGTCGGCGCCGGGGATGCGCTGCAACTGCACCAGCGGGGTGTTGCCGATCACCTGATCGATCGTGAGGTAGGACATGGAAGTCTCCTGAAAATGTCAGCGGAAATCAGCGGCGGGCAGGCGGTTTGCGGGCAGCTTGGGCCGCCTCAGTTCAGGCCGGCCTTGCCCGGCAGATCGAGGGCGCAGAGATCCATCGCCGCCTCGCGCCAATGGCGCTGTGCTTGGTCTTCACGCTCGATGCCTTCGAGCAGTTGCGCCAGCGCGGCATGAATCTGCCCGCGCAAACGCCTTTCGTCATCACTGCAAGACTGGATGGCCTTTTGCAGATGCTGCTGCGCCTTGCCCCAGAGCTGCATTTCGGCACAGGCCGCGCCCGCGGTGAAATACGCCTGCGCCTCTTGCGGCCAGCGGCCCAGCCACTGCTCGGTCTGGGCGACAAAACCAGCGTCAATGCCCGTCAGCATGGCGCGCAGGCTGGGCATGAACAGACCCGGCTCGGCCTGCGGGCGGTTGAGCGCGTCGATCAGCAGTTGCCGCGCTTCGCCGACTTCACCGGCCGCCGCGAAGCCTCGGGCGGCCGCAATCACGAGGGTGGGGTCGGTGCGCTCCTGCACGGTCAGCCGGTGCCAGGTCGTGCGCAGGGCCTGCGGGTCGTCGCCTGCCTGTCGCAACAGCCCGGTGGCTGCGGTATGCAGCATGGCCTGCGCGGCTGCGGGATGCAGGGCGCCATGTTTGAGCAGGGTGCGCGCCAGCCGCAGCACGGCAGCGTGATCGCCCACCTTGCGCGCGGCCTGCAGCTCGATGCGCAGCGCGTGAGTGCGCCGCTGCACCCCGGCGGGCAGCGCGCGCAGCTGGGCCAGCGCTTCGCGCGGCTGCTTGGCGTCGAGCTGCCACTGCGCCTTCAGCAGCGCACCGGCATCGCGGGCCGGTTGCGGCAGTTGTTCCAGATAGGCGTCGCGCCGGTCATAGGCCTGGAGTTGCTGCGCCGACTGCGCCGCGGTCATCAGCGCGGCGGGAGCGAAATCGATGAACTCGGCCGCGCGCTGCGCCGCGCGCTCGGCCCTGCGAAAGCGACCGCCGAAATAATCGAACATGCCGTTGTGCAGGGCCTGCGCGGCCAGCCGCATCCGCCGCCGCGCCCGGAACTCTGCCGCCGCCTGTGGCATGCCCAGCAGCAGCGACAGACCGCGCAGCACCAGGTAGAACACCACGAAAGCCAGCAGCAGCAACAAAACCGCGAAGTTGAGCGACACATCCACCCGCCAGGGGGGCAGCAGCACGGCGACGTTGCCAGTATTGAGGGTCGTGCCCAGGGCCAGCAGCACAGCGGCCGCGGCCAGAATCAGCACCCAGATGAGCCAGCGCATCAGGGTGCTCCGCTATCCAGCGTGGAGAGCACGGCCAGCGACTCCAGATTGGCTGCGGGATTGGCCGAGAGGTCGAGCTGGGCGGCCTGACGGGCGAGCGACAGCGCCTGCACCATGCGCGGCTGGCGCTTGTCGAAATAGGTTTTCAGCGCTTCATCGATGCCTCGCATATCGCTGCGATACGCCACCGCATTGCGCGAAAGCAGATCGAGCCGCGCATTGAGGATGCGCAGTTTGAGGTTCTCGCGCAGGAATTCGCCCTGCTGCGGCGAAGCCAGCAAAGCGTCGCGCGAGCCCACGCGGGTGATGCCGAACAACTGCACCAGCGAGGCGCGAAAGCGCTCGAACCAGTCGCCCAGCCACGGCGCCCAGCGCGGGCCTGCGGCCGACGCCGGGGCCACGGGCGGGGTGCCCGGTGCGCTGGCGCCGTGGGCCGGTCCCGCCGCCGAAACTAGCCGCAAACTATCCACCAGCGCGGCCAGATCGTTGAGTTTGTGCGCGGCTGCGGCGATGTCGGGCGTGACGGCGCTGCGCAGCCGCGTCAGGTCGGACTGCACCGCGCGGCGCAGGATTTGCGCCTTGGGATTGGGCGAGCGCGCCAGTCGCGCATCGGCGCTTTGCAGGGTGGCGATGAGCGGCTGCACATTGCCGATCAGCTGGGCCTGCTGCTGCGCCAGGGCGATGAGCTGACCGGTTTCGGACAGGCGGGCCTGATCGCGGGTCTTGGCAAAGTCTGCATACAACGTCTCCAGCGCCTGACGCTGCGCCGCGAAGTCTTGCTGGCGCGATTCGAGCACCGCGAGCCGTGTCGTGAGATCGCGCACCGAATCGCTAGCCTGTTTGGTCAGCGTCTTGGCCTCGATGGCATCGGTCGTTGCGGTTTGCAGGCGCTGCGCAATTTCCGCCTGGGTGGCATACAGGCGGTTGTTCAGCCACCACGCCATCGCCACCAGAGCGACGACGAGGGCAACGAGAACCGGCCAGACCCAGCGGGCGCCCGGCAGGCCGACAGGCGCCGACTTCGTCAGTTCCGCCGATGGTGGCATGGCCGCAGGCTCAGGAGAAGCTGCAGCCGAAGCAGCAACCTGCGCAGCCGCAGGCGCTTGCGCCGGAGAAGGCTCTGCCTCGGGAAGGGTGCTGGGCTCAGTCATGCGGGCATTCTAGGAGTCTGTTGGGCTCGGGGCTGCGGCCAGACGATGCAAAGTGGACAGCACCTCTTCAAGCGGCGCGCGGGTCAGTTCCACCCGCCCGAAACCTGCCTCGCGCAGGACGCTGGCGATGCGCGGGTGGATGGCCAGCGCTCGCTGCGGGTGCAGCACGGCGGCGTCCAGCCCGGCCGGCTCGAGCAAGCGCTGCAGGTTATGCACGGCCTCAGTCGAGGAAAACAGCCACCAGCCGCCGCTACCCAACGCAGACTGCAGCAACGCCGCGGTCTGCGCGTTATATTCGGGCGCCAGCCGACTGTAGGCCTCGATGACTTTGACCTTGGCGCCCGCCGCTTCGAGCATGCGTTGCAGCAGGTCGCGGCCCGGCCCGCCCCGGAAGATCAGCGCATGGCGCCCGGCCCACGGAAAAGACGCCACCGGCCCCGGGGCGAAAGCGAGTTGAAGCGCGTTCCACAAGGCCTCGGAGTCGCCCTCGCCGCCCGGCTCATCGCCTCTCAAGGAAACGCAGGGCCGCCCCCAAGTTTCCTTGACCCCCTCGGGGGGCGGGCTGGGCGAAGCCCGGCCCTGGGGCGCTCTCAAGAAAACGCCGGGCCGCCCCAAATTTTCTTGACCCCCTAGAGGGGCGGGCTGGGCTAAGCCCGGCCCTGGGGGCGCCGCGCCCGGCGCGATGAGCCGCGGCCATGGCGCGTCGTCAGGCTGCGCGGTCAAAGCCCGGCGCACCGCGCGCAAGCTGCCCTCGCCGACGACGCCGATGGCGCAACGCGCGGGCCAGGGCTGGCGCAGCGCCGCGAACACCGCAGCCACCGCCGTAGGGCTGACGGGAATGGCCAGATCGGTCTGAGGCAAAGCGGCCAAGGCGGCGTGAAAACGGGGCAGATCGCCCGGCGGGCCGATGTGTTGCAGCGGAAAGTCGAGCATCTGCACACCGGCCGCGGCCAAAATCTCATGCGCTCCTCCAGACTGCGAGGACGCCCGGGTGGAGATCAGCGTGGTGTTGAGCATCGTTACCCCGCTTTGCCTGGAGCCATCAACCGGGAAAACTCAATGCGAACCGAGTTGCGCCAGCAGCGCGTCGGCGCCCTGTTCGCGCAACTGCCGCGCCACTTGCTGCCCCAGCGCCTCGGCCTGCGCCAGATCGGTGACGCGCCCGCGCTGCTGCGCGTGCAGCGCCTGGCTGCCGTCGGGCAGCCCCAACACCGCGCGCAGGTGCATTGCCTCGCCCTCCAATGTGGCATAGGCGCCCATCGGCGTGGTGCAACTGCCGCCCAGCCCCCGCGACACCGCGCGCTCCGCATGGGTGCACAAGGCCGTGGGCGGATGGTTGAGCGCAGCCAGCGCCTGCGCCAGATCGGGCCGGTCGGCGCGAATTTCGATGCCCAGCGCCGCCTGCCCGACGGCCGGGAGCATGTCTTCAGGTTCGATGACGGTGCGCACCCGCTCGCCCAAGCCCAGCCGCTTGAGCCCCGCTGCCGCCAGCAGGATGCCGGCATACTGCCCTTCGTCGAGCTTGCGCAGCCGGGTGTCGAGGTTGCCGCGCAGCGCCTGCACTTTCAGATGCGGATAGCGCGCGCGCAGTTGCGATTCGCGCCGCAAACTGGAGGTGCCGACCACCGCGCCCGCGGGCAGATCGGCCAGATTGGCGTAATGCGGGCTGACCCAGGCGTCTCGCGGGTCTTCACGCTCCATCACTGCGGTGAGCGCAAATCCGGTCGGCAGCACCATGGGCACGTCCTTGAGCGAATGCACGGCGAGGTCGGCGTGCCCTTGCTCCATGGCCACTTCGAGTTCCTTGACGAACAGCCCCTTGCCGCCGATCTTGGCCAGCGATTTGTCGAGAATCTGGTCGCCCTGCGTGGTCATGCCGAAAATCCGCACATCGCACTGCGGATACAGCCCCTTGAGCAGATCGCGCACATGCTCGGCCTGCCAAAGCGCCAGACGGCTTTCGCGGGTGGCAATGACGAGGGACGGTGGGGGAGTGAAAGTGGAAGTCATCGAATGATTCTAAAGAGCCGGTTCGCGCCGTGGCTGAATTCGGTGCCTGGAAGGCCACAGATCGGGGCATTGCAGTTCGATCGGCCTGCGGCAGCGCAATTCCGGTGTCGGTGCGGGCGCGTATCTTGCTTCGTTTTGTCTGGGCGCTGATAGCATCACTGCGCCCCAATTTCGTGCCCAATCAACCACTCTTCGCCATGTCGACACGCCCCTCAGCCGCACGCAACGCCTCCGATCCCGACGCACCTCTGTTCGACGACATCCGCCTGCTCGGGCGTCTGCTGGGCGACCTGATCCGTGAGCAGGAGGGGCAGGAGATGTTCGACATCGTCGAGACCGTGCGCCAGCTCTCGGTGAAGTTTCACCGCGACGGCGACGCCAAGGACCGCCGCGCCCTCGACAAGCTGCTCAGCAGCCTCAGCCGCGACCAGGCGGTCAGCGTGATACGCGCCTTCAGCTACTTTTCCATTCTGGCCAATATCGCTGAAGATCACCATGTGCTGCGCCGCGCCGAGCAGGATGCCGAGCGTGGCGCCCCGCCGCAGCGCGACAGCGTGCGCGCCGCCTTGGAGACGCTCAAGGACTCCGGCGTGGATCGGCAACAACTCCTGCAGTTTTTCGATCAGGCGCTCATTTCCCCGGTGCTCACCGCCCACCCCACCGAGGTGCAGCGCAAGAGCGTGCTCGACGCCGAACGGGCGCTGGCGCGACTGCTGGTCGAACGCGACGCGACCCGTCTGCCGCAAAAACGCGCCGACATCGAAGACGCCATGCGCGCCCGCGTGGTGCAGCTCTGGCAGACGCGGCTGCTGCGCTACGTCAAGCTGAAAGTGTCGGACGAAATCAAGAACGCGCTGTCGTTTTATGGCGCCACGTTTTTTTCGCAATTCCCGCGCCTGTATCGCAACCTGGAACGCGACATCGAGGCGCTCTTTCCCGCAGGCGGGCAAGACCTTGCCAAGACCGATCTGCCGGCCTTTTTCCGCATGGGCCACTGGATCGGCGGCGACCGCGACGGCAACCCCTTCGTCACCGCCGACACCCTGAGCTACGCCTTGCGCATGCAGTCGCGCACCGCCATAGAGTTCTACATGGCCGAAGTGCACGCCATCGGCGGCGAGCTGTCGATCTCGGCGCTGCTGGCCAGCGCCAGCCCGGAACTGATGGCCCTGGCCGAACAGTCGCCCGATCTGTCGGAACACCGCAGCGACGAGCCCTACCGGCGTGCGCTCATCGGCATGTACGCCCGGCTGGCCGCCAACCTGCGCAAGCTCGCCGGGGTGCAGGCCCTGCTGCCCGAAGTGGGCAGCGCCGAGCCTTATGCCAATGCCGACGAGTTCATCGCTGATCTGCGCATCATCCACGACTCGCTGCACCGGCATCATGCCGGGCCGCTGGCACAGACGCGGCTCGACCCGCTGATCCGCGCCGCCGGGGTGTTCGGCTTTCGCCTGGCCACCATCGACCTGCGGCAAAGCTCGGATCAGCACGAGGCCGTGCTGCGCGAACTGCTCGCCGCCGCGGGTCTGTGCCCCGACTACAGCCATCTGGACGAAGCCGCCAAGCAGGCGCTGCTCATCCGCTGCCTCAACGACCCGCGTCCGCTGCGTCTGCCGCACCACGTCTATTCCGACTGGGCGCGCAGCGAGCTGGCCGTGTTCGACCGAGCCTACAGCGCCCGGCGAGACTTCGGCCCGCGCGCCATCCGGCAATACATCATCTCGCACTCCGAGACCGTCAGCGACTTGCTTGAACTGCTGTTGCTGCAAAAGGAGGCGGGGCTGTTCCACGGCACCCTGGGCAGCCACGACAGCTACGCCGAGCTGCTGGTGGCGCCGCTGTTCGAGACCATCGAAGACCTGCGCAACGCCCCGGCCATCATGCGCGACTTCTATGCCCTGCCCGGCATCGCGGGGCTGGTGCAGCGCTCCGGCGGCGAGCAGGAGATCATGCTGGGCTATTCCGACAGCAACAAGGACGGCGGCTTCTTCACCTCCAACTGGGAGCTGTACTGCGCCGAGGTCGCGCTGGCCGAGCAGTTCGAACAGCTCAAGGCCGAGCATGGCATCACCCTGCGGCTGTTCCACGGCCGTGGCGGCACGGTGGGACGTGGCGGCGGGCCGAGCTTCGACGCCATCCTCGCCCAGCCGCCGGGCACGGTGAATGGCCAGATCCGCCTAACCGAACAGGGCGAGGTCATCACCAGCAAATACGGCAATCCCGAAATCGGTCTGCGCAACCTCGAAACCCTGGTGGCCGCCACGCTGCAGGCCACGCTGCTGCCGCAGACCAAGACCGCGAGCAAACCCCCGGCGCGCTTTCTCGACGCGGCTGCCGCCCTGTCCGAAGCCTCCATGGCGGCCTACCGCAAGCTGGTGTACGAAACCCCGGAATTCACCGATTACTTCTATAGCGCCACCCCCATTTCCGAGATCGCCGAGCTCAATATCGGCAGCCGTCCGTCCTCGCGCAAGGCCACCCGCGCCATTGCCGACCTGCGCGCCATTCCCTGGGGCTTTTCGTGGGGCCAGTGCCGTGTGGCGCTGCCCGGCTGGTATGGCTTCGGCAGCGGGGTGCAGGCCTTCCTCGACGCCAACCCGGACGGCCTCAAGCTGCTGCAGCGCATGGCCAAGCAGTGGCCCTTCTTCGCCACCCTGCTGTCGAACATCGACATGGTGCTGGCCAAGACCGATCTGCGCGTGGCGCAGCGTTATGCCGAACTGGTGGCCGACCCCAAGACGCGCCAGAAAGTGCTCAAGGCGCTGCAGCGCGAATGGCAGCTCACCACCGATATGCTCACCGCCATCACCGGCAACACCGAACGCCTGGCCGACAACCCCACGCTCAAGCGTTCGATCCGCGCCCGCTTTCCGTATATCGACCCGCTCAATCACCTGCAGATCGAACTCCTGCACCGCTTCCGCGAAGGGCAGACCGACGAGCGCACCAAGCGCGGCATTCACCTGAGCATCAACGGCATCGCCGCGGGGCTGCGCAATACCGGCTGAGGGCAGTTACGGGTTCCAGCCGCGCAGCGCCTGCATCGCCGCGTCGTAGCCGATTTCGATCGATTCTTCGGCGCGGCCGAATTCGAGAAAGCGGATGTCGCCCAGCGGCGGCCGAATGAGCAAGTCGGGCGGCTCGATGCGCAGACGGCTTTCGGTGATGTGCATTTCCATCACATTCACCGAAGCCAGCAGCACCTCGAACACATTGGGCAGCGGCTCCTCGCGGTCGGCCCAGCGCTCGAACTGATCCTTGGCCGGAGCGCTCGGGGCTTGCAGGCGCTGCTTGAGATCGGCCATCACCCGCCGATAGTCGGCCGCCCAGCGGCCTGCCGGTTCCTCCACCGAAGTTTCGCTGCGCCGGGGTTTGGGCCGCAGCCGTCGCTTGAGCCGACCGTCCACCACGCCATGATTGAGATCGACCGCAATCACCTGGTCCGCCCCCATGGCACGCACCACGCTGACCGGCACCGGGTTGCTCAAGCCCCCGTCCACCAACACCCGCCCATCCACGCGCACCGGGGTGAACACGCCCGGCACCGCAATGCTGGCGCGCACCGCCTCGATCACATCGCCTGAGCGCAGCACCACCTCGGCGCCGCTGTGCAGATCGGTGGCAATCGCGGCAAAAGGGATCGACAGCGCCTCGATCTGCGTCGCCGGCAAATGCTCGCGCACCAGTTCGGTGACCTTGGCGCCGTCGATCAGCCCCGAGCGAGGAAACACCACATCGAAAAACGACAGGGTCTTGCGCCAGTCGAAGGTCTTGAACGTGGCCTCCAGCCCGTCGGTGCGCCCCGCTGCGGCAATGGCGCCAACCAGCGCGCCGATGCTGCACCCGGCGATGAAATCGATGCGCACGTCGGCATCGGCCAAGGCCCGCAGCACACCCAGGTGCGCCATGCCGCGCGCGGCGCCGCCGCCCAGCGCCAAGCCGAGCCGGGGTCTTGGCGCTGAGGTCGAAGGCATGGAGACAGGCGCTGTTTGCATGGCGAAAGCATAAGTCCAGCGCTATGGGTGCGCTAAGACTCGCTCCCTAGAGTTCTTCTCACGCCAAGTCGGCGTTGTTTGTTCAACTTCTTCAGGGAGCTTCATCATGAAAATTCGCCAATCCATCCTCATCGCCACGCTCGCACTCGCTTCGGCCGCAGCCGGGGTCAGCGCTTTCGCCTCGAATGACGCGGGCAACGACGCGCGCATCATCCCCAACGCCAAGATCAGCCTGAGCCAGGCCGTCACCGCAGCCGAGCAGCATGTGGGCGGCACGGCCTCCAAGGCCGAAGTCGAGCAGCACGCGGGCAAGGCGGTGTATGACGTGGAAGTGGTCAAAGGCGCGCAGGTGTTCGACGTGAAAATCAGCCCGGATCAAGGCACGGTGATCGCCTCGACCCAAGACCGCAACGATCACGACGACCACGATCAGCAGGACTGATCGCTGCAACCGCCTCCTTTCATCCGGAAGCCCTCCGGGTGTCGTGGAGGCGGTGTAGTTTTGTCAACTCACAAAAACACCGCCACGCCATGCTGCATTTTCCTGCTTTCTGGAACGCCCTCAATCTGGGGCTCTACACCCATTGGGCCGCTCACGGCACGGCGTCACAAGCCAGCATCGACGTGGCGCTGTTCTTCGCCGAATACGCCATCTACGCCGCGCCCCTGCTGTTGATCTGGGGCTGGCTGCGCCACCCGGACGCGCTGCGCCCCCCGCTGCTGCAAGCCGCGGTGGCGGCCCTCGTGGCGCTGGGCATCAATCAACTCATCGGGCTGGTGGTGTTCGAGCCGCGCCCCTTCGCCCTCGGCCTCGGCCCTGCGCTGCTGGAGCATGCGCCGGACAGCGGCTTTCCCAGCGATCACCTCACCGTGATCGCCTCGGTCGCGACGAGCCTGCTCCTCACGCCGACATGGCGCCGGGCCGGTCTGCTGCTGGCACTGCTGGGCCTGCCGGTGGCCTGGGCGCGGGTGTATCTCGGCGTGCATTGGCCGCTCGACATGGCGGGCGCCGCGCTGGTGGGATTGATGGCCGCGCTCGTCGTCCATCTGGCGCGGCATCGTCTGCTGGAGCCCGCCATGCCCTTGCTCACGGGCCTCTATCGCAAACTGTTCGCACCGGCCATTCGTCAAGGCTGGGTTTTACGATGAAGCAAATTGTCACCCCACAGCCCACTGCCATGACGGTTCCCCATTTATCTCGCAGCGTTTTGCTCGCCGCTCTGCTTCTAGGCGGTTGCGCCAGCTATCACCCCGAGCCGCTGCCGACTTCCGCCGATCTGGCCGCATCGGCGAACCACCTGGATGTGGCGCGCAGCAAAATCGCGCTGCCCGCGCTGACCCGCTACAACTTCGATACCGCCAAGCCGCTGGACGCCACCGGGCTGGCCATCCTCGCCGTGCTCAACAACCCGCAGCTCAAGGCCGAGCGCGCAAGGCTGGGCGTGGCCCGCGCGCAAGCCTTCGACGCCGGGCTGCTGCCCGATCCGCAACTCGGCCTGTCGCAAGACTTCCCCGGCAACAGCGCGGGAGCAACGACTTCGGCGTACAACCTCGGGCTGTCTTACGACATTGCCGCGCTCATCACCCACCACGCCGCGCAAAGCGCCGCACAACAAGCCGCAACCCAGGTCAACCTGCAAGTGCTGTGGGCCGAATGGCAGACCGTGGCGCAAGCCCGCCTGCTCTACACCCAGATCACCGGCAACGCGGCGCGGCTGAAACTGCTGGAGCAGGAACGCGCCTTGTTCGCGCAGCGCCTGCAGCGCAGCCAGGCCGCGCTGGCGCAGGGCAATGTCACCCGGCTCGACGTGGACGCCCAGCTCGTCCCGCTGCAAGCCCTGACGCAAACCATCCAACAGATCGAACGCCAGCAACTCGGCCTGCAATCGCAGCTCCATGCCCTGCTCGGGCTGCAGGCGGATGTACCGCTGCCGCTGGCCGCGCCCTCTGAACAAGCCGCGCCCACCGCCGCGCAGGTGGCCGCAGCGCTCGAGCAACTGCCGCGCATCCGCCCCGATCTGATGGCGCTGCAGGCAGGCTATGCCGCGCAGGAGCAGAAGGTCTGGCAAGCCGTGCTCGGGCAGTTTCCGGCCTTCAATCTGGGCTTCACCCGCGCGCGCGATACCGCCGGGGTGAACACCGTGGGCTTCGGCGTGAGCATCAGCCTGCCGCTGTTCAACCGCAATCAGGGCGTGATCGCTACGCAGCGCGCCACCCGCGCGCAACTGCTGGCCGACTATCAGGCCCGGCTCGATCAGGCTGATGCCGATGTACGGCAGGCGCAGGCCGACATCGCGCTCCTGCAGCAGCAGCGTCAGACTCTGCTGCAGGCCCTGCCCGCGCTGGAATCGGCCGATGCCGCCGCACAGCAGGCGCTGCAGCAGGGCGGCATGAGTCTGCTGGAATTCATCAACCAGCGCACCGCCCTGCTCGACCAGCGTCTGGCGCTGCAGGCCAACGCGCAACAGCGCGCCGAGCAAATTCTGGCCTTGCAACTGCTCACCGGTCTTGGCCCCTACCGTCAGACCGCCGCCCAAGTTTCCCCGTCCAAATCCAACGCCGCACCGCTATGACCCTGCCCACTCGTGCCCGCCTCGCCCTTCTCGCCGCGCTGAGTCTGCCCTCGCTTTTCCTGACCCTTGGCAGCCTGCCGCGTGCGTTCGCTGCAGACAGCCCCATCTCCGCACAGGTACAGACCGCGCCGCTGCAACGCGGCGAGCTGCTGCATACCCTGCGCGCCTACGCCGTGGTGCAGGTGCCTGCGAGCCAGACTCAAGCCATCACCTTTCAGCATGCCATGCAGGTGCAAACCGTGGCCGTGCATGTCGGCCAGGCCGTGCGCAAGGGCGCGGTGCTAGCCACGCTGCACAGCGACGCCAGCACCGCGCTGGCTTACAGCCAGGCGCAGACCGCCGTTTCTTTTGCGCAGGGCGAGCTGGGCCGCATGACCGCGCTCAAGGCGCAACAACTCGCGACGCAGGCGCAGGTCGATGCGGCGCGCAAGGCGCTGACCGACGCGCAGGCGCAACTGCACAGCCTGCAGCAACAAGGCGCGGGACAGGCGGCAACGCGGGTGCTGGCGCCGCAAGACGGCATCGTGCTGGCGGTGAGTGCCGCGCCGGGTGATCTGCTGGCCGCAGGCAGCCCGTTGCTGCAGCTCGGGCGCAGCGGCAGCCTGCAAGCGCTGGCCGGCGTGCCGCCGGAAGACGCGTCGCGCCTGCAGCCCGGACAACCCGTGCGGCTGACTTCGGTGTTCGACCCGGCGCAGCACTGGCAGGGCACCATCCGCAGCATTGGAGCGGCCATCAACCCCAAGACCCAGCGCCTGGACGTGCAGATCGCCCTGCCTGCTCAGGCCGGTCTTCCTCCGGCCGGAGCCAGCGTGCAGGCCGACATGGTGCTCGGCCGCTGGCGCGGCTGGGTGGTGCCGCGCGACGCCGTGCTGCAGGACGAGCGCGGCGCCTTCGTGTTTCAGGACGACCACGGCAAGGCGCTACGCATCCCTGTGCAGATCGCCATTGAAAGCGGCCTGCAAACCGGCATTACGGGCGCTTTGAACCCGGCCATGCCGCTGGTCGTCGCCGGCAACTATGAACTTCGCCCCGGCATGGCGCTGCGCGTGATGGGAGCCCAGCGATGAGCGGCGCCTCGGTCTGGCTGCAACGCCATCGACGCTCCGTCCTGTTTCTGCTCGCGCTGCTGGCAGTCGGCGGGGTGTTTGCCGCGTTCAAGCTGCCGGTGGGGCTGTTTCCGAACGTGGACTTCCCGCGCGTGGTGGTCAGCGCCGATGCGGGCGACCGCCCTGCCAGCCAGATGATGTTGCAAGTCACGCAGCCGCTGGAGCAGGCGGTACGCCGCGTGCCCGGCGTGGTGGATGTGCGCTCGACCACCAGCCGCGGCACCGCCGATATTTCGGTGAGCTTCGACTGGGGCACGCCCATGGCGCTGGCCGCGGTACAGGTCAACGAAGCGGTCACGCAGATGCTGCCGCAACTGCCGCCCGGCACCCAAGTGTCGAGCAAGCGCATGGACCCGACAGTCGACCCGGTCATCGCCTACAGCCTGACCTCGAACGCACTCACCGCCGCAGGGCCGCCCCAAGGCGGTGAGCGCCCCCTCGGGGGGCAGCGAGCCTCGGCGAGCGTGGGGGCCTATACCCCAACTCAGCTCTACGACCTGGCCGAATTCCAGTTGCGGCCGCTGCTGTCCAGCATCGGCGGGGTGGCGCGGGTGCAGATACAGGGGGGTGCGCAGGAGGAATATCACGTCACCCTCGACCCGCTGAAACTGCAGGCGCTGGGGCTGGCGCTGCAGGACGTGAGCAATGCGGTGAGCGCCGCCAACGGCGTGCAGGCCGTGGGCCATCTGCAAGACCGCTACAAGCTCCTGCTCGCCCTGGCCGACTCGCGCCTGCATGATGGCGCGCAGATCGGCGACATCGTGCTGCGGGCCGGGCCAGACGGCGTCATTCGCCTCAAAGACGTGGCGCGCATCTCGCGCAGCACCGTGCCGCAATGGGTGCGCATCACCGCAAACGGGCAAGACGCCGTGCTGCTCAATATCTACCAGCAGCCGGGCGGCAACACCGTGCAGATCGCCCGCCATGTGCGCGAACTGCTCGCCAAAACCCCGCTGCCGCCCGGCGCGCACCTGGCCAGTTGGTACGACCAGAGCACCCTGGTGGTGGACAGCGCCGCCAGCGTGCGCGACGCCATTCTGATCGGCGTGGCGCTGGCCGGGCTGGTGCTGCTGCTGTTTTTGCGCAGCCTGAAAATCACCCTCATCGCCATGATCACCGTGCCCGCCGTGCTGGCCGCCACCGTGGTGCTGCTCTACGCCCTGGGGATGAGTTTCAACATCATGACCCTGGGCGGCATGGCGGCCGCAGTGGGCCTGGTGATCGACGACGCCATCGTGATGAGCGAGCACATCGTGCGGCGGTTGAGCGAAGCACGTCATCGCGGCGAAGCGCAAGCGCGGCACAGCGGCATCCTGCATGCGGCGATGGAGTATTTGCGGCCGCTGGCCGGGTCGAGTGCGTCCACCGTGGTCATCTTCCTGCCGCTGGCCTTCCTCTCCGGCGTCACCGGTGCTTTTTTCAAGGCGCTGTCGCTGACCATGGCCGCCGCCCTGGTCATCTCCTTTTTCGTCGCCTGGCTGGCCGTGCCGCTGCTGGCCGACAAGCTGCTCTCGCCCAAGGACATCGCGCGTGAAGCGCAGCGTGAAAACGGCCGCTGGCTCTCTGCCGTGCAACTCGGCTATGCGCGGGTGCTGGGCGCCAGCCTGCGCCGCCCGTGGCTGGCCGCGCTGGGACTGGCGCCGCTGCTGCTCGCGGGCTGGCTGGCTTACGGGCAAGTGGGCAGCGGCTTCATGCCGCATATGGACGAAGGCGGTTTTATTCTCGACTACCGCACCCCGCCCGGCACCTCGCTGACCGAGACCGACCGCATCCTCGCGCAAGTGGAGCAGATTCTGCGCACCACGCCCGAGGTGCAAACCTGGTCGCGCCGCACCGGGGCGCAGCTCGGCGGCGGCGTGACCGAAGCCAACGAAGGTGACTTTTTCGTGCGTCTCAAACCCCCGCCGCGCAAGTCGATCGACGTGGTGATGGAGGAGGTGCGCCAGCGCATCGAAACCCAGGTGCCCGGCGTGAAAATCGAACTGGCGCAGTTGATGGAAGACCTGATCGGCGACCTCACCGCCGTGCCGCAGCCCGTGGAGATCAAAATCTTTGACGACAACCCGCAGCAGCTCGCCGAGCTTGCGCACCGTACGGCGGCGGCCATCGGCAAGATTGCCGGCATCGTCGATGTGCGCAGCGGCATCAAGCCCGCGGGCGACGCGCTCGACATCCATATCGACCCCACCCGCGCCGCGCTCGAAGGCGTCGATCCGCAGCAGGTGCAGCAGCAGCTGCAAACCTTGATCGGCGGGAGTGTGGTGACGCAAATCCAGCAAGGTCCGAAGATGGTCGGTGTGCGGCTGTGGACGCCGCTGGCGCTGCGTCAAACGACCGACGACATCGCCCGCCTGCCGCTGCGCGCACCCGACGGCCATGTGTTCACCCTGGGTCGCATCGCGAGCCTCAAGGTGCTCACCGGCCAGCCGGAAATCCACCGCGAAAACCTCAAGGCGATGGCCGCGGTCACCGCGCGCATCAGCGGGCGCGATCTGGGCTCGACCATTGCCGACGTCAAAAAAATCATCGACGCGCCCGGCTACTTTCCGCCCGGCGTCTATGCCCAGCTCGGCGGGCTGTACAAGCAGCAGCAAATCGCGTTTCAAGGCCTGATCAGCGTGCTCGGCGCGGCGGTGCTGCTGGTGTTTTTGCTGCTGCTTTTTTTGTACGAGCGCTTCAAGGTGGCGATCAGCATCCTGGCCATGCCGCTGCTTGCGCTGCCCGCGGTGTTCATTGGCCTGTGGGCGGCAGGCATCGAGCTCAACATCTCGGCGATGATGGGCATGACCATGATCGTGGGCATCGTCACCGAGGTCGCGATTTTCTACTTCAGCGAAGTGCAGTCCTTGCTGCGCGAGCACCCTGAGCAGGGCCTGGACGCGGCGCTGGTGGCCGCCGGGCAGAACCGCATGCGCCCAATCGCCATGACCACGCTGGCGGCCATGCTGACGCTTGCGCCGCTGGCCCTCGCGCTGGGGCAAGGCTCTGCCATGCAACAGCCGCTGGCCGTGGCCATCATCGCGGGGCTGGCGGTACAGATGCCGCTGGTGCTGCTGGTCATGCCCGTGCTGTTCAAGCTGATGCGAGGCCGGCTGGACGACGCCGAGGCCGACGACAATCTGCCGCTGTCTGCAGTCTCTCCCCCTACCGAGTGAACCATGCGCATTCTCCTGGTTGAAGACGATCACATGCTGGGCGCCGCCACGCGCGAAGCCCTGCGCGACGCCACCCACGCGGTGGACTGGGTACTCGACGGCGCGTCGGCGCTGAGCGCGGCGCAAGGCGGCGAATACGAGCTGATGCTGCTCGATCTCGGCCTGCCCAAGCGCGACGGTCTGTCGGTGCTGCAGGCGCTGCGGCAGTCGGGCAGCAACCTGCCCATCCTCATTCTCACCGCGCGCGACGCGCTCGAAGACCGGGTGCGCGGCCTCGACCTGGGCGCAGACGACTATCTGGTCAAACCCTTCGAGAGCGCCGAGCTGCTGGCGCGCATCCGCGCGGTGGCGCGGCGCCAGGGCGGACAGGCGCAGCCGGTGCTGTCCAACGGTGTGCTCGAACTCGACCCCGTTTCCCGCGAGGTGCGGTTTCAGGGGCAGACGCAGCGTCTGACCGCGCGCGAATACGCCCTGCTCCACGCACTATTGCTGCGCCCCGGCGCCATTCTGTCGCGCAGCGAACTCGAAGACCGCATCTACGGCTGGAACGAAGAGGTAGAAAGCAACGCGGTGGAGTTTCTCATCCACAGCCTGCGCAAAAAACTCGCGCCGGATGTCATTAAAAACGTGCGCGGGGTGGGCTGGCTGGCGCCGCGCGGCGATACGGACAAGGCGCCATGAATCCCCTGGCCGCACTGCGCCATTGGGGCGCGCAATCGCTGCTGCGTCGGCTGTGGCTGTGGATGACGGTGAGCGTGGTTGTCGTCGGTCTGGGCACGGCGGCGCTGTCCTACTTTTTCGGCTATCAGGAAGCCAACGAACTGCAGGACGCGCAACTGCGCCAAATCGCCAGCCTGGTGCACCGCTGGGGCCATCTTCCCGACAACGCGCTCAACCCCGCCGGGGCCGATGTCGATAAAGACGCCCGTATCGTGGTGCAGAAGCTCGGAGCACCCGTGGGCGCGCACGGCCTGCAGCTCTCCAAAGACCTGAGCGACGGCATGCATGTGGTGCAAAGCGGCGACCATGCCTGGCGCGTGTTCGTGCAGCAGGGCGACAAAGGCCGCATCGCCGTGGCGCAGCGCACCGATGTGCGCACCGACGCCGCCATCGACAGCGCGCAGCGCACCCTGTTTCCGCTGCTGGCGCTTATCCCACTGCTGGCCCTGCTGTCTGCTTGGGTGGTGCGGCGGGCGCTGCGGCCGCTGCGGCAAATGGCGCAGGGCGTGGACGCGCGCAGCGAAGCCGATCTGCAGCCCCTGCCGCAAACCGATGTGCCGCAGGAAATCCTGCCCTTCGTGCACTCCATCAACCGCCTGCTGCAACGTTTGAATGCCTCGATGGAACAGCAGCGCCGCTTCGTCGCCGACGCCGCGCACGAACTGCGCACGCCCATCGCCGTGCTCAGCATGCAGGTGGACAACCTCAAACCGCTGCAGCTCGAACCGCAGGCGCGGCAGCGCATCGGCGCGCTGCAAGATGGCCTGCGCCGCGCTCGCACCGTGGTGGAACAGTTGCTCAGCCTCGCCCGTTCACAACGCGAGCAGACGACGCTGCGGCAGACGCTCGACCCGAGCGGGGTGATGCGCGAAGTGATCACCGATCTGCTGCCGCTGGCCGAGAGCCGCGGCATCGACCTGGGCATCGACCGCGCCGAGAAGGTGGAGATCGACACCGATCCCGCCCAGCTCTACACCCTGCTGCGCAACGCGGTGGACAACGCGCTGCGCTACACCCCGGAAGGCGGACGGGTCGATCTGCGGGTGCGGGCCGAGGGCGAACGCGCGGTCATCGAAGTGCAGGACAGCGGCCCCGGCATTGCGCCCGAGCAGTTGCAGCGGGTGTTCGACCCCTTCGTACGCCTGCCGGGCGCGCAAAGCGAAGGCAGCGGGCTGGGCCTGTCCATCATCCGCCAGATTGCGCAGCGCCTGGGCGGCGAGGTGACGCTGCGCAACGCCGCAGAAGGCGGGCTGATCTTGCGCTACGCGCAACGCCTCACTTCGGCCAGATCCGGCTGAAGTCGAAGGCAATGCGGCACTTGCCGAGGTCGAACTCCAGGGTTTCATTCGCCGCATCGGCCAGCTTGATGTAGCGCCCCTGCTGCAGGTGAAAGACTTTGCAGACACGATCACCCACATTCACCAGGACGTAGTAGCGCACGCCTTCGGTCTCGTAGATGGTGAACTTGGCGTGCTGGTCTTTGCTCGCGGTGGACTTGGAGAGAATTTCAAACACCAGTTCCGGCGCGCGGGTGATGTAGGCGCCCGCGACCGGATGGCAGATCACCAGATTATCCGGCTGCACCACGGTATCGTCGCTGATGCGCCAGTCCACGGGAAGCAGCGCGCGGCAATCGGCGCAATCATCCAAGGCCTCATCAAGTAAACGCGCAATCTTGTTGCTCACCTCCTGGTGCGCAAGCGACGGCGCCGGCGACATGGCATAGGCCGTGCCGCCAATCAGCTCCCAACGCCCTTCCCACAGTTTGTAGTCGTCGTAGGTGTAGTGCGGCGGGTCGAATGCGTAGGCTCGGGACATGGTTCGCTCCTGGGGTGAATGCAATCTTAAACCCGCTTCAAAGCCGCTTTCACACCGGCTGCAGCCGGTAAATCTTGGCCGACGCGCCGTCTGAAATCAGGTAGATCGCGCCATCCGGCCCCTGGCGCACGTCGCGGATGCGCTCGCCCAGATCGGCCAGCAGCGCCTCGCGCGACACCACCTTGTTGCCGTCGAGTTGCAGCCGCCACAGCGCCTGCCCGGCCAGCGCGCCGACGAACAGGTTGCCGCGCCATTGCGGGAACACGCTGCCGGTGTAGAACGTCATGCCGCAGGGCGCGATGGATGTGGGCACCCAATAGGTCAGCGGCTGTTCCATACCGGGCGCGCTGGTGGCGCCGCCCACGGGCGGGCAGTTGCCCACCGGGGCGCCATATTCGCAGCCGTAGGAAATTTTCGGCCAGCCGTAGTTGCGCCCGGCGCGGGTGATGTTGACTTCGTCACCACCCTGCGGGCCGTGTTCGTGCGTCCACAACTCCCCAGTCACCGGATGGAGCGCCGCGCCCTGCACATTACGGTGGCCGTAGCTCCAGATCTCCTCGCGCACCCCGGCACGGCCGACGAAAGGGTTGTCTTTCGGCACGCTGCCATCCGGGTGAATGCGCACCACCTTGCCCAGAGTGTTGGACAAATCCTGCGCCGCGTCGCGCTGGCTGAAGCGGTCTCCCAGGGTGATAAACAGGGTGCCGTCTGGCGCGAACACCAATCGCGAGCCGAAATGCGCCGTGCTGTCGATTTTGGGCGTCTGGCGGAAGATCACCTGCACGTCGCTCAGCCGGGTGCCGTCGTTTGAGAGCACCCCACGCGCCACCGCGGTGCCGTTGCGCCCGGCCTCGGCTCCCGTGCCCGCTTCGGCATAGCTCAAATACACGCGGCGATTGGCGGCAAAGGCGGGATCGAGCGCCACGTCGAGCAAGCCGCCCTGCCCGCGCGCATCCACCGCGGGCACACCGACAATCGGCGCCGCCACCTTGCCGTCCAGACCGACGATGCGCAGCGCGCCGGTGCGCTCGGTCACCAACATGCGGCCATCGGGCAGAAAGGTCAGCGCCCACGGCCGCGACAGACCGCTGGCCACAATCACCACCGCCGCTTTGACCGCGGGCTGCGTAGCGCCCGGCAACGGACTGGACGCCGCCGAGGCCGGGGTTTCGCCCCACACCAGCACCGCCCCGCCGCCGCAAGCGCCCAGCACGGTGCTGCCCAGCCCTGCGCCCAGCCAGCGCAGGGTGTGGCGGCGGGTGGGCAAAGTCGGATGCGATGGCGTTTGCATGGTCAGCCTTCTGGGATCGCGTTGGGGATGCGGAACAAAAACAGATTCAGGCGCTTTGCTGGGCGTCGGTGTCGTGGTCGTCGCCGCCGCCGAACACCCGCTGCCGCAGCAGCCCGAGCTGGTCGCGCACCCGTGCGGCCTGCTCGAACTCAAGATTGCGGGCGTGCTCGATCATGCGCTTTTCCAGACGCTTGATCTCACGCGCCACGTCCTGCGCGTTGTCGATCTGCAGTTCCGCAATTTCACGCTCCACGCTGCCCGCGCGCAAGCCCTTGCCCGGCGTCTGCACCACGCCATCGATCAGATCGCGCACCGATTTGTTGAGCGCGGTGGGCGTGATGCCATGCTCGGTGTTGAACGCAATCTGCTTGGCGCGGCGGCGCTCGGTTTCGTCGATGGCGCGACGCATGGAGTCGGTAATGCGGTCGCCGTACAAAATGGCCATGCCGCTCACATTGCGCGCCGCGCGGCCGATGGTCTGAATGAGCGAACGGGTGGAGCGCAAAAAGCCCTCCTTGTCCGCATCGAGAATGGCCACCAGCGACACCTCGGGAATGTCCAGCCCCTCGCGCAGCAGGTTGATGCCCACCAGCACGTCGAACACGCCCAGCCGCAGGTCGCGCAGAATTTCCACGCGTTCGACCGTGTCGATGTCGGAGTGCAGATAGCGCACCTTCACGCCGTTTTCGTCGAGATAGTCGGTGAGCTGCTCGGCCATGCGCTTGGTGAGCGTCGTGATCAGCACGCGCTCGCCCTTGTTTACCCGCAGGCGAATTTCGCCCAGCACGTCGTCCACCTGGCTGCTGGCCGGGCGCACCTCGATGAGCGGGTCCACCAGCCCGGTGGGCCGCACCACCTGCTCCACCACCTGATCCGCGTGCTGGCTTTCATAGTCCGCCGGGGTGGCGGAGACAAACACGGTCTGCCGCATCTTGCGCTCGAATTCGGCAAACTTGAGCGGCCGGTTGTCCAGCGCCGAAGGCAGCCGAAAGCCATAATCCACCAGGGTTTGCTTGCGCGCGCGGTCACCGTTGTACATGCCGTTGAACTGGCCGATGAGCACATGGCTTTCGTCGAGAAACATGATGGCATCTGGCGGCAGATAGTCCACCAAGGTAGGCGGCGGCTCGCCCGGCGCCGCGCCCGAGAGATGGCGCGAGTAGTTCTCGATGCCCTTGCAATGGCCGATCTCGGTGAGCATTTCCAGATCGAAGCGGGTGCGCTGCTCCAGCCGCTGCGCCTCCACCAGCTTGCCCATGCCGGTGAGTTCCTTCACCCGCTCGCGCAGCTCCTGCTTGATGCCCTCCGCCGCTTCGAGCACCTTTTCGCGCGGCGTGACGTAATGCGAACTGGGGTAGATGGTGAAGCGCGGAATCTTCTGCCGCACCACGCCGGTGAGCGGGTCGAACAGGGAGAGCGACTCGATCTCGTCGTCGAACAGTTCGATGCGCACCGCCAGCTCGGCGTGCTCGGCCGGAAAGACGTCGATGCGGTCACCGCGCACGCGGAAGGTGCCGCGGGTGAAATCGACCTCGTTGCGCTGGTACTGCATGCGCACCAGTTGTGCGATCACGTCGCGCTGGCCCATGCGGTCGCCGGTGCGCACCGTGAGAATCATGGCGTGATAGTCCGACGGATTGCCGATGCCGTAAATCGCGCTCACGCTCGCCACAATCACCACGTCGCGCCGCTCCAGCAGACTTTTGGTGGCCGACAGGCGCATCTGCTCGATGTGCTCGTTGATCGCGCTGTCTTTCTCGATGAACAGATCGCGCTGCGGCACATAGGCCTCGGGCTGGTAATAGTCGTAATAGCTGACGAAGTATTCCACCGCGTTCTTTGGAAAAAACTCGCGGAACTCGCTGTAGAGCTGCGCGGCCAGCGTTTTGTTGGGCGCAAACACAATGGCCGGGCGCCCCATGCGGGCGATCACATTGGCCATGGTGTAGGTCTTGCCCGAGCCGGTCACGCCCAGCAAAGTCTGGTAGCTCAAACCGTCGCCCAGCCCCTCGGTCAGTTGCGCAATCGCGGTGGGCTGGTCACCCGCTGGCGGGTAGGGCTGATACAGGCGGAAGGGCGAGTCGGGATAGCTGACGAACTTGTCCGGGTCGAGCGAGGGAACGGGTTGCGGTGCGGACATGGGCGGAAGGTGGGAATCGAAAAAGCCGTCTGCACGGCGTCATAGCGCGCCTTCAAAGGGCGACGCGGGGCGTAAAATTGCGGTTTTTTGCGGCACTCATTGTCCCGCAAGCCCGGTTTTCCCGTCACCTCACCTCCCATCTCCCATGACCCAGTCGCTTTTTTCCCGCGTGGAAATGGCCCCGCGCGATCCCATCCTCGGCCTGAACGAACAATTTGCTGCTGACCCCAACCCCAACAAGGTCAACCTGGGCATCGGCGTCTATACCGACGCCGACGGCAAGCTGCCGCTGCTGGCCTGCGTGAAAGCGGGCGAAGCGCAACTCATGCAGGCGCCCAAGCCGCGCGGCTATCTGCCCATCGACGGCATCGCCGCTTACGACAAAGCGGTGCAAGGACTGGTGTTCGGCGCCAATCACGAGGCCGTGACCTCGGGCCGCATCGCCACGGTGCAAGGCCTGGGCGGCACCGGCGGGCTGAAAGTGGGCGCCGACTTTCTCAAGCGCCTCAACCCCAACGCGCAAGTGCTGATCTCCGACCCCAGCTGGGAAAACCACCGCGCGCTCTTCGAAGCCGCAGGCTTCAACGTGGGCACTTATCCCTATTACGACGCCGCCAAGCAGGGCGTGAACTTCGACGCCATGCTCGCCGCGCTGAACGCCGCCGCCGCGGGCACCATCGTCGTGCTGCACGCCTGCTGCCACAACCCCACCGGCTACGACATCAGCCCGGCGCAGTGGGAACAGGTGATTGCCGCCCTCAAGGCGCGCAAGCTCGTGCCCTTCCTCGACATGGCCTATCAGGGCTTCGGCGAAGGCATTGCCGAAGACGGCGCGGTCATCCAGCAATTCCTCGCCGCCGGGCTCGACTTTTTCGTCGCCACCTCCTTCTCCAAGAGCTTCTCGCTCTACGGCGAGCGCGTCGGGGCGCTCAGCGTGGTGTGCGCCAGCAAAGAAGAAGCCGGCCGCGTGCTGTCGCAGATCAAGCGCGTCATCCGCAGCAACTACTCCAACCCGCCCACCCACGGCGCGCAAATCGTCGCCACCGTGCTGGGCTCGCCCGAACTGCGCGCCCAGTGGGAGCAAGAGCTTGCCGGCATGCGCGAGCGCATCCGCGCCATGCGCAGCACCCTGGTGGAAAAACTCGCCGCCGCCGGTGTGAAGGGCGACCTGTCCTACATCACGCGCCAGAAAGGCATGTTCAGCTACTCAGGCCTCTCCGCCGCCCAAATGGAGCGCCTGCGCACCGAATTCGGCGTGTACGGCGTCTCCACCGGCCGCATCTGCGTAGCCGCGATCAATCTGCACAATGTGGACTACGTCGCCAAGTCCATCGCGGCGGTGATGCAGTAGAAGGTTCCGTATCTTCAAACCGCCCTAGTGAGCGCGCGCCTACATCTTTCAGCACCGCATGTTCTTTCCCCATTGGCGCCCGCAACTTCGACCGCGCCTTTGCTTTCTACACGGTGCTTGCCGAGGTATTTGGTATTCAGCCCCGGCCTCTCGAACCGGAGTAGTCGTGGGCTGTCAAGCACACCCTGCACTGGATGGTCTGCGCTCCGGAGCCCACTTTGCAGCATTTTGTTTCAAATTGCGTAGCAAACACGGTTTGCTCTTTTCCGGCCAACAAGCTGGGTTAGAAAAACCCCTACTGCGCTCAGGATCCGGCGCGAGTAAAATTTGTGCATCGCAACAAGAAAAGGTCGGAGTCCATCATGGTGTATGACCTGTATGAAACCCAGCGCTCGCTGATGCGGCCGCTGGCTGATTTTGCCGAGGCTGCCGCCAAGTTTTATGCCAACCCGGTGTGGCCTGCGGTGCCGCACAACGTCACCCAGCGTGTCTCGGCCAGCTACGACCTGATGCACCGGTTGCTCAAGGACTACGAAAAACCCGAGTTCGGCATCAATAGCGTGCAGATCGAGGGCAAGACTGTCGCAGTGCAGCAACGGGTCGTGTTGGAAAAACCTTTCTGTCGTCTGCTGCGGTTCAAGCGGTTTTCTGACGACGTCAGCCTGCTGGGCAAACTCAAGGATGACCCGACCGTGCTGATCGTGGCGCCGCTGTCGGGCCATCATTCCACCTTGTTGCGCGACACGGTGAAAACCATGCTGCAGGATCACAAGGTGTTCATCACCGACTGGACCGACGCCCGCATGGTGCCCACCGAGCAGGGCCGTTTCAGCCTGGATGACTATGTCGCTTACATCCGCGAGTTCATCGCTGCCATCGGCCCGGATGTGCATGTGATGTCGGTCTGCCAGCCCACGGTGCCGGTGCTGGGCGCCATTTCGCTCATGGCCAGTGCGGGCGAGATCGCGCCGCGCAGCATGATCATGATGGGCGGCCCCATCGACGCGCGCAAGTCGCCCACGGCGGTGAACAACCTGGCGATGAACAAGAGCTACGAGTGGTTCGAGAACAATGTGATCTACCGCGTGCCCGCCAACTACCCCGGCGCGGGTCGGCGCGTCTATCCCGGCTTTTTGCAGCACAGCGGTTTCGTGGCGATGAACCCTGACCGCCACCTCACCTCGCACTACGACTACTTTCTCGACCTGATCCGCGGTGACAACGATGATGCCGAGTCGCATCGCCGTTTTTACGACGAGTACAACGCCGTGCTCGACATGGACGCCGATTACTACCTCGACACCATCAAGCTGGTGTTCCAGGACTTCGGACTGGTCAACGGCACCTGGACGGTGGAAGGCGAGGCGGTGCGCCCGCAAGACATCCACCGCACGGCGCTGCTCACCATCGAAGGCGAACTTGACGACATTTCCGGCGCGGGGCAGACCGAGGCGGCGCACGACCTGTGCACTGGCATCGCTTCGGTCAGCCGTCAACATTACGTAGCCGAAGGCGCGGGGCATTACGGCATTTTTGCAGGACGGCGCTGGCGCGAAAAGGTCTATCCGGTGGTGCGCGATTTCATCGCCGCGCATCCTCAAGGGGCAGCGGGCGATCCGCCGCGCAAACCGACGCGATCCCGCGCCTCCGCCTGAACCTGTTGACTCATGCCCGTTGCGACCGTCGCCCTGGCCGCGCAAATCGACGCCCTGCTGCCGCAAACGCAGTGCACCCGCTGCGGCTACCCCGACTGTGCCGCCTACGCGCAGGCCATCGCCGAAGGCCAGGCCGACATCAACCGCTGCCCGCCCGGCGGCGCGCAGGGCATTGAAAAACTCGCTCATCTGCTGCAGCGCCCGGCCACCGCGCTCGACCCATCTTGCGGAACGGAAGGCCCGCGCGAGCGCGCCGTGATCGACCCGGCCCTGTGCATCGGCTGCACCTTGTGCATTCAAGCCTGCCCGGTGGACGCGATCGCCGGTGTTTCCAAACGCATGCACACCGTCATCGACGACTGGTGCACCGGCTGCGCCCTGTGCCTGCCGCCCTGCCCGGTCGATTGCATCCGCATGGAAGCGCTGACCGACCCCGCTCTGGCCACCCGCAGCGGCTGGAATGCCTGGAGCCCGGCGCAGGCCGGCGAAGCCCGCCAGCGCTATGCTCGGCACCTCGAACGTCACCCTCGCTCACTGGCGCAGACTGAGCCACCCGCCGCACCGGCTCCTGCAGCAGACCGCAAGACCGCCCTGCTGCAAGCGGCTCTGGAGCGCGCCCGGCAGCGCCAGCGCAGTGCTCCTTGAATTCTGAATTTCAGCCAAATCGCAAGAAAATGACCACAAAACCCAGTAAATCCCTGCAAACCTTCCCGAACCCCGCCCCTGAGCGCGACTATCACATCCACATGCAGGTGCCTGAATTCACCTGCCTTTGCCCGCTCACAGGGCAACCGGATTTCGCCCGATTCGACATCGACTTCATTCCCGACAAGAAGTGCGTCGAGCTCAAAAGCCTCAAGCTCTATATGTGGAGCTATCGCGACGAAGGCGCCTTTCACGAAAAGGTCACCAACGCCATCCTCGACGATCTGGTGAAGGCCATGTCGCCACGCTTCCTGCGCGTGACGGCGCGCTGGTATGTTCGCGGCGGCATCTACACCAATGTGGTGGTCGAGCACCGCAAGCGTGGATGGAAGCCAACGCCGCGCGTCGATCTGACGCAGTTCGACGCCGCCGAACCCGCAGCGAATTGAGGCGACTTAACGAAACTTGCTCAGGCCTTGAGCAGTTTTGACGGCTGAATGCGCAAAATGGCGTTCAGCCCCGTCACCAGCACGGAGCCGTCGGCCAAGGCGAGCACGCCGTAGGGCAGATGCAACTCGGCGGGCAAGGCGCCCGTGGTCACCTTCTCGCCCGCGCCGGTTCCGGCCAGGGTGGAAACTTCGCCTTGCGGCGATATGCGGCGCACCCGGTTATTGCCGGTATCGGCCACGATCAAGCTGCCATCGGGTGCGAACGACAGGGTTTGTGGGTGTAAAAACAGCGCCTCCTCCACCTTGCCATCGGCAAAACCGCCCTTGCCGGGTTTGCCCGCAAAGGTCGTTACCGTGCCATCGGGCGTGATTTTGCGAATGACGTTGTTGAAGTATTCGCTCACGTAAATCTGCCCTTGTGCGTCCAGCGTCAGCCCGACCGGGGTGTTGAAACGTGCCTGCGCTCCCCGCCCATCGCGCCAGCCGGTATCGCCGGGTGAACCGGCCAGGGTGCTGACCACCCCTTGCGCGCTGATGCGGCGCACCGTGCTGTTGTAGGCATCGGCCACATACACCACGCCTTTTGCGTTCACGCCCAGCCCGACGGGGTGATTGAATCGCGCCTGCTGGCCAGTGCCATCGGCAAAGCCTTCGACCTCCAGCTTGCCCGCCAGGGTGCTCACCCTGCCCTCCCGGCTGATGCGGCGCACCGTATTGCTGCCGGAATCGCTCACAAACAGCGTGCCATCGGTGGCCACCGCCACACATTCAGGCGAATAAAACCGCGCCTGCAGAGCCGGGCCGTTGCGGGCGTCGCGCTGCTCCACCTGCCCGGCGACAATGCTGACCTGGCCGTCAGTGCCCAGCTTGCGCACCACGCTGTTGACGTAGTCGGCCACAAAGATGTTGCCCTGCGCGTCCAGCGCCATGCCGCGCGGATCGTGAAACCGCGCCTGGGCGAAGTCGCCGCCGTTGTACATGCCAGGGCCAATGGCGCCTGCAAAGACCTCCAGCGTGCCTGCGGCCTGCGTGGCAGCAAAAGCGGTTTGACTGATCAAAGGGGACAAGGCCGTGCCCAGCGCCAGGGCTCCGGCCGATTGAATGAAGTGTCGTCGCTGCATGAGAGTTCAGAGTAAGTGCCCGCGACGGTTGCGCGGTTCAGGCTCAAGCTTATGTCAGCAGATTTTTACTTGCAGGCGTGCCACTCAAGTGCCGCGCCGGTCGACCAGTGCGCGGGCGATGGTGCCGAGATCGACATACTCCAGCTCGGCCCCGGCGGGCACGCCGCGCGCCAGACGCGTAACGCGCAGGCCGCGCGGACGCAGGGTTTCGGCGATGACGTGCGCCGTCGCCTCGCCTTCGTTGGTGAAGTTGGTCGCCAGAATCACCTCTTCCACCGCGCCGTCGAGCGCGCGGGTCATCAGCCGGTCGAGACCGATTTCCTTCGGCCCCAGGCCATCGAGCGGGCTGATGCGGCCCATGAGCACGAAATACAGGCCGTGGTAGGTGAGCGTCTGCTCTACCGCGGCGAGATCGGCGGGGCTTTCCACCACGCAAAGCTGGCGGGCGTCGCGTCTGGGGTCGGCGCAGATGCTGCAGACCGCGTCTTCGGTGAGGGTGTTGCAGCGCGCGCAGCGTTGCACCGCGCCCAGCGCCGTGTCGAGCGCGCGGGCGATGTGCTGCGCGGCCTCGCGGTCGTGTTCGAGCAGGTGATAGGCCATACGCGACGCCGACTTCGGCCCGACGCCGGGCAAATGCCGCAGGGCGTCGATCAGCGCGTCGAGCGCGGGCACATGGCCGGGCGCGGCCTCATGCATGACGTGTCGAGGTCAAGTTCGGGGCCACTTCAGTTCAACTTCGCCCGTCGCTCAGAACGGCAGCTTCATGCCGGGCGGCAGGGGCATGCCCGCGGTGGCGGCGCCCATTTTTTCCTGCGATGTGGCCTCGGCCTTGCGCACCGCGTCGTTGAAGGCGGCGGCCACCAAGTCTTCGAGCATGTCGCGGTCTTCGGCCACCAGGCTGGGGTCGATGTTCACGCGCTTGACGCCGTATTTGCAGGTCATCGTCACCTTCACCAAGCCCGCGCCAGACTGGCCTTCGACCTCGATCTGGCCAAGCTCGTCCTGGACGCGCTTGAGGTTGTCTTGCATCTGCTGCGCCTGCTTCATCAGGCCGGAAAGTTGTCCTTTGTTGAACATGGGGTGTCCTTCGATTGAGAAATGAAATCGCCGCGCGTGCAGCAACGCGGCATTGTCGGTCAGGCCGATGTCGGCTGCGCTGACGGGGGCATGGGTTTGAGGCTGCCGGGCACGATTTGCGCGCCCAGATCGTGCATGAGCTGCTGCACCAGCGGATCGTTGCGTATCGCGGCTTCGGCATCGGCCTGCGCCTGGGCCTTGGCGCGCGCGTCGCGCTGCATCACGCTGTCGGTCACTTCGCCGGCCTCGGCGCGCAGCACGATGTCTTGCCCCAAGGCCAGACGCACGGCGGTCTGCAGCTTGTCGAGCGAACCGGCGCGGGTGAGCTGTTCGTTGGGCACGCGCAGCAGCCACTCCGTGCCCTGAATGGCCACCAGTTCGCTTTGCTGCGCCAGCGCGCGCGGCAGGCCCGCTGGCACGTCGAGCCGCTGCACCAGCGTGGGCCAGTCGGTATCAGACGCGATGTGAGGCGCGATGTGGGGCGTGATCTGCAGGGGCGGCTTGATGTCGGCGGGGCGGGGTGGCGTGGGCTGCGGCGGGGTTTGCGGTTCGGGCTTTGCCGCATAGCTTGTCGAGGGCGCTTCCTCCGCGGCGAGCACGGGAGCGGCGGGCGCCAATGGGGCGCTCAAGGTTGCTGCGGTACGCGGCATGGCCTTGGCTGCGGTTTGCACCGTAGGCTTGGCGGACGGCGGCTCGCGCTGCGCAGCGACCTGCGCCGCAGCCGACTGCGACGGTGGCGAAACCGGAGCCGCCGCCTTGGGCAGCGCCAGCCCGCCTGGCGGCAAGCTAGGCACGCTGCCCGCGATGACCGGGGCGAAGGCCAGCAGGCGCAGCAGGGTCATGGTGAAGCCGGTGCGGTCGTCCGGAGCAAGCGACAGCTCGTTGCGGCCGTGCAGCACCGTGGTGTAGGCCAGTTGCACCAGCTCCGGGCTGAGCTGCGCGGCCAGGGCGACCAGCGCTTCATGTTGCGGATCGTCGGCATCGGCGGCCTGCGGCACGAGTTGCAGCAGGGCGATGGTTTGCAGCAGCGCGGCCAGCTCTTCCAGCGCCGCGCCGAAAGACAGACCGCGCGCTTCCAACGCATCGGCCTGATGGATGAGCGCCACACCGTCCTGCGTGGCCAGCGCCTGCAGAATGAGCAGCAGATCGCTGCGATCGACCGTGCCCAGCATCTGCTGCACCGCCTCGGTCTCCACCCGCCCGGCGCAGTAGGCCAGCGCCTGGTCGGTGAGCGAGAGCGCATCGCGCATCGAACCGTGCGCGGCGCGGGCGATGAGGCGCAGCGCGGCGTCGTCTGCCGGCACGTTCTCGGCCTGCAGCACCTGCTGCAAATGGCCGACGATGGCGCCCGGCATCATCTGCTTGAGGTTGAACTGCAGGCAGCGCGACAGCACCGTGACCGGCACTTTCTGCGGGTCTGTGGTGGCGAGCACGAACTTCACATAATCGGGCGGCTCTTCCAGCGTCTTCAACATGGCGTTGAAGGCGTGGTTCGAGAGCATGTGCACCTCGTCGATCATGTACACCTTGAAGCGCCCCGCCGTGGGCTTGTAGACCGCCTGCTCCAGCAGCGTGGTCATGTCTTCGACGCCGCGATTGGAGGCGGCGTCGAGCTCGATGTAATCGACAAAACGCCCGGCGTCGATCTCGGTGCACGCCGGGCACACGCCGCACGGCTGGCTGGTGACGCCGCCCTGCCCATCCGGCCCGGTGCAATTGAGCGCCTTGGCCAGAATGCGCGACACCGTGGTCTTGCCCACCCCGCGCGTGCCGGTAAACAAATAGGCGTGATGCAGACGGTCGTGGTCGAGCGCATGCGTGAGCGCCCGCACCACATGGTCTTGTCCCACGAGGGAGGCGAATGATTTAGGGCGCCACTTGCGCGCCAGCGCGACGGAAGTCATGGGCCGGATTCTAGGAGCCTGCCGGGCTTGGGTCGCGTAGAGCGAAAAAAGGGTGTAGGGATGGCCTGTGGCGGCGGATTTGCCGCTCCATAGCCGAAGCTATGGAGCAAGAAGCCGCTGCCGCAGGACGCCGTACAGCCTTTTTGCAGCCCGCGATTCCCAAGTCCGACAGGCTCCTGGGAGCCTGCATCATCCCCTCTGGCTGAATCCAAAACCGTCGTGGCGCCGTAGAGAGAACAAACCCCAATCCAAGCAGACCTGCCGCCCGCTGACACCTTGCTCCACGCCCCATGCGCCCTTCCTTGCCGACCCTGACCCGACTCTGCCAGCGTCTCGCCCTGGCCTGCCTCGCCCCGCTCATGGTCGCCTGTTCGCCAGTCACCCTGATCAACCGGCTCACCCCGACCGACACCTACAGCTTCAGTGGCGACATCGCCTACGGTTCCGCCCCGCGCGAAGCGCTGGACATCTACCGGCCCAACGCTGCCACGCTGCGCAAGCCCCAGCCCGGCGGTGCCCCGGTGGTCGTGTTTTTCTACGGCGGCAGCTGGACCAGCGGCAACCGCGCCATGTACCGTTTCGTCGGCGAGGCGCTGGCCGCACGCGGCATCGTCACCGTCATTGCCGACTACCGCCTCTATCCCGAAGTGCGCTACCCCGACTTCCTGCGCGACAACGCCCGTGCCGTCGCCTGGACGGCGCAGCACATCGCCCAGTGGGGCGGCAACCCGCACCAGATCTACCTCATGGGCCACAGCGCCGGGGCCTACAACGCCGCCATGCTGGCGCTCGACCCGCGCTGGCTGCACGCCGCCGGGCTGCGCCGCGCCGATCTGGCCGGGTGGATCGGGCTGGCCGGGCCCTACGACTTTCTGCCCATCACCGACCGAGAAGTCCAGCCCGTCTTTCACTTCCCCGACTACCCCGCCGGCTGCATGCCCATCGACTACGTTCACGACGCCCGCGTGCCGCGCACCTTCCTCGGCGCAGCGCGCGTCGACAGCCTGGTCAACCCGCAGCGCAACACCGTGCAACTCGCCCAAGCCCTGAAGGCCGACGGCGCCCAGGTCACGCTCGACCTCTACCCAGGCGTCAACCACGAAACCCTCATCGGCTCGTTCGCCACCCCGCTGCGCTGGATGTCGCCCGTGCTCGACGACGTGGTGGATTTCGTGCACGATGCCCCTCAGCCGAGCACGGCAGCTCTTGCTGCCACTCAAGCCACGCCCTGATCGACGGCCTTCCGCCGTGCTGGCGGAGCACCCAAAGTTGTCTTCCGTCCGCACCCGCGGGCGGTTGGGAGACCGCTCATGCCCACCCTCACCCGAGCCCTCGCGACCCGCAGCCCAAGCTCGCGGCCGCGCTCAGCCTGGCCGCCCCGCTATTCAGTGAGCTTGCCGATGATCTTCACCGCAATACCCCCGCCCGGCACCATCGCACCGGCCAATTCGCAACCCGCGTCGAGCAGCATCTCGCGGGTCATCACCTTGCTCAGCTTGTCCTTGAACCACTGACCGTTCTCACTGACCTCGCCAGTCAGGCCGTTCACCTCGATGACCCCGCGCTTGTCGGCGGTCGACCAGATGAACTCGAATGCGAACACCGGTCGCCAGTAAAGGTGCAGGCGCTCCACCACAATGGCGTCCGACTGGATGTGATGCGCGTTGATGCTGTTGCCGTTGAGCGCGGTGCTGGCAGCCAGCAGCGCCGCTTGCTGCGGCACCGTGGGCTTGATCAGTTCGTCGCGCTCGATCTGCTCGACCTCGGAAAACTTGTATTTGGTGCGATAGCCATCGAGCGTGCCCGGCTTGATGTCGCGCCCAAGACCATCGGAAAACTGGTCGAAAGCCATCTTGCGGTGACACATCTCGGTCACCGCCAGATCGATGCGCGCCTTGTCGCCCTGCCGCGTCACCTCGTACTGCTCGCCGTTGAGTTCAACTTTGTGCGCATAGGGGTTGTGCACCGGCACCGGGTAGGTCATCTGCGTGGTGTAGTCCACGCTGCGCGTGGAGGTCACATGCCAGAACGGCTCCAGCCGGAACTCTTTGCGGCTCAGGCGCACCGTGTCATCGCGCGGACGGTTGAGCGGGTTGAACTTGGCCAGCATGCCGAACGCCGAGAGCTTTTTCTTCTCCGCCTGTTCCTCAGCGGCGCGGGCCGGGTACACCTCATCGAACAAATAGATGCGGATAGCGGATTCGTCGAGTTGCAAAGTCTGCTGCGGGAAGCTCATCGCGGGTGGTCCTGAGAGGGTGTCGCCTTGTTGGCGGCCGGGTTTCGGTGTTCAAAGTCTAAGCGCATGCCAGATCGCCAAGCTCACCCCCGCCAGCCCTGCCCCTCGCGCCGGGCGCGGCCCAGGGCTTCGAGGGTGTCGAGGATGCGGGGCAGGCTTTTTTTCCAGGGGCCGCGGCCTTTGAAGCGCGAGGTGAGCGCTTCGAGGTCGAGCGGCTGCGCGCTGGCGGCGAGCAGGTCGGCCACGGCGCGCATCTGTTCGGGCAGGGTGGACGACCATGGCTGAGCGGGCGGCTCGGGGCTGCGGGCGGGGGTGGCGGCCACGGGCTGCGCCCCCGCACCCTCCATGCCAAGCGTGGCTTGGGTGGGTGGCGCGGCGCTGGGTTGCGGGTGCTGGAACGCCGGGCGCAGCCAGCGCACGGTGCCTGCGGCTTCTTCGGCAGCGCGGGCGTGGTTGAGGGCGAGCAGTCGGGTGAGCAGGGTGAGGGTGGCAGCCCGAGCAAGGTCTGCGGCGCCAGTCTCCCCTCCCCGGCCCTCCCCACAAGTGGAGAGGGGGCGAGGCGGCGCGGCGAGGTCGCTCCAGCCGTAGGCGGCCAGCACGGCGGCGTCGAGTTCGGCGTGCAGTTCGGCGAGCACGGCGACCAGGCCGAGTTGATGCACCGTGCGCTCTTTGGGAGTGAGGGCGCGGCCTGCGCGCAGGGCGTCGAGCACGTTGTAGAGCGCGGTGAGGCTGAGGGTGCCGGGGTGAGCGGCGAGCACTTGTTTGCGGTGGGCGTCGATGGCTTCGGCGCGTTCGGCGATGCGCTGGCGCAGCGCGGGGGTGAGGCCGGTGTCGGCGTCGGGGAAGGGGAAGGTTTCGAAGCAGCGGGTTTTGTTGTAGCGTGGCCGATCTTCCAAAGTGCCCCCCATCGCCAGCGCCCAGACGATGTGCACGCGGCTGGACAGCACGCCGAGGTGGAAGGCATCGTCGCTGGCGATCGCGACCAGCATGTTGTCGGGCAGGATGGACACGTCGAGGAACTGGAAGGTGCGGTGCTTGGCGGTTTCGACGGTGGCGATATAGCGCGGCAGGCCGGCGAGTTGTTTGCGCAGCATCGGATTGGTTTCTCCGAACAGCCACCATTTCTCGCGGCGGCTTGCGCGGTTGTTCTGGTCGCGTTCGGGCTTCACGCGTTCGAGCAGCCATTGATAGACGGCCGGGTAGCGGCTGCGCACTTGCTCGGCGTCGAGGCCGAAGAGGTCGATGACGAGCACGCCGCGCGGGGCGTCGGTGAGGTCGCGGCCGTTGCGGTAGGGGCGCACGATCTCCCCCTCCCAACCTCCCCCACGGGGTGGGGGAGGAGCAAGGCTGGCTGTGTTTGCTCCCTCTCCACTCGTGGGGAGGGCCGGGGTGGGCATGTCCTTTCCAACATCTCCCCTGCGTGGGAGATGTGTGATTGCTCCCTCTCCACTTGTGGGGAGGGCCGGGGTGGGGCGCAGCGCAGCGGCTTGCTCGGGGGTGACGATGAATCCGGCGCCAAAGAGTTGCACGCCGCGATTGCTCAAACCCAGATCGGCCCGCAAAGCCTGCGCTGACAACAGGTTCGGCCCCACCGTCAAATCCGCGTGAATCAGCCCGGTCTGCTCGCGCAGTTGCACGGTCATTTCGCCGTGTTCGCCGGGGGTCTCGGCGATGACGGTCTGCAGGCGACCTTCGCCGGCGCCGGCTTCGGCCACGGTCATGGCGATGCGCACGGCGGCGCCGCTGGCGCTGTCCACCCAGGGGTGGTCGGGGATGGCGTAAACGAGGTGTAAATCTGCGTTGAGGGCGCTTTGCACCACGCGGCGGTTGAAGGTCTGGCGCAGGCTGTTGGTGGTGATGAAGCCGAAGCGCTGCGCCTGGCCCGCGGCCACTTTGCGCGCGGCGGCGTGCCACCAGTACATGACGAAGTCGGCGCTCTCGGGCATGTCGGGCCACGCGCTGCGCAGGGCGTCCACATAGCCGTCGCCCAGCGCCGCACGCATGGCGGCGGCGCCGATGAAAGGCGGGTTGCCGACGATGTAGTCGGCCTGCGGCCAGTCGGCGGGGCGGGGTTGGTCGTAGGCCCATTGCGGCACTTGGGCGGCGGGGTCGGGGACGGGCTCGCCGGTGGCGGGGTGGACGGTGTAGGTGCGGCCGTCCCAGCGGGTGCGGGGCTGGCCCTGGGCGTCGAGCAGGGGGCGCTGGGCGCTCCAGGCGAGCACAGCGTCGCGGCAGGCGATGTTGCCGTAGTCGTGCACGACGGGTTCGGCCACGGCGGGGTCGCCGCGGGTGCGGATGTGCCATTGCAGGTAGCCGATCCACAGCACGAGTTCGGCCAGCGCGGCGGCGCGGGCGTTGACTTCGAGGCCGAGAAGCTGCTGCGGGGTGACGGTTTCGCCCTCTAACGCGAGTTTGTTCTGGGTTTCGCCTAAAGCGGCAAGCTGGTTGAGCACTTCGCCTTCGAGGCGCTTGAGGTGTTCGAGGGTGACGTAGAGGAAGTTGCCGCTGCCGCAGGCGGGGTCGAGCACGCGCAGGGTGCACAAGCGGTGATGAAAGCGGCGGAGTTCGGCGCGGGCGGCGTCCATCTTGGCGTCGCGCGGGCGGCCGTCGAGTTCGGCGGCTTCGTGGGCGAGCAGCAGCGCGGCGGCCTGGGCGTCGGCCCATTCGCGGCGCAGGGGTTCCATCACGGTGGGCAGCACGAGGCGTTCGACGTAGGCGCGCGGGGTGTAGTGGGCGCCGAGGGCGTGGCGTTCGGCGGGATCGAGTGCGCGTTCAAGCAGGGCGCCGAAGATGGCGGGCTCGACTTCGCGCCAGTTGGCGCGGGCGGCGGCGAGCAGCAGATCGACCTGCGCGCGGGTGAGCGGCAGCGAATAAGCGTCGTCGGCCGCGCCCTTGAACAACTTGCCGTTGAAGCGCAGCACGGTCTGCGCCAGGGCGACGGAGAAGCCGCCGCGGTCCATGTCGGCCCAGAGGGCGGCGAGCATGCGCTGCAGGGTGACGGGGTCGTCGCGGTGGCGCTTGAGCAGGGTGACGAAGCCGCCTTGGTCGCCCTGCCCGCTCTGTGCACCTTGGCCACCCTGCCCGCCTTCGCCCGCGCCGGGCAGCAGGCCGACGTCTTCGGCGAACATGGAGAACAGGCAGCGGGTGAGGTAGGCGGCGACAAGCTGCGGGGCGTGGCCGCTGGCTTCGAGCGAGCGGGCGAGCTCGGCCAGTTGGGCGGCGACTTCGCGGGTGACGCGGGCGCTGGCGCGGGCGGGGTCGAGGCCGAGCGGGTCGAGCCAGATGCGGCGCAGGGTGTCGCGCACCTCGGCGCGGGCGAGGTCGGCGAGCGCGATGCGGTGGCTGCGCGGATCGGGAAACGGGGTGTAGGTGGCGCCGCTGCGGGTGAATTCGGCGTAAAGCTCGATCACCTGGCCGACATCGACCACGAGCAGAAAGGGCGGACGGCCGCCCGCGGCGAGTTCGGCGGGTTCGAGCGCGCGGGCGTAGCCCTCCGCCTGGGCGCGGGCGCGCAGCAGAGCGTCGTCGAAGCGGCGGGTGTCGGCGCTGGCACGCAGCTTTTTGGCTTCGAGCACGAAGGCGCCGCGCCGGTAGCAGTCGATGCGGCCGGGGCTGCTGCTGCCGTCGCCGTGGCGAAAGGTGATGGGCCGCTCGAACATGTAGTCGAGCTCGGGCGTGGGGTGCGGCACAGGCACGCCGAGCAGCTCGCACAACTCGCGCACAAAGCTCTGCGCGGTGGAGAGTTCGGAGGTGGCAACGCCGCTCCAGCGGGCGATGAAATCGGCGGCGCGGGCGGCGTCGGGGTGTGGGACGGCAGAGGGTGACGTGGAAGGATGGGCGGTCATGGCGTGGGCGGCGTTTGGCGCGATGGTAGGGCGACCGCGCGCTGCCCTTCGGACCGACGTTCGGCGGCTCAGTCGTGCCAGTTCAGCCACTGCAAGCCGGTCACGCGGGAGAATTCGCGTCCGTTGCGCGTAATCAGCGTGGCCTGATGTCGCAAGGCCGTGGCGGCAATCAGGGTGTCGTGCGGGCCGATGGGCGTGCCAGCGGCTTCCAATTCCACACGGATGCGGGCGGCCTGCGCGGCGCATTCGCTATCGAAGGGCAAGATCTGCAGCGGACGAAGCAAGGCGGTCAACGCCGCCAGACGGGGATGCGCAGCTTCTGCGGGCAGGCGCATGAGGCCGTAGCGCAGTTCGTATTCCACAATGGCCGGCACACCGATGTCTGCCGGGGAAAGCGCCTGCAGACGGGGCACGACCTGTGGGTCGCCGCGAAAGTAATAGCTGATGGTGTTGCTGTCGAGCAAAAGCATGACGCGCGATCAAAAGCCCAGGCGCGGCACATCGGCGGGCTGCGCGGCGCCGCCCTCTTCACGTAGCGGAAAATCAGCAAAACGGCCTGCCAGCGCGAGGCAGTCCTGCGGCCATTCCTGCGCGGCATATTTGCGGATGATGTCGGCCACCCAGCGACTTTTCGATACGCCATTGGCCCGGGCGGCCTGATCGACCAGCGCTTGCGTGGCGTCGTCGAGATAGAGGGTGATTTGTGACATGGCGATCTCCCTGCAGTCCGGTAAGTATATGTGGAATTATACTTGTTTGAACAGCAGGGAGCGCCCGTTCACTTCAAGCCGCCACAGCCTGCACCGCGCTACGCGCCAGCCAGCGCTGCAGTCCGGCCAGCAGCAGACCATAGAGCGGCAGCACGCCGAGCACGGCCATTGCCAGCTTGACCGCGTAATCCACCAGCGCGATCTCCACCCAGTGCGCGGCCATGAAGGGGTCGCTGCTGGCGTAGAAGGCGATGGAGAAGAACAGAACGCTGTCCACCAGATTGCCGAACACGCTCGACACCGAGGGCGCCAGCCACCAATGGCGGCTACCGGCCAGCGTGGCGCGCAGGCGGGAGAACACGAAAATGTCGAGCATCTGCCCCACGGCGTAGGCGATGAAACTGCCCATAGCGATGCGGAATACGAACAGGTTGAACCCGCCCAGCGCCGCCCACCCGGCAAACGCGCCGTCGTGAAACAGCACCGAGATGGCGTAGGACAGTACGAGGGCCGGCAGCATCACCCAGCGCACCACGCGCCGCGCCGGGCCCGCCCCGAGCAGCCGGGCGGTGAGATCGGTCGCGACGTAAACCAGCGGGAAGCTGAACGCCGCCCAGGTGGTGTGCAGGCCGAACAGGGTGATGGGCAACTGCACCAGATAGTTGCTGGCGATGATGATGGCGATATGCAGCGCGGCCAGAGCGGCCACGACGGCGCGCTGGCGAGCAGCGCTCAAGTCAAGCGTGAACAACATGGACGACCTTTTTGCTTGGACGGTGGGTAAGGGAACCACCGGCGGCTGGCGCTCTATCGCGCAGCCTAGTTGTGAAAAAGCGCAATTTTAAGCCACAGCGTCGTGTGCTCGCCGCGCGCCGCTCGCAGACAACCCAAGGCCGTCCGAAGTTGGCTTGCCGCCCGCGTTGGCGCTCAGTATCGCCCGAGCACCGATTGACCGAAGCCCTGCAGCGGCCCCAGTGGATTGCGCGTGGTCTCCACCTCAGAGATTTCAGGCTGCCCGCCCCAGAGCTTATAGACCACGCGATCATCCACCACGAGCAAGAGCATGTTGAAACGCCAGCCGGTAGTGACGGTTTCGCGATGGAAGTCGAGAAAGTCGAGCCAGAAATTGCCCACCCGCTCGCGGTCGATATGGCGCTGGTCGATCTCAAAACCACGACAGGCGGTTTGCGCCTGCATGCAGTCGCGGATGCCGGGGTCGAGGGCCAAGTCATTGCCCGAGGGCGGCAGCAGCCGCCGCACGATGTCGGCGTAGTTCAGGATGGTGATATTGGGCGTGGTCAACGGGTCGATGCCCTCCTGACGCAACTGGGCGGTTGTGGTGCGGTAAGGCGTAATCCGTTCATACGCGGCATGCGCCTGGGAGAAGTTGCTCCAGGGCTTGCTGGTCTGCGCCTCGCCGCGCGGCAGCAATGCGGCGCAACCGCTGAGCGCCCCGGCCAGATACAGACTGGAAACCGCGGCGAGGAGGCCTCGCCAGAGCGAATACCTTGCAGAACGGCTGGAATCAGGACAAGACATTTATTGAGTGTAGAACGGCGCGACGCGCGCCCGTAAAATCGGGCGCTTTGCTCGGGCGTCGCGTCATTTGCCGCGCCCAGCGCATTTCATCCGAACCGCGACATGCCGCCGCGCACCCGCACATTCCCATGACCGAACTTGCCAAATCGTTTGAGCCCCACAACATCGAAGCCCGCTGGACTCAGCGCTGGGAAGAACTGGGCGTGTTCGCCCCCACGCTGGACGCCGCCAAACCGTCGTTCTGCGTGCAACTGCCGCCGCCCAACGTCACGGGCACGCTGCACATGGGCCATGCGTTCAACCAAACGGTGATGGATACCCTGGTGCGCTACCACCGCATGCGCGGCGACAACACCCTGTGGGTGCCGGGCATGGACCATGCGGGCATTGCCACGCAGATCGTGGTGGAGCGGCAATTGCAGGCTGCGGGACTGAGCCGCCACGACCTGGGGCGCGCCAAATTCGTCGAAAAAGTGTGGGAATGGAAGCAGCAGTCGGGCAACACCATCACCGGCCAGATGCGCCGCATGGGCGACTCGGTGAGCTGGGAGCACGAGTACTTCACCATGGACGAAAAGCTGTCCAAGGCCGTGGTGGAGACTTTTGTGCAGCTTTACGAACAAGGCTTGATCTATCGCGGCAAGCGGCTGGTGAACTGGGACCCGGTGCTCAAGAGCGCGGTGAGCGATCTGGAGGTGGAAAGCCAGGAGCACGACGGCTTCATGTGGCACATCCTCTACCCGTTCAGCGACGGGCCGATCGACGGCGTGCGCGGCATGCACATCGCCACCACCCGGCCCGAAACCATGATGGCCGACGGCGCGCTGGCGGTGCATCCAGAAGATGAACGCTACGCCAAGTTCATCGGCAAGTATGTCGATCTGCCGCTGTGCAACCGCAAGATTCCCATCATCGCCGATGGCTTCGTCGAGCGCGATTTCGGCTCGGGCTGCGTGAAAATCACCGGCGCGCACGACTTCAACGACTACGCCTGCGCGCTGCGCCACGACATTCCGCTGATCACCATCTTCACCGACGACGCCCGCATCAACGAAAACGGCCCTGCCGCGTACCAGGGGCTCGACCGCTACGCCGCGCGCAAGGCGCTGCTCAAAGACCTGGAAGCGCAGGGCTTTCTCGAAAAAGCGGTGCCGCACAAAAACATGGTGCCGGTCTGTGCGCGCACCGGCCAGATCGTCGAGCCCATGCTCACCGACCAGTGGTTCGTGGCCACCACCAAGCCCGGCCCGGACGGCAAGAGCGTTGCGCAAAAGGCCATCGACGCGGTGGCCGACGGCGAAGTGAAGTTCGTCCCCGAAAACTGGGTGAACACCTACAACCAGTGGATGGCCAATATTCAGGACTGGTGCATTTCGCGCCAGCTCTGGTGGGGCCACCAGATACCGGCGTGGTATGGCGAGAACGGCGAAATTTTTGTGGCCCGCAGCGAAGCCGAGGCGCGCGACAAGGCGTCTGCAGCGGGCTACAACCGCACGCTCACCCGCGACCCGGACGTGCTCGACACCTGGTATTCCTCCGCACTGGTGCCCTTCTCCACCCTGGGCTGGCCCGAACCGACCAAAGAGATGGACCTGTTCCTGCCCTCCTCGGTGCTGGTGACGGGCTTCGACATCATCTTTTTCTGGGTCGCCCGGATGATCATGATGACCACGCACTTCACCGGCAAAGTGCCGTTCAAGCACGTTTACATCCACGGTCTGGTGCTCGACTCGCACGGCAAGAAAATGAGCAAGAGCGAGGGCAATGTGCTCGACCCGGTGGACCTGATCGACGGCATCGAACTCGCCCCCCTGCTCGACAAACGCACCACCGGCCTGCGCAAACCCGAAACCGCCCCTGCGGTGCGCAAGGCCACCGAGAAAGAATTCCCGAACGGCATTCCGGCCTACGGCGCTGACGCGCTGCGCTTCACCTTTGCCTCGATGGCCACGCTGGGCCGCAATATCAACTTCGACACCAAGCGCTGCGAGGGCTACCGCAACTTCTGCAACAAGCTGTGGAACGCCACGCGCTTCGTGCTGATGCAGGTCGATGGACTCGAAGCCTTCGACCGTGGCATGGATCAATGTGGCGTAGGCAACAGCCCCCACGCTCGCCAAGGCTCGCTGCCCCCCGAGGGGGCGGTCGCCGCCTTGGAGCGGTCCGGCGGCGGCGACTGCGGCCCCGACGGCTATATGCACTTCAGCGCCGCCGACCGCTGGATCGTCTCGCAATTGCAGCGCACCGAACAGCAGGTGGCGCAGGGCTTTGCCGACTACCGCCTGGACTTCGCCGCCCAGGCCATCTACCAATTCGTCTGGGATGAGTATTGCGACTGGTATCTGGAAATCGCCAAAACCCAGATCGCCCACGGCACGCCGCAGCAACAGCGCGCCGCCCGCCGCACCCTGGTGCGCACGCTGGAAACTGTGCTGCGTCTGGCCCACCCCATCATGCCCTTCATCACCGAAGAACTCTGGCAGACCGTCGCGCCGCTGGCCGGGCGCAGCGGCGCCAGCCTGGCCGTGGCGCCCTATCCGCTGGCGCAACCCGAAAAGATCGACGCTGCTGCCGAAGCGGAAATCGCCGCCTTCAAGCAACTGGTCGACGCCTGCCGCAATCTACGCGGCGAACTGGGCGTTTCACCGGCGCAGCGTCTGCCGCTGCTGGCCTGCGGCGACGTGAGCTTGATCGAGCGCCACCGCCTCGCCCTGCAAGCCCTGGCCAAAGTGTCGGAGGTCAAGGTGTTCGCCGACGAGGCCGCTTGGAAAGCTGCCTCGCAATCCGCGCCTACCACCGCGCTGGGCGCCACGCAGTTCGCCCTGTTCGTCGAGGTGGACGCCGCAGCGGAGCACGCGCGCCTGGGCAAGGAAGTGCAGCGTTTGCAAGCCGAAATCGCCAAGGCACAAGGCAAGCTCTCCAACGCCAGTTTCGTCGACCGCGCCCCGGCCGCCGTGGTGGCGCAGGAGCACGAGCGTCTAAGCGATTTCCAGGCGCTGCTGCTCAAGGTGAAAGAGCAGATTGCGCGTTTGCCGACTGCCCCATAAAAAAGTCCCGTGCCCTTCGCAGGGCACGGGACTAGGAGTCTGTCGGGCTTGGGGCGTGGATGGCGAAAAATGGCGGTGTGGATGCCCTGTGGCGGCGGATTTGCCGCTCCATAGCCGTCGCTATGGAGCAAAAAGCCGCTGGCGCAGGGCGCCGCAGCGCCATTTTGCAGCCCGCGATCCTCAAGTCCGACAGACTCCTAGGGTTCAGTCGCCAGAATCGACCGCTAAAGCACGCTCAATCGACGACGTTCTCGGGCTGATTTCGCCCATCCACCTTGCGCTCTTCGGCCTGGTAATCCACCAGTTCACGCAGAGTCTTGCCCGGCTTGAAATGCGGGATGCGCTTCTCGGGCACGGCCACCTGCTCGCCCGAGCGCGGATTGCGCCCGATGCGGGCCGAACGATGGCTGACGCTGAAGCTACCGAAGCCCCGGATTTCGACACGATGCCCGTCATCGAGGGCCTGCGCCAGCGCGTCGAGAATGGTCTTCACAGACAGTTCAGCGTCGCGGTGGGTCAGTTGGGGAAACTGAGCGGCCAGGATTTCAACGAGATCAGAGCGAGTCATAAGGGGTACAGGTGAAAACGGCGGCCCCGGTGAACACCGTAGGCCGCCGCACATCAGGACCGCGTTGGGTTTGCGCCGAGTTCGACGCTACCCAACACAGCAGCCCGCACGGGCGAGTCGATCAATGCAAACGAGCAACGCAACTGATCAAGAGCCTTTGTCCATCTTGGCGCGCAGCAGCGCACCGAGGTTGGTGGTACCGGCTTCGCGGGTGTCGCCCGCCAGACGGTCCATGGCTTCCTGCTGTTCGGCGGCGTCTTTCGCCTTGACCGACAACTGGATGTTGCGGGTTTTGCGGTCGATGTTGACGACGACCGCAGAGACTTGATCGCCTTCCTTGAGCACGTTGCGGGCGTCTTCGACGCGCTCGCGCGAGATCTCGGAAGCACGCAAATAGCCTTCGATGTCGTTGCCCAGATCGATGGTGGCGCCCTTGGGGTCCACCGCCTTCACGGTGCCTTCGACGATCTTGCCCTTGTCATTCAGCGCGGCAAACGACATGAACGGATCGTCGAGCATCTGCTTGATACCCAGCGAAATGCGCTCACGCTCGATGTCGATGGCCAGCACCACAGCCTCGACGTCCTGGCCCTTCTTGTAGTTGCGCACTTCAGACTCGCCGGTGTCGTTCCAGGACAGGTCGGACAGGTGGATGAGGCCGTCGATGCCACCGGGCAAGCCGATGAACACGCCAAAATCGGTGATCGACTTGACCGGGCCGGCAACCTTGTCGCCACGCTTGTGGTTGGCAGCGAATTCGTCCCAGGGGTTGGGGCGGCACTGCTTCATGCCCAGGCTGATACGGCGACGGTCTTCGTCGATTTCCAGCACTTGCACTTCGACTTCGTCGCCCAGTTGCACCACTTTGCTCGGAGCGACGTTTTTGTTGGTCCAGTCCATTTCGGAGACGTGCACCAGGCCTTCGATGCCCGGCTCGATCTCGACGAACGCACCGTACTCGGCGATGTTGGTGATCTTGCCGAACAGACGGGTGCCCGCGGGGTAACGGCGCGAAACGCCATGCCACGGGTCGTCGCCCATCTGCTTGAGGCCCAGGGAAACGCGGCCCTTCTCGGCGTCGAACTTGAGCACTTTGGCCGTGACTTCCTGACCGGGGGTGACCACTTCGCTGGGGTGACGCACACGACGCCAGGCCAGATCGGTGATGTGCAGCAGGCCGTCGATGCCGCCGAGGTCGACGAAGGCGCCGTAGTCGGTGATGTTCTTGACCACGCCGGTGACCAGCGAGCCTTCTTGTAGGGTTTCGAGCAGTTTGGCGCGTTCTTCGCCCTGGCTGGCTTCGACCACGGCGCGGCGCGACAGCACCACGTTATTGCGTTTGCGGTCGAGCTTGATGACCTTGAACTCCATGGTCTTGTTCTCGTACGGCGTGGTGTCCTTCACCGGCCGCGTGTCGAGCAGCGAGCCGGGCAGGAAGGCGCGAATGCCGTTGACCATGACGGTCAGGCCGCCCTTGACCTTGCCGGTCGTGGTGCCTTCGACGAATTCGCCGGTTTCCAGTGCCTTCTCCAGCGACAGCCAGGAGGCCAGGCGCTTGGCCTTGTCGCGCGACAGCACGGTGTCGCCGCGGCCGTTTTCCAGCGCGTCGATGGCAACCGAGACGAAATCGCCGACGTGAACGTCGGCTTCACCCTGATCGTTGTGGAACTCTTCGATGGGGATGTAGGCGTCGGACTTCAGCCCGGCGTTGACCACGACAAAGTTCTGATCGACCGCCACGACTTCGGCGGTAATGACTTCGCCGGTGCGCATGTCGCGTGATTGCAGGGATTCTTCAAACAGTGCGGCAAACGACTCGGTGGAAGCAGCACTTGGGGAGACAGAGGACATTGAGTTAAGACCTTCAAACCACGAAAGACCGTGGGGTTGGAGAGAGAAAAAACTGAGACGCGCAGGGCGCGCGTTCAGACGGATTGACGCCACAAAGCCAACACAGCTTCAACCGTTTGCTCAAGGCTCAAATCGGTGCTGTCAAGCAGTTGGGCGTCTGGCGCGGGCTTCAGCGCAGCCACGTCACGCTGGGTATCGCGTGCGTCGCGCAACTCAAGCTCCGCAAAAACGTCGGCAAGTATAGCGGGAATCCCTTGTGAAATCAATTGCTTATACCGGCGCTCGGCGCGACTGTGGGCACTGGCGGTGAGGAAGACCTTGAGGGGGGCGTCTGGAAAGACGATAGTGCCCATGTCTCGACCATCGGCCACGAGCCCCGGCGCGCGGCGAAAGCTGCGCTGCAAGGCAAACAAGGCTTCGCGCACGGAGGGAATGGCGGCGATGGTCGAAGCGGCTTGCCCGACGGCTTCGGTGCGAAGTTGTGCCGCGTCGAAAACTTGTCCGTTCAGGACGATGCCGCCCGCAGTAAAGGTCACGGGCAGATCGGCCGCGAGCCGGGCCAGCGCGTCGCTGTCGTCCAGCGGCACGCCCTGCTGCAATGCCTCCCAGGCGGTGAGGCGGTAGAGCACGCCCGAGTCGAGGCAATCGAAGCCCAGCGCCTCGGCCACGGCGGTGGCGATACTGCCTTTGCCGGAGGCGGTGGGGCCGTCGATGGCGATGACCGGCACGGGCCGGGCAATGCGGGCAAAGTCGTCGAAATAGCCGGGGTAGGTCTTGGCCACACAGCCCGGATCGAGAATGCGGATGTCGGCATGGCCGAAGCTGGCGAGCGAAAAACACATGGCCATGCGGTGATCGTCGTAAGTGGCGATGGCCGCACTGCGCCACTGCGCTGCGGGCAAGGGATGCACACGCAGCCAGTCGGGGCCGGATTCGACCTGCGCCCCGAGCTTGGTCAACTCGGTGGCCATGGCGTGGATGCGGTCGGTTTCTTTCACGCGCCAACTGCCGATGGCGGTCAGCGTGGTGGGCGCGTCGGCGAACAGCGCGGTCATCGCTAGGGTCATGGCAGCGTCGGGAATGGCCAGACAGTCGATGTCGCCACCGCGCAGCGCGGTCAATCCGGCTTGCAGGCCGTCGGTTTCGATAAAGTCGTCGCCCCAGCGCACCTGGGCGCCGAGGTCTTCGAGCACGCGCGCAAACGCCACGTCGCCCTGAATGCTGTCTCGCCCCACGCCCTCCACCCGCACCGGCGCGCCCCTGCCGTGCCATTGACCCAGCACACCCGCCGCCAGAAAGTAAGAGGCCGACGAAGCATCGCCCTCCACGGCGATACGGCCAGGGCTACGCAAGCGACTGCCCGCAGGAATGACAAACCGCTCCCACCCGGTGCGCTGCACCTGCACGCCAAAGCGCCGCAGCAAGTTGAGGGTGATCTCGATATAGGGTTTGGAAATCAGCTCGCCCTGCACCGCAATGGCGATGTCGTGATCGCTCGCCTTGAGTGGCAGCGCCAGCAGCAGGGCGGTGAGAAACTGGCTGGAGACATCGCCGCGCACGGCCACGTCGCCATTCAGGCGGAAATGGCTGGCCCCGATGTGCAGCGGCGGATAGCCTTCCTGCCCGGTGTAGCGGATGTCGCAACCGAACTGCCGCAGCGCATCGACCAGATCGCCGATCGGGCGTTCATGCATGCGGGGCACGCCGTGCAGCGCATAGTCGCCTCCCAGCAGCGCCAGCGCGGCGGTCAGCGGCCGGATCGCGGTGCCCGCGTTGCCCATGAACAGATCGGCCTGCGCTGCCGGAAAGCGCCCTGCCCCGCCCTGCACATGAGCCGTCTGGCCCTCGCGCCGCACGGCAATGCCCAGCGCTTGCAGCGCAGCGAGCATCACGCGGGTGTCGTCGGAATCGAGCAGGCCGGTGATCTCGGTCTGGCCCTCTGCCAGCGCCGCAAGCAGCAGGACGCGATTGGAAATGCTCTTGGAACCGGGCAGCTTCACCCGTCCGCCCGCGCCGATGAGCGGCGGCAGATCGCGCACCTCAGACTTCATCATCGGACGACGCCGGAGCGTCCCAGCCCTGCCGCACCTGACTGGCGCGGCGAATCAGCGCCTCGACCGCGCTCCAGTTGCCCTGCTGAATCTGCGCTTCAAAACCCGCCAGCGCCTGTTTGTAGAGTTGCAGTTGCCGCAGCACTTCGTCGCGATTGGCCTGCAGCACGTCGCGCCACATGTGCGGATCGCCCCCGGCGATGCGGCTGAAGTCGCGAAACCCCGGTCCGGCCAGTTGCAGAAAAGCGCCGCCCTGCGGCTGGCTGGAGAGCGCATACACATAGCTGAACGCCAGCAGATGCGGCAGGTGGCTGACGGCGGCAAAGGCCGCATCGTGCTCTTCGGGCGACATCACCGAAACCACGCCGCCGATCGACTCCCACGCCTGGGTGGCGATGTCCACAAAGCTGTCGCTGTTGGCCGCAAGCGGCGTGATGACCACGCGCTTGCCGTCGAACAAACCGGCTTCGGCATGCAGCACCCCGCTCTTTTCCTTACCCGCTATGGGATGGCAGGGCACGAACTGGCCTTGCCGCGCGCCGAGTTGCGACTGCGCCGCCGCCACCACATTGCCCTTGGTGCTGCCGACGTCCATCACCAGGGCGTGGGGCTCCAGCCCGTGCCGCAACTGCTTGAGCAGATCGCCGGTGGACACCACCGGCACGGCCAGCAGCACGAGATCTGCGCCATGCACCGCACGCAGCGCCGAATCGGCCTCCTCGTCGATGATGCCGCGTTCCAGCGCGGTGCGGGTGGTCGTGGGCGACTTGCTGTAGCCCACGACGCGCCGCGCCAGCTTGGCTCGACGCGCAGCCAGGGCGAACGAGCCACCGAGCAGACCGACCCCGAGAATGGCCAGACGCTCGAACTGCACAGAGGCTTCGTCGCCGATCACAGTGTCCATGGCCTCAGCTTGCGGCATAGTGGTCGCGCAGTGCGGCGATACAGGTGGCGTTTTCCGCCTCGGTACCCACCGAGATGCGCAGCCATTGGGGCAGTCCGTAGTTGTCCACCGGACGGGCGATCACGCCGCGCTGCAACAGCGCCAGATTCAATCGCGCGCCAGCCTTTGCGTCATCGCCCACCTTCACCAGAATGAAGTTGCCTTGCGAGGGGATGTAGCGCAGGCCCAGCGCCTCGAACGCCGCAGCCAACTGCGCCTGACCGGCGCGGTTGACCGCATAGGCCTGATCGATGAAAGCCAGATCGTCCAGCGCGGCAAGCGCCGCGGCCTGTCCTAGCGTGCTGGTGTTGAAGGCCGAGCGCACCCGGTTGAGCACATCGGTCAGCGCCGGCTGCGACACGCCGTAGCCCATGCGCAGGCCCGCCAGGCCGTAAGCCTTGGAAAAGGTGCGCGAAACAATCAGATTGGGAAATTCGCGCACCCAAGCCATGCTGTCATAACGCAGCGCGGGTTCGATGTATTCCACATAGGCTTCGTCGAGCACCACGGCGATGTGCGGCGGCACCTTGCGCAGAAAGTCGTGCAGCTCGCCAGCCGGCAAAAACGTGCCGGTTGGATTGTTGGGGTTCGCCACGAAGATCAGCTTGGTCTGCGGGGTGATGGCGGCCAGCATGGCCGACAGGTCGTGACCAAAATCGCGGTCGGGCACGACCTGATGCGTTGCCCCCACGCCCTGCACCGCTTGCGTGTAAACGATGAAGCTGTAGCGCGAATACATGCCGGCATCGGCGTCGGTCAGCAAGGCGCGCGCGGCCATTTCCAGCAGGTCGCTCGAACCATGGCCGAGGGTGATCCACTCGGCCGGCACACTCAGCTTGCTGGCCAGCGCCTGTTTCAGCGCGTAGCCGTCGTTGTCGGGGTAGCGGGTGCTATCGGCCATCGCGGCCATGATGGCCTCACGCGCCTTGGGCGACATGCCCAGCGGGTTTTCATTCGAGGCCAGCTTGACGATGCGCTCGGGCTGCAAACCAAACTGCCGCGCGACTTCGGCGATGGGCTTGCCCCCGACGTAAGGTGAAATGGCCTGGACGTAATCGGCGCCCCAGCGGGCTTGGGTGGCGTGTTGTTCTGACATGTTCAATCTCTCGGGAGATGCGAGCCGTGCTCAGCTCAGTTGTCGCGTGGTTTTTTATCGATGGGGTAGGAGCCCAGGCACTTGTACATCGCGCACACCCCTTGCAGCTCGCGCAAAGCGGTCGCCACCCGAGGCTCGTCTTGATGCCCTTCGACGTCGATATAAAAAGCGTATTCCCATTCGCCCGAGCGCGCCGGGCGCGACTCGAACCGGGTCATGCTCACCCCATGCGTGGCCAGCGGTTTGAGCAGGTCGTACACCGCACCGGCGCGGTTGGGCACGGAGAGGATGAGGCTGGTGCGGTCGGACCCGGTGGGTTCGGGCTGCGCCGCGCCGAGCACGACAAAGCGCGTGGTGTTCTGCGCCTCATCCTGAATGGCGCGCGCGGCGATGTGCAGGCCGTAAAGCACCGCGGTCGCCTCGGCGGCGATCCCGGCGATGCTGGCGTCTTCCGCAGCCAGCCGGGCGCCCTCGGCATTGCTCGATACGGGACGAATTTCGGCATTGGGCAGATGCGCACGCAGCCAGCCTGCGCACTGGGCCAAAGCTTGAGGATGCGCAGCGACCGTCTGGATGCCCTGTAGATCGGGCATCTGCCGCATCAGGAAATGCCGCACCGGCAAACTGACCTCGCCGCACAGATGCACCGGATGCGCCAGCAGCAGATCCATGCTCCGCGCCACCGCGCCTTCGGTACTGTTTTCCACCGGCACGATGGCGAACTCGCTCTCACCACTCAAATAGCTGCGAAACACATCGTCGATGGTCGCGCAGGGAAAGCCTTGCGCACTGGCACCGAAGAACCGCCGCGCCGCCTGCTCGCTGAACGTGCCCGCAGGGCCCAGATACGCCACGCGCTGCGGCGCCTCCAGCGCGCGGCAGGCCGACATGACTTCGCGCCATATGGCGCTCACGCCGGCATTGCGCAGCGGCCCGGCATTGTGCTCATGCAGCTTTTCGATCACCTGACGTTCACGCTCGGGACGGAACACCGGCATGTTCAAACGCTGTTTGATATGGCCGATCTGCTGCGCGGCTTCGGCCCGCTGGTTGAGCAGCGCCAGAATCTGTTTGTCGAGGGCGTCGATCTGGTCACGCCAGGGGCTCAGGTCATCTTGGGAATCTTGGCTCATCGGATTTCAGCCGTGGCGTTTTTCAAAGTCTTGCAAGTAGTTCACCAGCGCCTGCACGCCTTCAAGCGGCATGGCGTTGTAGATCGAGGCCCGCATGCCGCCCACCGACTTGTGCCCCTTGAGTTGCAGCAGCCCCGCCGCCTCGGCGCCTTGCAGGAAAGCGGTGTTCAAAGCGGTATCACGCAGATGAAACGGCACATTCATGCGCGAGCGGCAATCGCGCGCCACGCGGGTTTCGTAAAGCTGCGAGGCGTCGAGCGCGTCGTACAGCAGATGCGCCTTGGCAATATTGCGCGCTTCCACCGCGGCCAACCCTTCAAGTCCATCGAAACGCTGACGCTTGATCCACTGCAACACCAGTCCGGCGATGTAGATCGCGTAAGTGGGCGGCGTGTTGAACATGGAATGGTTGGCCGCCACCACGGCATAGTCGAAGGCGCTGGGGCAATGCGGCAGGGCATGGCCCAGCAGATCGCGGCGAACGATGACCAGAGTGAGTCCTGCCGGGCCGATGTTCTTCTGCGCGCCGCCATAGATGCAGGCGTAGCGCGACACCTCCACTGCACGCGACAACAGGTGCGAGGACATATCGGCCACCAGCGGCACGCCGCGGCTATCGGGCACGAAGTGAAACTCAACCCCGTCGATGGTTTCGTTGGTGCAGACGTGCAGATATTGCGCGTCGGGGCGGATGCTCCAGGCGGCGTTGTCGGGAATGCTGCCGTAGCCTTGATCGTCGTGGGCGCTGGCGCTCAGGTGCACATCGCAGTATTTGCGGGCCTCTTGCTGGCTTTTTTGCGACCAGCTTCCGGTCACCACATAGTCGGCCTTGGCCCCGCGCGATAGATTCAGCGGAACAATGGCGTTCTCCGCAATCGCCCCGCCTTGCATGAACAGCACGGCGTAGTCGTCAGGGATCTGCAGCAACTCGCGCAGATCGGCCTCGGCCTGCGCGATGATGGACTCGAACTGCGGCCCGCGGTGGCTCATTTCCATCACGCTCATGCCGCAGCCGTGCCAGTCGAGCATCTCGGCCGCGGCCTGTTCCAGCACCTCTTCAGGAATGGCGGCCGGCCCGGCGGAGAAGTTATAGGGGCGTTGCTTGACCATCTCGGCTCACTCCGCGGCCGTGTCGGCGCCGCCGTCTTCCGCCGGGGGCGGCTCGGTCGGGGGCAGCTCGTCGTCGTCCGCCTCCACCACCGGCTGCACCTGGATGAGATGCGCCTTGGCGTCAAGCGCGATCAGGGTGACGCCCTGCGTCGCCCGGCCCATTTCACGAATCTCTTCCACCCGCGTGCGCACCAGTACACCGGTATCGGTGATGAGCATGATTTCATCGCTGGTCCGCACCAGGCAGGCCGCCACCACCTTGCCGTTGCGCTCCGAAGTCTGGATGGCGATCATGCCCTTGGTACCGCGCCCATGACGGGTGTACTCGGTGATGGACGTGCGCTTGCCGAAGCCGTTTTCCGTGGCGGTCAGCACGCTCTGGGTTTCGTCTTCGGCCACCAGCAAGGCGATGACGGACTGATCGGCTTCAAGCTGCATGCCGCGCACCCCGCGCGCCTCGCGGCCCATCGGGCGTACGTCGGCCTCGTCGAAACGCACCGCCTTGCCCGCATCCGAAAACAACATGACGTCGTGCTGACCATCGGTAATGGCCGCACCGATGAGGTAGTCGTCGTCATCGAGCCCGACCGCGATGATGCCCGCGGTACGACGGTTGGCGAACGCCGTCAGCGGCGTCTTTTTCACCGTGCCGCGCGCGGTCGCCATGAACACATAGTGCTGCTCGTCGAAGGCCTTGACCGGCAGTACGGTGGTGATCTTCTCACCGGCCTGCAACGGAAACAGATTGACCAGAGGTTTGCCGCGCGAGCCGCGTCCGCCCATCGGCGATTCGTACACCTTCATCCAGTACACCCGGCCCCGGTTGGAGAAGCACAGCAGCATGTCGTGGGTGTTGGCCACGAACAGTTGCTCGACCCAGTCGTCTTCCTTGGTGCCCGTGGCCAGCTTGCCCCGGCCGCCGCGGCGCTGCGCACGGTATTCCGCCAGAGGCTGGCTCTTGACGTAGCCCGAATGCGAGATGGTGACCACCAGGTCTTGCGGGGTGATGAGGTCTTCGACATCGATGTCGTAAGCATTGACCTCGATGTGCGAACGGCGCGCATCGCCGAACTCGGCACGCAAGGTGCTCATTTCGGTGGTGATGATTTCGGTCATGCGCTCAGGCTTGGCAAGGATGTCGAGCAGATCGGCGATCTGCTCCATGACGTCCTTGTATTCGCTCACGATCTTGTCCTGCTCCAGGCCGGTCAGGCGCTGCAGCCGCATCTGCAGGATTTCCTGCGCTTGCGTCTCGCTGAGGTAATAACCGTCGGGTTTGAGGCCGTAACGCGCGTCGAGATCGTCGGGTTGGAACTGGGTGATGTCACCCTCCACGCGCGACAGCATGGCGCGCGCCTCGCCCGGCTCCCAGGTCTGCGCCAGCAGACGCTCTTTCGCCACCGGCGGCGTGGGCGCGGCCTTGATGAGTTCGATCATGCGATCGACATTGGCCAGCGCCACAGCCAGACCTTCGAGCACATGCCCACGTTCACGCGCTTTGCGCAGGTCGAACACCGTGCGGCGGGTGATGATCTCGCGGCGGTGCGACAAAAAGGCCGCGATCATCTGCTGCAGGTTGAGCAAACGCGGCTGACCATCCACCAGCGCCACCATGTTGACGCCAAAGGTGTCTTGCAGCTGGGTTTGCTTGTACAGATTGTTGAGCACCACTTCAGGCACTTCGCCGCGCTTGAGTTCGATGACCACGCGCATGCCGGACTTGTCGGACTCGTCCTGGATGTGGCTGATGCCTTCGATCTTTTTCTCTTGCACCAGCTCGGCGATGCGCTCAAGCAAGGTGCGTTTGTTGACCTGGTACGGCAACTCGTCGACGATGATGGCCTGACGCTGACCCTTTTCGAGATCTTCAAAGTGGCAACGCGCCCGCATCACCACCCGACCGCGTCCAGTGCGGTAAGCGTCGCGCACTCCCGAAGTGCCATAGATGATGCCCGCCGTCGGGAAGTCGGGCGCAGGCACGCGCTCCATCAACTCTTCGATCGTCGCCCCGGGGTTGCGCAACAAATGCAAACAGGCGTCGAGCACCTCGCCCAGGTTGTGCGGCGGAATATTGGTGGCCATGCCCACCGCAATACCCGACGAGCCATTGATCAGCAAATTGGGCAGACGCGCAGGCAACAGCAGCGGCTCCTGCTCTGAGCCGTCATAGTTGGGGCCGAAATCGACGGTTTCCTTGTCGATATCGGCCAGCATTTCGTGCGCGATCTTCGACAGCCGGATTTCGGTGTAGCGCATGGCCGCGGCGTTGTCGCCGTCCACCGAGCCAAAGTTGCCCTGTCCGTCCACCAGCATGTAGCGCAAGGAAAAATCCTGCGCCATGCGCACGATGGTGTCGTACACCGACTGGTCACCGTGCGGGTGGTATTTACCGATCACGTCACCCACGATGCGCGCCGACTTCTTATAAGGCCGATTCCAGGCATTGCTCAATTCGTGCATCGCATACAGCACGCGCCGATGCACCGGCTTGAGGCCATCTCGCACATCGGGAAGTGCACGACCCACGATCACGCTCATCGCGTAATCGAGGTAGGAGCGGCGCATTTCCGTCTCTAGGCTGATTGGCAGGGTTTCTTTGGCAAAAACGGACATGAGTGAGTGCTTCGCAGCAATAGATCAGACGTCGGAGCGACCAGACCGGGCCCGACAAACCGGGCGTCGCCCGTCTAGCAGACGCGCCCCCAGTCAAGCGAACGATGTTAGCAGCCCGTATTTCCTCGCTCGGTTTCAGCGCAGCAGCGAAATGGATGACGGAATGTGGAGCAGAAAAATCAGGCCAATGTTGCGAAACAGCAACGCCGGTATGCGCACCTCGGGGCAGAACGTAAACGAATCGTTTCAGCAATTGAACGTCACAGACGCTGTGGCACAATGTCTTCGGGTTTACTAGTAGTGAATGCGTCAGGTGTCGGGTTCTCGGGCAGTGAACGAGTTCAAGCGGCAATTGCTCACACCCCAAAGCATCCTGGCGCTTATTATGGCAACACGCAGTTCTGGCTGCGATGAACGATCAACGACCGAGAGGAAATAACATGATCCACCCCAAAAAAATCGCAAAATTGTTCGCAGCTGCGGTTCTCGCAACATCTTCGCTGGCGGCTGCCCATGCCGGTGAGGCTCGCAGCATCAACAACTGGCAAGACCCGTACGGTCTGACCTGGATGAACGGCGACAACAAGCTGTGCTGGCAAGACAACTTCTGGACGCCGGCAACCGCCTCCAGCGAAGCTTGTGGCCTGCCTGTCGTGGCCAAGGCTGAACCTGCTCCGGCACCTGCCCCCGCACCTGCTGCCGCGCCTGCGCCCGCCCCCGCCCCCGCTCCGGCCCCTGTGCCTGTGAGCGAAAAGGTCACCTACAACGCCGACGCCTTCTTCCAGTTCAACAAGGCTGTTCTGCTGCCCGCTGGCAAGGAAAAGCTCGATGATCTGGCTGGCAAGATCAAGGCCATCAATCTGGAAGTCGTGATCGCTACCGGCTACACCGACAGCTTCGGCAGCGTGGCTTACAACCAGAAGCTCTCCGTTCGCCGTGCTGAAGCCGTGAAGGCTTATCTGGTGAGCCAGGGTGTTCCGGCTGACAAGATCTACGTCGAAGGCAAGGGCAAGACCGACTTCCGCGTCGATCCCAAGAGCTGCAAGGGCTCCTTCAAGAGCCAAGTGGAATGCCAAGCCCCCAACCGCCGCACGGTGGTCGAGGTTGTCGGTACCCATATGGTCACCAAGTAAGCTGTTTCAAGAAAGCTGCCTACTTAGAGCTGACTGCTTCACCGAAAAAGCCCCGCCCTGCGGGGCTTTTTCTTTTTGGCGCGGTGTCGCTGCTTGACAACGCCTTCGCTATATTTGAGGGGGCACAGACCGAAACATCGGAGCCACACACATTCCCGTTCACAGGAGAGTTTCATGGATCAAGCCGAACTTCAGCGTTCTGGCGCAATGACCGAGCTACCGTCGATGGACCAGCTCTGGATGCCGTTCACCGCCAACCGGCAGTTCAAGGCCGCCCCCCGATTGCTCGTCAGTGCGCAAGGCATGTATTACCGCTCTCACGACGGACGTCAAATTCTGGACGGCACATCGGGCCTATGGTGCGTCAACGCAGGCCACGGCCGACCGGAGATCAGCGCGGCCATTGCCCATCAGGCGCAGGAGATGGACTATGCCCCCCCATTCCAGATGGGCCACCCTGTGCAGTTCGAGGCGGCCAATCTGCTGGCCGAAATCGCTCCCGCCGATCTGAAAAAGGTATTTTTCACCAACTCCGGCTCGGAGTCGGTGGACTCGGCCCTGAAGATCGCCCTGGCCTATCACCGGGCGCGCGGTGACGGAACGCGCACCCTGTTCATCGGGCGTGAGCGCGGCTATCACGGCGTGGGATTCGGGGGCATCTCCGTGGGCGGTATGTTGGCGAATCGCAAGACCTTCCGCGGTTCGCTGCTGCCCAATGTGGATCATCTGCCCCACACTTACGCGCCTGACCATCAGGCGTTTTCGCGGGGCGTACCGGAATGGGGCGGACACCTTGCCGATGAGCTCGAACGCATTGTGGCGCTGCATGATGCGAGCAATATCGCCGCCGTGATCGTCGAGCCCGTCGCTGGGTCAACCGGTGTGCTCGTGCCGCCCAAGGGGTATCTGGAACGGCTGCGCGCAATATGCGACAAACACGGCATCCTGTTGATTTTCGATGAGGTCATCACCGGTTATGGTCGGCTGGGCACGCCGTTTGCCGCACAGTATTTCAAGGTCACGCCCGACATCATCACCACTGCCAAGGCGGTGAACAATGCGGCGGTGCCGCTGGGCGCCGTGTTCGTGCGTAATGGCATTTACGACACGGTCGTGAACGGATCTCCGGACGGCACCGTCGAATTTTTCCACGGTTACACCTATTCGGGCCATCCTCTGGCCATGGCCGCTGCCGTCGCGGCGCAAAAGATTTACAAGCGCGACCAACTGCTCACCCGCGTGCAGGACGACGGCATTGCACACTACTGGCAGGAAGCGCTGCACGCCCTGCGAGACGTGCGGCACGTCAAAGACCTTCGCAATATCGGGCTGATCGGCGCCATCGAGCTGGAGTCGCGGCCTGCCGGCGTGGGCAAACGGGCCTTTGAAGCGTTTGTCGGCTGCTACGCACGCGGCCTGCTGGTGCGGTACACGGGCGACACCCTTGCGCTGTCGCCGCCGCTCATCATCGAGCGCGGCCAGATCGATCAGATCATGTCGACCCTTCGGGACGTTCTGCGCACCATCGACTGAACGGTTCGCCCCCTTTGTCAACCCGGCCTCGCGCCGGGTTTTTCATGTCTTGTCGGCCTCTCGACCTCGAGACTGTCGCCGCGCGTTAAAGTGCGTGTCTTATCGCGAATTGCACTTTCTTTTTTCCCTTCCACACATGGACTCCCTGCTGCGTTGGTTCATACCCTGGGAACTGTCTCCAACGGCCCTCGTCCTGTTGGCGACTGCGGCTGTTCTCTATGTGCGCGGCTGCCGCAGACGGAAGATTTCAGTCTCGCGCCAGGTTCGGTTCTGGCTGGGATGGGTGCTGATGTGGCAGGCCTTCCAAACCCGCTGGGACTACTACGCCGAACATCAGTTTTTTGTGCATATCTCGCAGCAAATTTCGCTGCATGATTTCGCGCCGCTGCTCATGATGTGGAGCTATCCGCTCGCTGTGCTGCGAGCCGGCATTCCCGTGAGCATCAGGGTGCGCTGGCTGAAGCCTTTTCAGCGCAACGCAGTTGTACGGGCGACCAAGCTCGTGCTGTTCAACCCTTACTTTGCCGCGTTTTTGTTTGGCGGCATGGCATTGCTCTGGCTGATTCCGTCTTTTCACCCCTTTGTCATGCTCAATGCGCCGACCTACCGGTTGATGAACTGGAGCATGGCGCTTGATGGTCTTTTGTTCTGGTGGCTGGTTCTCGATACCCGTCCCAATCCGCCTGCCCATCTCTCGCCGGGAAAACGGGTTTTTCTGCCTCTGCTGAGCATGCTACCGACCATGGTGTGGGGCGCGATCCTCGCTCTGAGCATGACCGACTACTACCCGATTTATGAAATTTGCGGACGCGCGCTGAGCCTCGACCCATTGACTGACCAACACCTTGGCGGCCTGATCCTGTGGATTCCGGGCTCTTTCCCCATGATCCTGGCCAGCATGATCGCGTTGCGCAGTTGGATGCGGCTTTCAGACCGAGGCCGCCTCAAAACGCGGCCTAATAAGCGCACCGTTGCTTCGGCTGCGGCCGCCGTACCACCCGTCGTTTGAGACTTTGCACCTGTCGAGTTCGAACGGCGCAGGCTGCAAGCGGCTCAGCGGACCCGTTTGCGCGGGCTGGTCGACTTGCCAGTCTTGCGATCTGCGGACGATTTTCCCTTCGCCGCCTTGCCGTTGGCACTTGGCGCGGCCGCGGTTTTAATCGCGGCCTCCGCTGGGCCACGCTGGCTCTTGCCGCCCGATTTGGCCACTCCTTTGCCCACCCCGTTCGACGACGTCCGGGATTTGCGCACACCGGCCGACATTTGCGGATTCAGCGCAAACACGTCTTCGTCGACTCCCTTGATCTCTCCGGAAGTCGGCAAAGGCTTGTTAGACGGGCTGGACTTGCCGCCTTCGCGCACCAGGCGGAAGTCAATTTTGCGGCCATCCAGATCGACCCGGCTGACCTGCACGAGCAGACGCCCGCCCAAGGCATAACGAATACCGGTGCGTTCACCGCGCAACTCGCCGCGCGCCTCGTCGTAGCGAAAGTAATCGGCGCCGATCTCCGAGACATGCACCAGGCCTTCGACAAACAGGGCATCGAGTTGCACAAAAAGGCCAAAGCCGGTCACTGCGGTGATCGTGCCCGCGTACTCCTCGCCGAGCTTGTCGCGCATATACCAGCACTTCAACCAGCTCTCGACATCGCGGCTGGCCTCGTCGGCCCGACGCTCATTGGACGAGCAATGCACCCCGGCCGCCTCCCAGATCGGCATGTCCTTAGCCCTCTCCTTGGATACCGGAGCCGCCGGAGCCACGCTTGCAAGCTGACGCTGCGGCGCGCGGCGCGCGTTCTGCTCGCCACGATTGAGTTCGATGCGTTCGCTGAACTTCGGGGTGTAATGCGTGCCGTGCAGAATGGCCTTGATGCCGCGATGCGTGAGCAGATCGGGATAGCGACGAATCGGGCTGGTGAAATGGGTGTAGGCGGGATAGGCCAGGCCGAAGTGCCCGCTGTTGTGCGGCGTATAAATGGCCTGCTGCATGGAACGCAGCAGAAGCGTCTGAATCTGTAGGGCGTCCGGCCGCTCCTCGATGGACTGCGCCAGCGCCTGATAGTCGGCGGGTTCGGGCGCCCCTTTGCTGCCCAGCGTGAGCCCGAGATTGCGCAGCAGGGTGCGCAGTGTTTCGAGCTTTTCGGGCGTTGGGCCTTCGTGAACGCGATAGAGCGCAAGCTGTTTGTTGCGTTCCAGAAAATCGGCGGCACACACATTGGCTGCCAGCATGCATTCCTCGATCAGCCGGTGCGCGTCGTTGCGATGTCGCGGCACGATGGCCTCGATCTTGCCCGCGGCATTCACCACAATCTGCGTTTCGGGAATATCGAGATCGAGCGCGCCCCGAACCTGCCGCGACTTGAGCAAGGCGTGAAACACGGCATGCAGATTGAGCAGATGTGGCACCAGCGGCGCACGCTCGCGCGCTAGCTTTCCTGCCGTGTTCGACAAGATGTCTGCAACCTCCGTGTAGGTCAGTCGCGCCTGAGAACGCATCACCGCCGGATAAAACTGATAGGCCTTGAGCTCCCCCTGCGCGGAGATCAGCACGTCGCACACCATGCACAGACGATCCACCTGAGGGTTCAGCGAGCACAGGCCATTGCTCAGCTTTTCCGGCAGCATGGGAATCACGCGCCGCGGAAAATACACCGAGGTCGCACGCTCCAGCGCATCCGCGTCGAGCTCAGTCCCTTCGCGCACGTAATGCGAGACATCGGCAATCGCCACCAGCAAACGCCAGCCCTTGGCGCGACCGATCTTCGCGGGCTCGCAATACACCGCATCGTCGAAATCCCGCGCGTCCTCGCCGTCGATGGTCACCAGCGCCACATCGCGCAAATCGATGCGCCCGGCCGAGTCGGCATCACGCACCGCGTCAGGCAAAGCCGCGCTTTCGCGCAGCGCGCCGCTCGAAAACAAATGCGGTACGCCGTACTTGCGCACCGCAATTTCAATCTCCATGCCGGGGTCATCGAGCTCCCCCAACACCTCCAGCACCCGCCCGACCGGCTGCACGTTGGGCAGCGGCGGCTGGGTGATTTCAGCGCTCACCACCTGACCAGCACGCGCCTTGCCAATGGCATCGGGTGATATCAGAATATCTTGCACATAGCGCTTGTCCTCGGGCGCCAGCAACCACGTTCCGCCCTCTTGCAACAAACGCCCGATGATGGGGCGCGTGCTCCGTTCCAGAATGCCGATGATCTGCCCTTCAGTCCGCCCCCGCCGATCGGGCTTGCCCACACGTACTCGCACCCTGTCCAGATGTAGCACAGTGCGCATCTGCTGCGGCGGAAGATAAACATCGGGGCCGCCATCATCGGGCGTGACAAAGCCATGACCATCGCGATGACCGCGCACGATACCTTCAACAATCACGGATGATCCTTTTCTTGACTGCAGACCACTGCAGAGTCGCGGCCTTGGTGCCGCATGGAGATGATGCCAAACATTGTTCTGACTACTGCATTATCACCGCGGACCCCGATCAACCTCAAAAGCGCGGCCCAGTCTTTACAAGCACGAACTTTATGCTAAGATGTTCAGCTTCGTTGCCCAGATGGCGGAATTGGTAGACGCACTAGTTTCAGGTACTAGCGCTGCGAGGCGTGGAGGTTCGAGTCCTCTTCTGGGCACCAAAATTGCAGAAAGTACAGACGGGGGATTTCGATTCCCCGTTTTGCTTTCCGTCAGGCGCAAATGCACGAATGCCTGATCTCCCAGCCGGGATGGCGGAATCGGTAGACGCACTGGATTCAAAATCCAGCGCCCTTAAAAGCGTGCGGGTTCGAGTCCCGCTCCCGGCACCATCTAATCGTTTTCGGCAGTGCACAGCAGTGCAAAAGCCCTAAAGCCATCAACGCGTTTAGGACTTTTGTACGTTGACGGTACCGAGTTGGCAGCGCATTGGTTTCAAAATAGACTGCCCTCCTGCACTTAGCCAAGCCCATGCACAATCCGCCCATACGCCATTGCACCGCTTGCGGCTCGCCGGTAATCTACCGCGTTCCTGAAGGCGATTCCCGTCCGCGCGCGGTTTGCCCGGCCTGCGGGCACATCCAGTACGAAAATCCGCGCAACATCGTCGGCGTCATACCGGCCTGGGGGCAACAGGTTTTGTTGTGCAAGCGGGCGATCGAGCCGCGCTATGGTTTGTGGACCTTGCCCGCGGGTTTTATGGAAATTGGCGAAAGCACCGAAGTGGGCGCCCTTCGCGAGACCCGTGAAGAAGCCGGCGCCGAAGTGGCGTTGAAGGGTCTTTACGCGGTCATCAACGTGCTGCCCGCGAATCAGGTCTATTTCTTTTACCGGGGGCAACTCACCCAGCCCCAATGGCAAGCGGGACAAGAGAGTCTCGATGTCCAGCTTTTTCACGAAGCGGACATTCCCTGGGAGCGGATCGCCTTTCGCAGCGTGGCGCAAACATTGCAGCGCTACTTCGCAGACCTGCGCGCCGGGCACTTCCAAATCCACACCTTCGACATCGCCTAAAAGCTGGGGCTCGCTCAGGCGCAGCCGCCCATCGGCAATTCGCTGCCCGCATGGAACAGTTTCCAGAAGCCATAGACGGCAAACAGCAAGAGCAACGTACCGGCAGCCAAGTGAAACCAGCGCTGATTGGTGCGCTGACTTACCCAACGCAGCGTGTGACCGGCAAAGAGCATATGCGGCAGAGTGCCCAGGCCGAAGGCCAGCATGGCCAGGGCACCCTCCCAAGCCGTGGCGCTGAGAAACGCCAGAGAAAGCGCGGAATACACCAGTCCACAAGGCAGCAAACCCCAGAGTAGCCCGGCGCCCAGCCGTTTGGGAAAGGTGTTGAAGGGCAGCAGCCGCGATAGCAAGGGCTGAGTCAACCGGGTCAATCCGCGCCCAACCCAACTGCCGCCGAGCCACTTCTGCTGCCAGGCCAACCAGCGCGGTGAAAGCACCTGTTGCAGGATCATCCATAGGCCCACCGCAACGAGCACCAGGTTGCCAAGGGTAAAAAGGCTCAGTTGCACCGGCCGCGCGCTCGCGGCCCACACCCCAGCCCCGATCAAACCCGCGATTCCCCCCAAAATGGTGTAGGACAACACCCGTGCGCCCTGTAATTGCAGCTGATTTTGAAACAACCGACGCGCCGGAAGGAGCACATGCTCTGTAGATGCGCGCTCGGAGGCCACCACCAGTCCCCCGCACATGGCGGCGCAGTGCAGCCCGCCTGTGAGGCCCATCAACAATAGGGTCAGTGGAATGGTTGTATTCATGATGTTCTGCTGTATTCTGTAAACATCAACTGAAGCAAATATCGCGACATCCAAATCTATGAAATCGACCCCGACCCCCACCGCCACGCAGATGGAAAAACCCCATCCTTGCGATGTGTGCTTTCAAAGTAAGTTCTGCCTGCCGATTGCGCTGCAGCCGTCGGAGATGGGGCGTATCCGAGACGTGATTCAGGCAACCGTGCGGGTGCAGAAGGGCGAAGCGCTTTTCAGCACCGGCCAGGCCATGACCAAGGTGTATTCGGTGCATGCAGGATCTTTCAAATCGTATGTCACCAGTTCCGACGGACGCGAGCAGATTGTCGGTTTCCACATTCCCGGTGAGTTGATGGGCCTGGAGGGTCTGGGGCAGCACACCTATTTCACCGACACGGTCGCGCTCGAAGACAGCGAGGCCTGCGAAATCGATCTGCGTGCGCTGGAAACCACCACGCGCGACCTGCCCGCGCTGCAGCATCAGCTGCATTGCATCGTCGGCGGCAAGTTGGTGCGGGCGCAGCAAGATCAGTTTTCTCTGGGCAGCATGCATGCAGATGAGCGGCTGGCCCGCTTTCTGCTCGACTTGTCCGAACGCTTCAAGGCCCGTGGCCTGTCGCCCGATGAATTCGTCTTGCGCATGAGCCGCGAAGAGATTGGCAGTTATCTCGGCTTGAAACTGGAGACGGTCAGCCGTCTGATGTCCAAGTTTCACTCCGCGGGGTTGATTCATGTGGCGCAGCGCCAGATTCGCATCACGGATCGCCGCGCCCTCGCTGAATTGTTGATGCCGCAAACCTGATCACTCTGAGTGATAGCCAGTGAATTTAGGGGCTCCGAGAGGAGCCCCTTTATTTTGTTCAGACACCCGGCTCAAGCGTCAGCGTCGTCCCCGGAATCCAGACACCCGCGAGGCGCCAGTCTGCCGTTTCCACATGCACGCGGTAACGCACGGGCTCAAGAGGTGGGGAGAAGGCGCTGTAAGTACCTGAGGCGCCGCGGTGCAAGTCGATCTGCACGTCTTTCTGCTTGGACAAGGGGTGACGCAACATCAAGTGCAGAGTGTCGGGAGCGATCTGCTGGTTGAGCTTGAGGTCAATGCGCCCGGCTGCGATTGAGATCTGCCCCGAAAGATGCAGGGCCTGGGCATGTCGCTCGCGCTGAATATCGCCGCCTACCGCGAGCCCCTTTTTGTAGTAGTGGTCGGTCACCAGGCTGTCGGGGGTGCGGCTGGCCAGGTAGATGGTGTAGACACTGGCCAAAACCGCGATCAGGGGAAGCGCGATCAAAAACCAGGGCCATGGCTCACGGTACCAGGGGCGGAAAGCGGCGGTTTGCATGGAAACATCTCCTGCGGTTCGGGTGTTCAAGGGACGATGAAGGTGGTCTTGCTCGACGCAGAGATCGGCTTTTCGCCTTCTGATGTGGCAATGATCTCGATTTTGTAAACGCCCTTCTTCGCATTGTCGACTGGAATAGTCACTTCCAGCGGCTCGAGAATATTGGTCGATGCGGGCAACTCGTAGGTATTTCGATCATGCACCGCCACGCCCTCCAGTCCCTTGACCTCGACGCGAATCTTTCGCGCTTTTTCCGTGGTGTTCATCAGCTGGATCTGATAGACGTTCTCGACCAGACCACCGGGAATTTCGCGCGACAGCACGCCACGATCACGCATCACGTTCATCTTTAAGGGATCGCGCGTGGCCAGCCCGCCGACAAACAGCCCCACCATGATGAGCAGCAACGCCGAGTAAATGAGAATGCGCGGTCGCAGTAGATGCGCCCATTGCTGGCGCTTGCTCCACTTGTTCTTCATGGCGTTTTCGCTGGAGTAGCGAATCAGCCCGCGCGGATAACCCACCTTGTCCATGACCTGATCGCAGGCATCGACACAGGCGCCGCAGCCGATGCACATGTATTGCAGGCCATCGCGGATATCGATGCCCGTCGGGCAGACTTGCACGCAGATGCTGCAGTCCACGCAATCGCCCTTGCCTTGCGCGCGCGGGTCGACATGTTTGCCCCGTTTGCCGCGCGGCTCGCCCCGTTCGGTGTCGTAAGTGACGATGAGCGTGTCCTTGTCGATCATCACCGACTGAAAGCGGGCATAAGGGCACATGTACTTGCAGACTTGCTCGCGCATGAACCCGGCGTTGCCATAGGTGGCGAAACCGTAGAACAAAATCCAGAACGTTTGCCAGGGGCCAAGGCTTGCGCTGATGACCTGACCGGCCAAGGTCAGAATGGGCGTGAAGTAGCCCACGAAGGTGAAGCCCGTCCACAGGGCCACTGCAATCCACAACCCGTGCTTGAGCGCTTTTTTGCCGATCTTGCGGGCATTCCAATCGGAGCCGTCAAGGCGGATGCGTGCCAGCCGGTCGCCCTCGACCTTACGCTCGATCCACATGAAAATTTCGGTGTACACCGTTTGCGGGCAGGCATAGCCGCAAAACAGTCGCCCAGCGATGGCCGTGAACAAAAACAAACCGTAGGCCGAGATGATCAGCAGCAGAGCGAGGAAGATCACGTCCTGCGGCCACAGAATCATGCCGAAAAAGTAGAACTTCCGGGTGGACAGATCGAGCAGCACGGCCTGGCGGCCATCCCACTGCAACCAAGGCAAGCCGTAGAACAGCGCCTGGGTGAACACCACCATGAACACCCGCCAGTTATTGAACCAACCGGTGACGGAGCGGGAGTAGATTTTTTTGCGAACCTCGTACAGCCACTCTTCAGAGGCTGAAATATCGTCGTCACTGGGTTCTGGCGCCTTGGCGTTCATCGCACGTTCCGGGCTGATAAATACGGGACTGACTCAAGCGGCATCGGGGCGCATTTGATCTTGCGCCCCGATGCAGGTCAGAGAATGAAAAGAATCGAAGACTGGACTTACTTCGCCGCTTGCGCACCATGACTGATGCTGTAAACGTAGGCCGCAAGCAAGTGAATCTTTTCGGGCGAGAGAAAGTCTTTCTGCGCAGGCATCTGGCCGGCACGACCCTTCTCAATGGTGTGCGAAATGGTTTCGATGCTCGACCCGAACAGCCACTGCCGCTTGGGGTCGGCCAGATCGGGGGCGCCCAGAGCCTTGTTGCCTGTGCCGTCGGCGCCGTGGCAAGCCGCGCAGGCCGTGGCGAACAAGGGCTTGCCCTGAGCCGCCAGTTGAGCGTCGTGCTTCATACCGCTGAGGCTGCGCACATAATTAGCCACGGCGAGCACGCCGGGTTTGCCGCCAACCGCGGCCTCCATCGGCGGCATCATGCCCAAGCGGCCGTTGGTAATGGTTTCCACCAAAACCTCGGTGCTGTTGCCGTACAGCCAGGCATTGGCGTTGTGGACGGTCAAGTTGGGAAAGCCCTTGGTGCCCCCCGCGTCTGATCCATGACACTGAGAGCAATAGGTCAGAAACATGCGCTGACCGGTGGCCATGGCCGTGGGGTTGGCAGCGAGTTCGGGAATCGGCGTTTTCATGTAGGCCGCATACAGGGGCTCAATGCGCGCATCGAACGCGGCCGATTCCTGCTGGTACATCTTGTCGCTGGAATACCCGAGGATGCCCTTGTAAAACGCCAGGCCGCCGTAGAGCGATAGATAGATCACTGCAAAAATCAGTGTCAGGATGAACAGCCCCATCCACCAGCGCGGCAAGGGGTTGTTGAACTCCTGCAGATCACCGTCCCAGACATGGCCGGTCGTAGCGATGGGATTACCCGCCTTGTCGCGAAACACGGTTTGCCGTGCTGTACCGCGCAGAAAAAGGAACAGGGCAACGATGGAAACAATGGTGACGCCGCCGATCCAGAAGGCCCACCCGGGGGAATAGAACTGGTTCATGATTTGGTCTTGTCGGAGGTCTCGGACTCATCGCCCTTGTCGAAAGACTCGGGCGGGTGATTCTTGGAATCGAGGAAAGGGATCATTCCGTCCTTTTCATGCGTCTTTTTGAACCGGGGCGAAAACGCCCACCATACGATGCCGACGAAGACCACCATGGAGAGAACGAGAACGATCGAGCCGAAGGACATGGCGCTTCCTCAGTAGTTGATGTAGTTGGCCTTGGACTTGTAGTTGCTCAGCGCCGTGCCCAAACCCTGCAGGTAGGCGATCAGCGCGTCTTCCTTGGTCTTGCCTTCGAGCTCTTGCGGCGCCGCAGCGATCTCGGCTTCGGTGTAAGGCACGCCCAGAGTTTTCATGGCGCGCATCTTGGCCTGGATCTGATTGGCCTCGGCAGGCTGGTGCTGCAGCCAGGTGTAAGCCGGCATGATGCTCTCGGGCACCAGATCGCGCGGTTGACGCAGGTGCAGGCGCTGCCACTCGTCGGAGTACTTGCCGCCGACGCGAGCCAGATCGGGGCCGGTACGCTTGCTGCCCCACTGGAAGGGATGGTCGTAAACCGACTCACCTGCCACCGAGTAGTGGCCGTAGCGCTCGACCTCGGCGCGCAGCGGGCGGATCATCTGTGAGTGACAGAGGTAGCAGCCCTCGGCCAGATACACGTCGCGACCTTCGAGCTGCAAGGCGGTGTAGGGCTTGACGCCAGGAATGGGCTGGGTCGTGCTCTTGTCGAAAAACAGGGGCACGAGCTGAACCAGCCCGGCGATGCTGACGACGATTGCCACCAGCACGATCATCAGACCCACGTTCTTCTCGATGGTCTCGTGATTAAAAGTTGCCATGAATATCTCCGAATCGTGATCAGGCGTGGGCCACGCTCAGTGCGGGCACCGGCGCGTCGACGGGCTTGCCCTGGCGGATGGTTCGATAGGCGTTGTAGACCATCAGGCACATGCCGAAGAGATAGATCGAGCCGCCGATGGCGCGAATGACGTAGAGGGGAATGACCGCCTTGACGCTCTCGATGAAGCTGTAGGTCAGCGAACCGTCAGCCTGCATGGCGCGCCACATCAGCCCTTCGGTCACACCAGCCACCCACAGCGAGGCGATGTAGAGCACCACGCCGATGGTCGCCGTCCAGAAGTGGACTTCGATGAGGCGCTTGCTCCACATCTGGGTCTGACCCCACAGGCGCGGAATCAGGTAGTACAGGCTGCCCATGGTGATCATGCCCACCCAGCCCATGGCGCCGGAATGCACATGGCCGATGATCCAGTCGGTGTAGTGACCCAGTGCGCTCACCGTCTTGACGGAGAGCATCGGCCCTTCAAAGGTGGACATGCCGTAGAACGACAGCGCGGTGATCAGGAACTTGAGGATGGGATCTTCGCGCAGCTTGTACCAGGCGCCCGACAGGGTCATCATGCCGTTGATCATGCCACCCCAGCTCGGCGCCAACAGGATGAGCGAAAACACCATGCCCAGCGACTGCGTCCAGTCGGGCAGCGCGGTGTAGAGCAGGTGGTGCGGGCCGGCCCACATATAAGTGAAGATCAGCGCCCAGAAGTGCACGATCGACAGGCGGTACGAATAGATCGGGCGCTCGGCCTGCTTGGGGATGAAGTAGTACATCATGCCCAGGAAGGAGGTGGTGAGGAAAAAGCCCACGGCGTTGTGGCCGTACCACCACTGGATCATCGCGTCCTGCGCGCCGCCGTACACCGAGTAGCTCTTCCACGACAGCAGGCTGATGGGCAGCTTGATGTTGTTGACGATGTAGAGCAGCGCAATGGTGATGATGTAGGCGCCGAAGAACCAGTTCGCCACATAGATGTGCGGCGTCTTGCGCTTCATGATGGTGCCGAAAAACACCACGGCATACGCCACCCAGGTCACGACGATCAGCAGGCTGATCGGCCATTCCTGTTCCGCGTATTCCTTGCCGCTGGTGATGCCCAGCGGATAGGTGATGGCGCACAGCACGATGACCGCCGTCCACCCCCAGAAGGTGAACTCAGCCAGTTTGGGCGCGAACAGCGGCACCTGACAAGTGCGCTGCACGATGTAGTAAGAGGTCGCGAACAGCGCCGTACCGCCAAAACCGAAAATCACCGCATTGGTGTGCAGCGGACGCAAACGCCCCCAGCTCAGCCACTCCATGCCGTAGGTCATGTCGGGAAAGACCAGTTGCACCGCAATGAACACGCCAACCAGCATGCCCACCACGGCCCAAACCAGAGTCATGACGGTGAATTTGCGCACCAGCGCGTAGTTGTAAGTCTGTTTAAGCGTCAGATCGCTCATCTGCTCCACCTGTTGATAAGAAGTAACGAACCGTAATGTAGAGTATGGTCATTTACTTATGGACACACTGAATTGACATGTATCAACACATTTCATTTCGTAAGGGTAAGCACTAGGAAGAGGCCGGGGTCGCTACGCTGTCAATGCGACACCTTGCCGCAATGTGCAGATCAAGTCCGTTGTTGCGGCGCTTCAGCGTCAACAGATCTCTCGGCGTCTTTGTCGGGTAGCGACTCAGGTTTGGGTTTATCGTCGTCCATCAGAATGGCGTGGGCCGGACCTTCCAAATCGTCGAACTGACCGCTGCGCGCCGCCCACCACAGCACACCCACGATGAGCAGCACCAGCAGCACACTGATGGGGATGAGAATGAGCAGAGAGCCTTCCATGGCGCGCTTTCAAAGAGTGGGCGCAACACGATCGCGGCGCGCCAGGCGGGCTGCATTGAGCACCACCAGCAGCGAGGAGGTACTCATGCCAACCGCCGCCCAGACCGGGGTGATGAAGCCCGCCACCGCCAGCGGAATCGCCAGCAGGTTGTAGACCACGGCCCAGATCAGGTTCTGCCGCATCACGCCCACCGTGCGCCGTCCGGTGGCGACCAGCCGCGGCAAGGCGCGCATGTCCGGGTGATGCAAGATGACATCAGCCCCGGCCCGGGCAATCGGCGCGGCGCCGGCAAAGCTCACCGAGAGATCGGCTGCCGCCAGCACCGGGGCATCGTTCACCCCGTCACCCACCATCGCCACCACCCGCCCCTGCGCGCGCCATTGGCGCACGCGTTCGAGCTTGTCCTCCGGGCTCAGGCCGCCCTCGGCGCGCGCCACGCCGAGCCACGCGGCCCAGGCCTGAACGGTACGTACCGCATCGCCCGACAACACCGCAACCTCGGCGCCAGCGGCTTGCAGCGACTGCAAGGCCTCCTGCGCGCCGGGGCGCAGCGTTTCGGCGATGTCGAACACGGCCAGCGCACGCCCATCGAGGCTCAGGCCAAGACGGGTGAGCGGAATATCGCTGACTTCGGGTGGCTGCGCTTGCGCCACACCCGAGAAGGCCGCATGCCCCAGCCGCAGCGTCTGCCCCTGCCACACGCCCTGCATGCCGCCATGCGGCACAGCGCGCAAATCCTGCACCGTTTCTACGGCGTCGCCTTGCGCGGCAGACGCCATGAACGCCCGTGCGAGCGGATGCTGCACACCCTGCTCCAGCGCGCGCGCCAGCGCCAGCACCTGCTCACGGCTGTAGGACGGATCGAGCAGGCGCACGGCCGAGACAACGGGTTCGGCCGTGGTCAGCGTGCCGGTCTTGTCGAACAACCAGAGATCGACCTGCGGCGCACGGTCGAGCGCGTGCCCGCGTGCGAGCAGCACGCCGTGCCGCGAGAGTTGCGCGGTGGACGCCGCCAGCGCTGCAGGCACCGCCAGCGACAAGGCACAGGGGCAGCTCACCACCAGCACGGCCACCAGTGTCGGCACGATGCGCGCCGGATCGAGCCACCACCACAGCAGCACGGTAAGCGCAGCCACCGCCAGCAAACCCAGCGTGAACCATTGCGCGGCGATGTCGGCCAACTGGGCCGAGCGCGGCTTGCTGGCCAGCGCATGCTGCATCAGCTCGACCATCTGCGCGATGCGCGTGCCCGCGCCGGTTTGCGTGGCCCGCACGATCAGCGGCGATTGCCGGTTCATGCTGCCCGCCAGAATGGCGTCGCCCGCCTGCTTGGGCACGGCATGGCTCTCGCCGGTGAGCAGGGCTTCGTCCACCAATGACGCGCCCGAGATCACCACACCGTCCACCGCGGCTGCGCTGCCGCTGGGCAACTCCACCTCATCGCCCGCACGCACCTGGGTGATGGCCACACTGCGCCAATCTTCTTCGCCGCTGGCTCGCACCCGCACGGCGGCGGGCAGTTGTTCCATCAGTTCTTCGGCCGCGTTCAGGCTGCGCTGACGCAGGCCGTCTTCAATCAGGCGCGCGGTGAGCAACAGAGCAAGAAACATCACCACCGAATCGAAATACACATGGCTCTGGCCGTGCAGCACGCTCCACACACTGGCGGCAAACGCGCTCCACAGACCGAGAGTGACGGGCACGTCCATCCCCAGGCGACGGTTGCGCACGTCGCGCAGCGCCCCCATGAGGAAAGGCCAGCCGGAAAACAGCAAGGCGGGCAAGGTAAGCGCCAGGCTGCCCCATTGGAAAATGCCCTGCTCCGCCGCGTTGAGCCCCTCGGCATCGAGGTAGCCCGGCCAGGCGAACATCATCACCTGCATCATCGCCAGCCAGGCCACGAGGGTGCGCAAAATGGCCAGACGACGGGCGCGGCGGTGGTTGAGCTCGCTTTGGTGACGCGCGTTGGGCAGCGGGCGATAACCCACCTCGGCCAGCGCCTGAAACACCTGCGCCAGTTGTACGGTGTTGGCGTCCCACTGCAACGCCACGCGGCGGGTGGAGTAGTTCACCGTGGCGGCGAGCACGCCCGGAATGGCCCGCAGCCGCTGCTCGATCAGCCAGACGCAGGCGCCGCAATGAATGCCATCGACCGCAATCTGAGTGCTCCACCGGCCCTCGCCCAGCGACGTGGCATAGGCAGAGAGAAACGCCGGGTCGGCCAGCGCCATCCACTGTTGATGGAGTTTGTCGATCTCTTCGCGCGGCAGCGCGGCCAGCGCGCCTTCGCCCGCGGTGCGGCGGTCGTAATAAGCGCACAACCCGCCCTGCACAATGATCTCGGCGGCCGCCGCGCAGCCCTGGCAACAAAAGCTGCGCCACTGCCCGTCCAATTCCATGCGCACCGGCGCGTCGCCCAGAGGCAGGCTGCAGTGATAGCAGCCGGTCGCTTCAGCAGGGAGCTTCGGCATCTGATTGGGGGCGCCGGACAGGGGAAGGATGGAACTCGACATGATGACCATGCTAGAAACTGCGCCCTCACCTCGCCTTGAGATGTATCAAGAAGTATCTATACATTGTCGAGGGTATTCCCGGATCAGCCCAGATTGTTCATTAGGACACGGGATGATGGCGCGGCGGGTTGGGGATGGATTGGCGCCCGTGTAGGGGCAAAGCCCCGCCTAATGGACAGTCTGGATCAGCCCTGCCACTGCGCCCAGATTTTTTCCAGACGCTTGAGCGATACCGGCATGGGCGTGCGCAGTTCTTGGGCGAACAGCGACACCCGCAGTTCTTCGAGCAGCCAGCGCAGCTCTTGCAGGCGTGGCGGCAAGAGCCCGTGATAGCTCGCCGCCTCGCGCTGCCAGCGGGTGAGCCAAGGGGCGAGCTGGGTGCCGAGTTGCGCATCGCGGGCCGGATCGGTGCGAAATTTATCCAGCCGCCGCCCGATGGCCTGCAGATAGCGGGGAAAGTGCGCGATTTGCGCGGGCGGCGTTTCGGCGATGAAACGCGGGGGCAACAAAGCCTGTAGCTGAGCGCGGATGTCGGCGTGCAGCGCGGGTTGGTTCTTGAACGCGGCGAGTTTTTTCTGCACTTGCGCGTATTCATCCAGAATCTGCGCCGCCAGCCGCGCCATTTCGGCGGCCAACAGTTGAAAGCGGGGCTTGCCCTCACTCAAGCGTTGGGCGAAGGCGGGCTTGTCGGCAGGCAGCGGCTCGGCGAGAAAGGCCCGGTCGAGCGCCGCATCCACAATCTGCGCGCGCAACAGTTCAGCCGTGCCCAGCGACATGAACTGCATCGCCGCCTGCTGGAATCCGGGCAGATTTTTTTCTGCATGCTTGATCTGATCGCGCAGCTGCAGGGCGAACAGACGCCGAAGGCCGCTACGGTGCAACCGTGCGGCTTCCTCGGCGGTGTCGAATACCTCCACATCAACCGCGCCGCCCTTGTCCACTAGGGCGGGAAAGCCGATCAGGGTGTGCGCGCCCCGGCGTAGTTCCAGCAGTTCGGGCAGGGCGTCGAAGGTCCAATCGGTCAGTCCTTGCAGCGCATCGGTGGGCACATTGATGGGCGCCTCGCTCGGCGCTGAGGCCGCCGCGCCGGCCGCCGCGCGGGGAGGTGCCGGGGCTTCGGACGGGGCCTTGGCGTCTTTTTGCGGAGACAGCCCGGTGCGCAGCTTGGCCAGTTCGGCAAACGCGCTGCGTGAAGCCTGACCATGATCTGCGCGCAGTTTGTCGATGTCGCGCCCGACGTCGATGCGCCGTCCGTGGGCGTCGATCACCTGCACGTTGAAAAACAGATGAGGCCCAAGGGTTTCGAGCTTGAAGTCGGTGCGCTGCAGCGCCAGCCCGGTGTGCTCGCGCACCAGATCGCGCAAGGCGTCGAGCAGATCGCCCTGGCCGAATCGCCCCGCCGTCGTGAGCTGCGCGGCGAACGCCTCGGCGGTTTGCGGCAGCGGCACGAGGCGTGAACGCGGGCGCTGCGGCAGACTTTTGAGCAGCGCCAGAATCTTTTCCTTGAGCAGCCCCGGCACCAGCCATTGCAGCCGCTGCGCCGGAATCTGGTTGAGCGCGGCCAGCGGCGCCTGCACCGTGACGCCGTCGCGCGCGCCGCCGGGGTCGAAGGTGTAGTCGAGCTGCAGTTCCAGCGCGCCGAGCTTGAGGCGATTGGGAAACGTCTCGGTGGTGATGCCGGCCGCTTCGTGGCGCATCAACTCGTCGCGCTGCAGGAACAGCAGCTTCGGCTTGGCCCGCACCGCATCGCGATACCAGCGGTCGAAACTGGCGCCGCCGTGCACTTCGTCGGGCACTTGCTGGTCGTAGAAGGCGTAGATCAGTTCTTCGTCCACCAGCACGTCGAGCCGCCGCGCCTTGTGTTCGAGGCGTTCGATGTCGGCGATCAGCGCCTGGTTGTGCTGGAAAAACGGCCAGCGGCAGTCCCACTCGCCCGCCACCAGGGCCTCGCGCAGAAAGATCTCGCGCGCCTGCTTGGGGTCGAAACGACCAAAATCCACCCGTCTCTGGTTGTAAACCACCAGTCCGTACAGCGTCGCGCGTTCGAAGGCGGTGACTTGCGCTGGCTTCTTTTCCCAATGCGGATCGAGCAGGCTGGTCTTAAGCAGGTGCGCGCCTACGCGCTCCAGCCAATGCGGCTCGATGCGCGCCACGCTGCGGGCGTACAGCCGCGTGGTTTCCACCAGCTCCGCCGCCATGATCCACCGCCCGGCCTTGCGCCCCAGCGGCGACGACGGATGGATGGCAAAGCGAATGCCTCTCGCGCCAAGGTACTGGGCATCGTCATCGCCCTTGTAGCCCACGTTGCCGAGCAGGCCGCTGAGCAAAGCGCAATGAATCTGCTCAAAGGTGGCTTCGGTCGTGTTGAGCCGCCAGCCCTGCTCGGACACCAGGGTGTGGAGCTGGCTGTGCACGTCATGCCATTCGCGCAGGCGCAGCGGCGACAGATACTGGCCACGCAGTTCGCCCCACAATTTGCGCTGCGACTTTTTGTGGGCAATGGCCGCGTGGTAATGCGCCCAGAGCTTGAGCCAGCCGAGAAATTCGGAGCGCTCGTCGCTGAACTTGCGATGCGCTTCATCGGCTGCCTGCTGCGCCTCGGCGGGACGTTCGCGCGGGTCTTGCACCGACAGCGCCGCGGCGATGATCAGCACTTCGGTCAGCGCCTCGCGGTTGCGGGCTTCGAGAATCATGCGGCCGATACGCGGGTCCAGCGGCAGTCGGGCAAGCTCGCGGCCCAGAGGGGTGAGCGCATTGCGGTCGTCCACCGCGCCCAGTTCGGTGAGCAGCTGGTAGCCGTCGGCAATCGCCTTGCCCGGCGGCGGCTCGATGAAGGGAAACTGCTCGATGGAATCCAGCCCCAGCGCCTTCATGCGCAGAATGACCGCGGCCAGCGAAGACCGCTGGATTTCCGGCGTGGTGAACCGCGGCCGCTCGGCGAACTCGGCTTCGTCGTACAGCCGGATGCACACGCCGTTGGCCACCCGGCCGCAACGGCCCGCGCGTTGCTGCGCCGCCGCCTGGCTGATGGGCTCGACCTGCAGCATCTCCACCTTGTTGCGGTAGCTGTAGCGCTTCACCCGCGCCAGACCGGCGTCGATAACGTAGCGGATGCCAGGCACGGTCAGCGAGGTTTCGGCAACATTGGTTGCCAGCACGATGCGCCGCGCACCGCCCGAGGCAAACACCCGGTCTTGCTCGGCCTGCGACAGGCGGGCGTACAGCGGCAGGATTTCCACGCCGACACGCTTGGTGTCGAGATGGTGTTTACGCAGCGCAGCCTCGGCTTCGCGGATTTCGCGCTCGCCAGGCAGAAACACCAGAATGTCGCCGGAGCCGAGCCGCCAAAGCTCGTCCACCGCATCGCAGATCGCCGCAGACTGGTCGCGGTCATCACCCTTGTCGATGCCGAACGGACGCCAACGCACTTCCACCGGATATAGCCGCCCCGAAACTTCGATGACCGGAGCAAGAGTGGACTGCCCCCACGCTCCGGGCTGCGCCCCGTCGCTGCCCCCCGAGGGGGCGCCGCCCGGCTTGGGGCGGCCCGGCGCCGGGCGGGGAGCGCTTTCGGCAAAGTGCTCCGCAAACCGCTGCGCATCGATGGTGGCCGAGGTCACGATCACTTTCAGATCAGGACGGCGCGGCAGCAACTGTTTGAGGTAGCCCAGCAGCACGTCGATGTTCAGGCTGCGCTCGTGCGCCTCGTCGATGATCAGGGTGTCATAGGCGCGCAGCAGCGGATCGGTCTGGGTTTCCGCCAGCAAGATGCCGTCGGTCATCAGCTTGATCGACGCCCCGGGCTGCAGCCGGTCGTTGAAGCGCACCTTGTATCCGGCAATCGCGCCCAGCTCGCTGCCGAGTTCTTGCGCGATCCGCCGGGCGATGCTCACCGCCGCCAGCCGCCGCGGCTGGGTGTGGCCGATCAGCCCCGTTCCGCCCGCTCCCAGCCCGCGCCCGATGGACAGCGCGATCTTGGGCAACTGCGTGGTCTTGCCCGATCCGGTTTCGCCGCAGACGATCACCACCTGATGTTCGCGCAGTGCACGCGCGATGTCCTCGCGCCGCAGCGAAACCGGCAGATCTTCAGGAAAGCGCACTTCGCCCACGGGCGTGGCCGCCACAGGCTTGCGCGGCGCAGCAGCATGGCGCTGGCGTGGGGGTCGGGCGGCGGTGGATTCGGGCATGGAAGACATCAAAAACAAAAGCAACCCGACATTTTCGGATAATCGGGCCATGATCGCCCAGCAAGAACAATTCGTCGATTGGCTGCGCTCCGTCGCGCCTTACATCCATGCCCACCGCGGCAAGACCTTTGTGGTCGCCATCGCCGGCGAATTGATCGCGGCCGGACGCCTCAACGCGCTGGTGCAGGATGTTGCGCTGCTCACCGCGATGGGCGTGCGCATCGTGCTCGTGCACGGCTTTCGTCCGCAGGTCGAAGCGCAGTTGCGCGAAAAAGGCGTCGGCGCGCGCTACTCGCATGGCATGCGGGTGACCGATGAAGTCGCGCTCGATGCCGCGCAGGAAGCCGCAGGCCAGTTGCGCTTCGAGATCGAAGCCACGTTCTCGCAAGGCCTGCCCAACACGCCGATGGCCGGCGCCACCGTACGCGTGGTGTCGGGCAACTTCATCATCGCCCGCCCCGTAGGCGTGATCGACGGCCTTGATTTCCAGCACACCGGGCTGGTCCGCAAGGTCGATGCGCCCACCATTCAACGCGCGCTGGAATATGGCGCGGTCGTGCTCATGTCGCCCTTCGGCTACTCGCCTACCGGCGAAGCCTTCAACCTCAGCATGGAAGACGTGGCCAGCAGCGTGGGCGCGGCCATCAAGGCGGAAAAGCTCGTGCTGATCACCGAGGTGGACGGCGTGATCGACGACGCGCACAACCTCATTCCCGAACTGACCGTGGCGCAAGCCGAGAGCCTGCTGTCGCGCCTGCCCGATCCGCAGCAGCCCACCGACACCGCGTTTTATTTGCGCCATGCGGTACGCGCCGTGCGCGGCGGCGTGACGCGTGCGCACATCGTGCCGTTTGCCATCGACGGCTCGCTGCTGCTCGAACTCTTCACCCACGACGGCGTGGGCACCATGATCGCCGACGAGCATCTCGAACATCTGCGGCAAGCCACGGCCGACGACGTGGGCGGCATCCTGCAACTCATCGAGCCGCTGGAAGAACAAGGCGTGCTGGTCAAGCGTAGCCGCACCGAGATCGAACGCGACATCAGCTACTACACGGTACTGGAGCACGACGGCATCATCTTCGGCTGCGCCGCGCTCTACCCCTACGCCGAGCAGAAAACCGGCGAAATGGCCGCGCTCACCGTTCACCCGTCCGCCCAAGGTCAGGGCGATGGCGAGCGCATCCTCAAACACATCGAACAACGCGCTCGGGCGCTGGGACTGCACAGCATTTTTGTGCTCACCACCCGCACCATGCACTGGTTTCTCAAGCGGGGCTTTGTGCTGGTCGAGCGCGAATGGCTGCCGCCCGAGCGCCGCCTGCGCTACGACGACCAGCGACGCTCGCGTGTGCTGGTCAAACATCTCGGTTGAAACCTCAATAAAGGACACTTTCATGGCACGCACGATTCACTGCATCAAACTCGGCCGCGAGGCTGAAGGCCTCGATTTCGCTCCCTACCCCGGCGAACTTGGCGCACGCATCTACAACAACGTCTCCAAGGAAGCCTGGGCGGCCTGGCTCAAGCACCAGACCATGCTGGTAAATGAAAACCGCCTCAACCTGGCCGACGCCCGCGCCCGCCAATACTTGGCGCGGCAGATGGAAAAATACTTTTTCGGCGAAGGCGCCGAAATGCCGCAAGGCTATGTGCCGCCCACGGCCTAAGTTGAACTGAGCAGCCTGAAGCTGGACGCAATACAGATTCCGCACACTCGCCGCGCTAATACTCCATATAGTATTTGTGCGGCTTTTCCGGATTCACTACAACAATTCACACACTGGCGCAATCAACACTAAACACAATGTGGTGTATGCGCATGTCCTCCTAACATCACCTCAGCCTCAAATACTCAAATCAGTATTTCGAGTCATTGCCGTGATGGAGCGGCGCCATCAACCACCTATGGAGGCCGGGCTGCTCGCTCGGTAGGAGACAAAAGAATGCATCTGAAAAAACTGGCACTCTCGCTGGCCCTGGCCGGCATCGCACTTCCCGCAGCGCACGCGACCGACGGGTACTTCGAGCCCGGCTTCAGCGTGAAGGCCAACGGCATGGGCGGCGTGGGTATCGCCCTGCCGCAAGACGCGCTGACCGCCGCTACCAACCCGGCTGGCATGGCCCTGATCGGTAATCGTGTAGACGGCGGCATCAGCCTGTTCCGCCCGGACCGCCAGGCCAAGATCAACGGCACGACCTACAGCGGCAACGACCAGCAGAACTTCATCATCCCGGAAATCGGCGCCAACTACATGATCAACCCGACCATGTCGGCCGGCGTGAGCTTGTATGGCAACGGCGGGATGAACTCGGGCTACAGCACCATTATGAACTCCCGCACTGGCCTGATGAATGGGGCAGGCGTCGATCTTCAGCAGATGTTCATTTCGCCCAGTTTCGCCTGGCGCGTAACGCCGACTCAGACGATCGGTGTTGCAGTGAATCTCGTTCACCAAACTTTCAGAGCGAATGGACTGCAGGGTTTCGCCAATCCGAACGTCACGACAAACCCAAATAGTTTCCTCGCTCCTGGTCATGATTCGTCAAATGGCATCGGCGTTCGCATTGGTTGGATCGGCGAACTGGCACCTGGCTTCTCGCTTGGCGCCACCTATCAGCCCAAGACCCACATGAGCAAGTTCAGCAAATACAGTGGCCTGTTTGCTGATGGAGGCAGCTTCGATATTCCGGCAAATTACGGTATCGGCTTTGCGTGGAAGCCAACTGGGCAATTGACTGTGGCCGGCGATGTTGAACGCATTCTTTACAGCGGTGTCAGCGCAATTGGCAACTCGTCTGCTCCGCTATTTGCACTTGTTATGGGCCAACCGGCCCCCAAACTGGGCGCTTCCGGGGGTACGGGCTTTGGCTGGACAGATGTGACCGTCGTGAAACTGGGCGTTGCTTATGCAGTTAATCAGGCATTGACGGTTCGGGCCGGCTGGAACCATAGCGACAATCCTGTGACTTCATCAAACATCTTTTTCAACACCATCGCGCCAGGTGTCGTTAAGGATCACCTGACTCTTGGAATGACTTACGCAGTGAATAACAGCATGGAAATCTCTGCTGATTACATCCATGCGTTTAAGAGTACTGTCAATGGTCAGGCTCCTCAGTTCAACCAATCAGGTCAACTGGTTGGACAGGTGCCTGAGGCACTGTCCATGTCCCAGAACACTCTGGGCGTATCGGTGGGCTGGAAGTTCTGATTCGTCCCAACCCAGAAAACCGCAGCCTCGGCTGCGGTTTTTTTATTCCTGTTTCGCCGACAATTCCAGCCATGCTTCCTTGCTACGTTCTGCTCGACCTCGAAACCACCGGCTCCAACCCGGTGCTCGATCGCATCACCGAAGTGGCGGTCATGCGGGTTGAGCAAGGAGAAGTAGTGGCGAATTGGAGTCGGCTGCTCAATCCGGGACAGCGCATTCCCCCTTTCATCCAGCAGCTCACCGGCATCGACGACGCCATGGTGGCGGGGGCTCCGGCGTTTGGCGAGGTGCTGCCCGAACTGCTCGCCGTGCTGGACGGGGCCGTGCTCGTGGCGCATAACGTGCGCTTCGACCACGGTTTTCTGAAGCAGGCCGCGGCGCGCGAAGGAGTGGATCTGCGGGTGAAAACCTTATGCACCGTACGCCTGTCGCGCAAGCTCTACCCGCAGGCCCGCGGGCATGGGCTGGACGCCATCATGCGCCGCCACGGGCTGCACACCACGGCGCGCCACCGGGCGATGGGCGATGTTGAGCTACTGCATCAATGGCTGCACATCGCCCAGACGGAACTCGGGCCTGCTGCGGTGCAGGCTGCGGCGCAGGAGTTGTTGCGCGGCAGTGCGAGCCTGCCGCCGCATCTGGAAACCCCGGTGGACGACATTCCCGAAGCGCCCGGGGTCTATCTGTTCTACGGCGAAGGTGAAGTACCGCTCTATATCGGCAAGAGCGTGCGCCTGCGCAGTCGGGTGCTGTCGCACTTTCAGGCGGATCACCGCGACGCGCGGGAATTGCGCCTGGCGCAGGAGGTGCGGCGGGTCGAATGGCGCGAGACGGCGGGTGAGTTTGGCGCCCTGCTGCTGGAGATGCGGCTCATCAAGGAGCTACAGCCCCTGCTCAACCGGCAACTGCGCCGTGAGCGACAGCTTTGCGCATGGCGGCTGGCGGAAGATCCCGTGGCTCGGCCGCTGCTCACGCTGGTGCGCGGAGACGAACTCGATCCGCGATTTTTCCCGCAGTTGTATGGCTGTTACCGGAGCAAGCGACAGGCTGTCGAGGGCTTACGCGCCCTTGCCCAGCGCCACGCGCTGTGCCCGCAGGCGCTGGGGCTTGAATCGGGCAAGGGCCGCTGCTTCGCGCAGCAAATCGGTCAGTGCAAGGGGGTGTGCTGTGGCCTCGAATCAGCCGAGCGGCATCATGCCCGCCTGCTGCTGGCGCTGGCTGCGGAACGCCTGCGCGCCTGGCCTTACGCCGGGCCCGTCGGGCTGCGCGAGCACAGCCCTGAGCAGGATCGCACCGAGGTGCATGTATTCGACCAGTGGCGGCATCTGGGCACGGCGCGTTGCGAAACCGATGTGGCCGAGTTGATGGAGGGCCGACGCGAGGCCGACAGCAGCGGCTTCGACCTGGACATCTACCGCCTGCTGCTGAGCCGTCTAGCGGGCACCAAGGGCCCGCCGCCCGATCTGATCCGCCTGCGGTGAGCCACGACGGCTCAGCCGTGTTCCTTGGCGTGGTTGATCGAGTATTTCGGAATCTCGATGGTCACGTCTTCGTCAGCCAGAATGGCCTGGCAGGATAGACGCGAGGTGGGCTCCAGTCCCCAGGCGCGGTCGAGCAGATCTTCTTCGCTTTCGTCGAGTTCACCCAGGCTGTCATAGCCCTTGCGCACCACCACATGACAGGTGGTGCAGGCGCATTGCATGTCGCAGGCGTGTTCGATGGGCACGCCGTTTTCCAGCAGGGCCTCGCAAATCGAGGTGCCGCGCCCGGCGCTGACTTGTTTGCCTTGCGGGCAGTATTCGGGATGCGGCAGAACCGTGATGATGGGCATGGTGAGAATCGAGAAAAGTCTCAGGACGCCGTACTGGACGGCGTGTCGGTGAGCTGCGCGATTTGATCGACGGATTGACCCGCCAGCGCGCGTTGAATGCTGCGGTTCATGCGCCGCTCGGCAAACGCATCGGTCTGCCGCGTCAGCACCTCGGTGGCGAGGCGGATCTGATCGATGTCGCCGCCTTGTTCGGCCTGCGCCAGCGCGGCCATGTCCGTGTGAATCTGCGCGACTTCCTGCTCGCTCAGCAGATCGCGGTCGAGCTGCATGGCGTTGCGTGTGGCGGCCAGCAGAGCCTGGGCGTCCACCCGCGCTTCCTGCAGCATGCGGGCGTCGCGGTCGTCTTGGGCGTGGGCCACGCTGTCGTGCAGCATCTGCGCGATTTGCGCGTCGTCCAGGCCGTAAGCCGGTTTGACCTGCACCTGGGCCTGCACGCCGGTGGTCAGCTCTTGCGCGCTGACTTCGAGCAGACCGTCGGCATCGACGGCGAAGGTCACGCGGATACGCGCGGCGCCCGCCACCATGGGCGGAATGCCGCGCAGCTCGAAGCGCGCCAGCGAACGACAGTCGCTCACCAGCTCGCGCTCGCCCTGCACCACATGAATGGCCATGGCGGTCTGCCCGTCGCGGAAGGTGGTGAAGTCTTGCGCTCGCGCCTGAGGAATGGTGCTGTTGCGCGGCAGAATGTGCTCGACCAGCCCGCCCATGGTCTCGACGCCGAGCGACAGGGGAATGACGTCGAGCAGCAATACATCGTCGGCCCCGGCATTGCCCGCCAGCGCGTTGGCCTGGATGGCTGCGCCCAGCGCGACCACTTCGTCAGGATTGAGATCGGTGAGCGGCGCCTTGCCGATGGCGCGCGCAACCGCCTGGCGAATCATGGGCATGCGCGTGGCGCCGCCCACGAGCACCACGCCCTGCACGTCTGCGGTACTGACCTGCGCGTCGCTCAAAGCGCGGCGCAACAGCGCGAGGGTGCGTTGCACCAGATCGGCGCTGGCCTGCTCGAAATCGTCGCGCTGCAAAGTGCCGGTGTGAGAGGCCCCATCGGCCAGTGCCACGGTGTATTCCACCGAGCTGGCCGCGCTCAGCGCTTCTTTGGCTTGGCGTGCGGCCATGCGCCACTGCCGTTGCAGGCTGGCTGACAGCTCGGGATTGCCGGCCCGCTGCCGCATCAGCGCCTCGATGCGCTGGTCGAAATCGTCACCACCCAGCGCTGTGTCGCCGCTGGTGGCGACCACCTCGAACACTCCTTTGCTCAGCCGCAGCACGGAAAGATCGAAGGTACCTCCGCCCAGGTCGTAAATGACATACAGACCTTCGGCGCCATGATCGAGCCCGTAGGCCAGCGCCGCGGCCGTGGGTTCGTTGATAAGGCGCAGCACATGCAAACCCGCGAGTTGCGCGGCGTCCTTGGTCGCCTGGCGCTGGGCATCGTCGAAGTAGGCGGGCACGGTGATCACCGCACCGACCAGCTCGCCGCCCAGCGTGTCTTCGGCACGCCAGCGCAGCACGCGCAGGATGTCGGCCGAGACTTGAACCGGCGTCATCTCGCCAGCGGCGGTCTGGAATCGGACCATGCGCGCATCGTGATTGATGCGGTAATGCGCAAGCGCCGTCGGCGGCAGGTCGCTCGGGCTGCGACCCATATAGCGTTTGACCGAAACGAGGGTATTGGCCGGATCGAGCGCCTGCTCTTCACGCGCGCGCAGGCCCACTTCGGCGCGGCCATCAGCGTGGTAGTGCACCACGGAGGGCAGCAGCACCTCTCCCTGCGCATCAGGCAGACATTGCGGTGAGCCGCTGAGCACGGCGGCGACGAGCGAATGCGTGGTGCCCAGATCAATGCCCACGGCACGTCGGTGCTGGTGCGGGTCGGGCGATTGTCCGGGTTCGGAGATTTGCAACAAGGCCATGGCAAAAGGGAGGTAATCGCTCAGCTCGGCCGAGGTTGACTTGAAGTGCCGGAGCGAGGAAATGAAATCAATCGAGTATCAATCGAGTGTCAAACATGCATCAAGCGGAGGACTGCGGCAAAGAATCGGCCGTGCGCCGCAGCTCTTCGACAAAACGGTCGAGAAACAACAGGGCGCGCACCTGCTCGGCGGCCGCTTGAGGGGCGTTCTGCTCATCGAGCGCCTGACGAATGGCTTCGATGCGCTGAGCGCGCTGCGCCTGCACCTCGGCCCGCAAGATCTCGAGCCCGCTGGCATCGGCCGCTTCCCGCAACTCATCGAGCGCTTCGCGCCATTGCATCTGCTGCATCAGAAATTCGGTCGGCATGGCGGTGTTGTTCTCCGCCTGCACCGCCACACCACGCCGCTCGCACAGGTAAGAAGCGCGCTGAACCGGGTTCTTGAGGGTGAGGTAGGCCGCGTTGGCCTGAGCTGCCATTTGCATGGCCAAGCGCTTATCGCGATCCGAGCCGGAGGCGAATCGGTCGGGATGCACTTGCGACTGCACCGCGAGCCGCGCCCGTTCCAACTGCGCTGCGTCGAGGGAAAAGGTTTCGGGAAGGCCGAACAGGGCGAAATAAGACTGAGCGAGATCCATCAGATCAAAGGCGCCGAGCGACGTCCATGAGCAAGGCGCCGAAGCCGCTCAAACCCGGAACGACTCGCCGCAGCCGCAGCGATCTTTTTCGTTGGGGTTGTTGAACTGGAAGCCTTCGTTCAAGCCCTGGCGCACGAAATCAAGCTCGGTGCCGTCCACGTAGGCCAAGCTTTTGGGATCGACCAGAATCTTGACGCCGTGGCTGTCGAACACATGATCTTCATCAGACGCTTGATCGACGAATTCGAGCTTGTAAGCCATGCCGGAGCAGCCGGTGGTCTTGATGCCCAGGCGCACTCCCAGCCCCGCACCCCGCTTGGCGAGATGGCGCTGCACCTGCTCGGCCGCGCGCTCGGTCAATGTGACTGACATCTTCGGTTCCCTCGATTCCCTTGGTCTACGTCTAATTGAGCGCGCTCAGGCTGCCTGGGCCTGCTCAGTGGCTAGCGCTTGCCCGGCAGTACGACCATGACGCTGCTGATAATCGCTCACTGCGGCCTTGATGGCGTCTTCGGCCAGGATGGAGCAATGAATCTTGACCGGCGGCAGCGCCAATTCTTCGGCGATCTGGCTGTTGCGAATTTCAAGCGCTTGATCGAGCGTCTTGCCCTTGACCCACTCGGTCACCAGCGAAGACGAGGCTATGGCCGAACCGCAGCCGTAGGTTTTGAAGCGGGCATCTTCGATCACGCCTTGATCGTTGACGCGGATCTGCAGCTTCATCACATCGCCACACGCCGGAGCACCCACCATGCCGGTGCCGACCTGCGGGTCGTCCTTGGCAAAAGAGCCCACGTTACGCGGGTTTTCATAATGGTCCACCACTTTGTCACTGTAAGCCATGATCTTGTCCTCCTCGAAGCGCTCGCCAGAAGCGGCGAACGACACATCCAATAATTCCGATATCTATTGTCGGCTATTTGCACAACCCTGATGCAGATAGGCGCTTAGCCGCAAGGAGCTCAGTGCGCCGCCCACTGGATGGTGCTGATGTCGATGCCTTCCTTGTACATGTCCCAGAGGGGCGAAAGATCACGCAGCTTGGCCACGCTCTCGCGCAGCTGACGCACGGCGGAGTCGATTTCCTCTTCGGTGGTGTAGCGACCAATGGTCATGCGCAGCGAGGAATGCGCCAACTCATCGCTGCGGCCCAGGGCGCGCAACACATACGAGGGCTCCAGGCTGGCGGAAGTGCAGGCCGAGCCGCTGGATACTGCAATGCCCTTGATCGCCATGATCAGCGATTCGCCCTCGACGTAGTTGAAACTGATGTTGAGGTTGTGCGGCACGCGGCGCTCCAAGTCGCCGTTCACATAAACCTCTTCGATGTCTTTGAGGCCGTCGAGCAGGCGCTGCTGCAGCATGCGGGCGCGCTCGATGCTCGCGCCGAGTTCGGCCTTGGCAATGCGAAACGCCTCGCCCATGCCCACGATCTGATGCGTGGGCAGCGTGCCCGAGCGCAGGCCGCGCTCGTGTCCGCCACCGTGCATTTGTGGAATCAGCCGCACCCGCGGCTTGCGCCGCACATACAGCGCACCGATGCCCTTGGGGCCATAAGTCTTGTGCGAAGCCAAGCTCATCAGATCGACGGGCCAAGTTTGCAGATCGATCACCATCTTGCCGGTGGCCTGCGCCGCGTCGACATGAAAAATGATGCCGCGCTCACGGCAGATGCGGCCGATTTCCGGAATGTCCTGAATCACGCCGATCTCGTTGTTAACCAGCATGACCGAAACCAGAATGGTGTCGGGCCGCAGCGCCGCCTTGAATACGTCGAGGTCGAGCAGGCCGTTGGGCTGCACGTCGAGATAGGTGGCCTCGAAACCCCGGCGCTCCATTTCGCGCACGGTATCGAGCACCGCCTTGTGCTCGGTCTTGACGGTGACGATGTGCTTGCCCTTGCCTTGATAGAACTCCGCAGCGCCCTTGATGGCGAGGTTGTTCGACTCGGTGGCACCGGACGTCCAGATGATTTCCTTGGCGTCGGCGTTGATCAGCGCGGCCACTTGCTCGCGAGCCTTTTCCACCGCAGCCTCCGCCTCCCAGCCCCAAGCATGACTGCGCGACGCCGGGTTGCCGAAATGCTCGCGCAGCCAGGGAATCATGGCATCGACCACCCGCGGGTCCACGGGCGTGGTTGCGGCGTAGTCCATGTAAATCGGAAGATGAGGCGTGGTGGACATGGTGGGAATGCTCAGTGGAAATGCTCAGGATGTGTGCTCGTTATCGGCGAAAATTCATCGCGAAATGCACCCGACACGTACCCGGCGCGCAGCGCCGGGCTCAAATCTCTTGAAACCAGGCTTAATTCAAAGTCTGCGCGAGGTTGAACACCGAGTTCGGCGCCTTGACCTTGATCGGCTTGGCCGTCACCGGCAGCGGAGACACGGGTTTACGGGTGATGGCCACCTCTTCCACCGTGACCCCCTTGGCGAGGTTCTGCTCGACCAACCCTTTGAGGTTGACCGAATCGAGAAACTCCACCATCTTGGCATTGAGCTGCGCCCAGAGGTCGTGCGTCATGCAGGGGCCGTTGTCTTCGCCGTTGCAGTTTTCCTTGCCGCCGCACTGAGTGGCGTCGAGAGGCTCGTCCACGGCGATGATGATGTCGGCAATGCTGATTTCTTCCGATTTGCGCGAAAGCGTATAGCCGCCTCCGGGGCCGCGCACGGAGTCCACCAGCTCATGACGGCGCAGTTTGCCGAACAGCTGCTCCAGATAAGAAAGGGAAATATGCTGGCGCTGGCTGATGCCGGCCAGAGTTACGGGGCCGAGATGTTGACGCATGGCCACGTCGATCATCGCGGTTACGGCAAAACGTCCTTTGGTGGTCAGTCGCATGGCGGCTCTCCTCAACATGAATGATGGCCAGTTGCAACGTCAGGGCGACCGCCTTGGGCAGGCTTGCAGCAGACATTACACAGTGCCGGAATGGAAAATACCCGACGAAACTAGTGGGCCAATTCTACAAATCCCGATCTTTTTCGTCAACATCTCAGACTTTTCCCCAGCCCCAAAGTTCCAAGGCGGAAGGCAATTTTTTCTGTGATGGCTGCGTGGGTATTCAAGCCGTCTGGTTTATGCTTGGCTTGAAATCAATCCAATGAATAGATCAAACTCATGCGACTGACCCTGCGGCAAATGGAAGTGCTGGTGGAGATTGCACACAGCCGCAGTGCCACCGCCGCAGGCGACACCCTGTCGATGTCGCAGTCCGCCGTCAGTGCGGCGCTGGCGGAACTGGAAGCGCAGCTCGGTGAACGCGTCTTCGACCGGGTTGGCAAACGGCTGGTGCTCAATGACTCCGGCCGCCTGCTGTTGCCCCGCGCCATGGCCATCCTCGACCAGACCCGCGGGATCGAAGCGCTGTTCAGCGCGGGCGCCGCGGCGCTGCGCATCGGCGCGAGCAGCACCGTGGGCAACGCCATTCTGCCGGGCATCATGGCGGAGTTCTGCCGCGAGTTTCCCGCCGCGCAGTTCTGTCTGCGTGTGGGCAACACCCAGGCCATCGCCGAGGCCGTAGCGCAGTTCGAGGTCGATCTCGGGCTCGTCGAAGGCGCCTGTCACCGCGACGACCTGGCCATTGCACCGTGGCTGCGTGATGCGCTGGTCGTGGTTTGCGCCCCTGACAGTTCTCTGGCGGGCCGTGAGGTCAGTCTGGACGAGTTGCGCACAGCCCGCTGGCTGCTGCGTGAGCCGGGTTCGGGCACCCGCGAAACCGTCGAAACCCTGCTGCTCGAACATTTGCACGGCTTCGAGCGGGCCATGGTGCTGGGTAGTTCGGAGGCCATACGCGGCGCGGCCATCGCCGGCCTGGGGCTGACCTGTATTCCCCGCCGATTGGTGCGCGATGCGCTGGATCACGGCCACCTCGTCACCGTGCGCAGCCCGCTGCCGCCCATGCACCGCACGCTCTACATCGTGCATCACCAGAAAAAGACCTTCTCCCAGCCGCTGCAACGCTTTTTGCAGTTCTGCCAGAACTGGCAGGACGATTCTTTTGTTTCTACTCCTGGCTGATTCACAAAGCCTTGTCCCATGAACTCAGCTCCCAACACCCCTGCCGCAACCGCCGCCCCCCGCCTCACCTCGCTGTCGCATGGCGGCGGTTGCGGCTGCAAGATTGCGCCGGGCGTCCTGTCCGAAATCCTGAAAAAGCACGCGCCGCTGCTGCCCAGGCCTGAGGCCCTGCTGGTCGGCAACGAGTCTGCGGATGATGCGGCGGTGTATCTGCTCAACCCCGAACAGGCGCTGATTGCCACGACCGATTTCTTCATGCCCATCGTGGACGATCCCTTCGATTTCGGACGGATCGCCGCGACCAACGCCATTTCCGACATCTACGCCATGGGCGGCACGCCCATCATGGCGCTGGCGCTCGTGGGCATGCCCATCGGCGTGGTGCCGCTGGATATCGTGGGGGACATTTTGCGGGGCGGTGAGACCGTTTGCGCGCAGGCCGGCATTCCCATTGCGGGGGGGCACAGCATCGATTCGGTCGAGGCCATTTACGGACTGGTGGTCATGGGTCTGGCGCACCCCAGCCACATCCTCCGCAACGACAGCGCCCGACCCGGCGACGTGATCGTGCTGGGCAAACCGCTGGGCGTGGGCATTCAGTCGGCTGCGCTCAAAAGCGAAGCGCTCGATGCCGCGGGCTACGCGCGCATGATTGCCAACACCACGCAGCTCAACACCCCCGGCAAGAAGCTGGCCCTGCTGCCCGGCGTGCATGCCCTGACCGACGTCACTGGTTTCGGCCTGCTCGGCCATCTGCTGGAAGTCTGCCGCGGCTCGGGACTGCGGGCGGACGTGCGCTTCGCCGATGTGCCCCTCATCGAAGGCGTGGTGGAGTTGGCGAACGCCGGCCACATCACAGGCGCATCGCGCCGAAACTGGGCCAGTTATGGCGGCGAAGTCGCGCTTGCCGCCGATCTGCCGCCGCTGGCTCAAACGCTGCTCACCGATCCGCAGACCTCCGGCGGCCTGCTCGTGAGCTGCGCGCCGGAGCAGGTTGACGAGGTGCTGCGCGTCTTCCGCGACGAAGGCTTTGCCCAAGCCGCCGTCATCGGCCTATTGAAAGCGGGCACTCCGGGCATTGACGTGCGCGCCTGAGCGCCGCTGCCTCTTATCCCTCTCCTTGCACGCCGCGGCGATTACCGCCGCCGCGCGCAAGACTGCTTCACCCCCTGCTCTGCGGGCAAACCCGAGCCCGGAAATTTCAGTTCGCATCTGTTACATCTTTATACTTCCGCCGCGGACTGTTTCAGATCTGTCATGCGATAAAGCCTTGCCATGACACTTCTCTGAACAAACAGCCGTCAACGACTCGTTCACAAAACAATCGGGAGATGTCTTGAACGCCTTACTTGCCCTATCCCGCGGGATTGACTGGCTCAACGAGCGCGTGGGCCGCTTTGCCCTCTGGCTCATTCTTGCTTCGGCCATCATCAGCGCACTCAATGCGGTCGTACGCAAAGTCTTCGACTACAGCTCGAATGCCTTTCTGGAAATTCAGTGGTATCTGTTCGCCGCGGTGTTTCTCCTGGCGGCCGGATATACGTTTTTGCACAACGAGCATGTGCGCATCGACGTGCTCTCCAGCAAGCTCTCGCCGCGTGGGCGCAACTGGATCGACATCATCGGCATCGTGTTCTTTCTGTTTCCCTTCGTGGTTGAAACCGTGCGGCTTTCGCTGCCCACGGTGATCAACGCCATCGCCTCGGGCGAGATGTCGAGCAATGCCGGCGGGCTGATCCGCTGGCCGGTTTACATCCTCGTGCCCATTGGCTTCTCGCTGCTCGGGCTGCAGGGCGTGTCCGAGCTGATCAAGCGCGTGGCATTTTTGCGCGGGCTGATCGACGACCCGCTGGTGAAGAAAAACGAAAAAACGGCAGAAGAAGAACTGGCCGAATTCATGTTGGCGCAGAAAAAAAACGAGGCCCAATAAATGACCGCCTTTCTCATTGCGAATATCGCGCCCATCATGTTCGCGGCGCTGGTGCTGTTTTTGCTGGTCGGCTTTCCGGTGGCGTTCAGCCTGGCAGCCTGCGGCCTGCTGTTCGGTTTCATCGGCGTGGAACTCGGGCTGATGCCGCAGGCGCTGCTCGAAGCCATTCCGCTGCGCATCATCGGCATCATGCAGAACGACACCCTGCTGGCCATTCCCTTCTTCACCTTCATGGGCCTGCTGCTCGAGCGCAGCGGCATGGCCGAAGACCTGCTGGAAACCATCGGCCAGTTGTTCGGCCCGATTCGCGGCGGTCTGGCGATCGCGGTGATTTTTGTCGGTGCGCTGCTGGCGGCAACCACGGGCGTGGTGGCGGCTTCGGTGATCTCGATGGGCCTGATCTCGCTGCCCATCATGCTGCGCTACGGCTATGACCGCCGTCTGGCCTCGGGGGTGATCGCCGCTTCAGGCACGCTGGCGCAGATCATCCCGCCGTCGCTGGTGCTCATCGTCATGGCCGATCAGCTCGGCCGCAGCGTGGGCGATATGTACAAGGGCGCGTTCATCCCCGGATTCGCGCTCACGGGTTTATACCTCGCTTACGTCGTGGGCGTGACCTTGATTAAGCCGCAATGGGCCCCGGCGCTGCCCCCCGAGGCCCGCACCATTCGCGAGCCCAACGGTGACAGCGGCCTGCGTTCGCTGGGCATTCTGTTCGGTGTGGTGTTGATTTCCAGCATCGTGCTGGCCCGCAACTACAGCGCGCTGCTGAGCTGGCGCGCGGGGCACGAAGTGATTGCTGCGACGGATGAAACCATCGTCGTGGCCATGACCTTCGGCGTGATTCTTTCGCTGGTGCTGTCTCTGCTCAACCGAGCCTTCCGACTCAATCTGTTGTCGCAGATGGCCGAACGCGTGACATTCGCTCTGGTGCCGCCGCTCACGCTGATCTTCCTCGTGCTGGGCACCATTTTCCTGGGCGTGGCCACGCCCACCGAAGGCGGCGCGATGGGCGCCGTGGGCGCGCTGATCATGGCGTTCAGCCGCAAGCGGCTCAATATGAATCTGCTCAAGCAGGCGCTCAACACCACGACCAAGCTCTCCACCTTCGTGTTGTTCATTCTCATCGGCTCCACGGTGTTCAACCTGGTGTTCCAGGGACTCGATGGCCGCGTCTGGGTGGAGCATCTGCTCACCAGCCTGCCAGGCGGTGTGCTGGGCTTCCTCATCGTCGTGAACATTCTGGTGTTCGTATTGGCCTTCTTCCTCGACTTTTTCGAGCTGTCGTTCATCATCATTCCGCTGCTTGGCCCTGTCGCGGAGAAGCTGGGCATCGACCTGATTTGGTTCGGCGTGCTGCTGGCGGTGAATATGCAGACCTCGTTCATGCACCCGCCCTTCGGGTTTGCGCTGTTCTACCTGCGCAGCGTCGCGGCCAAGGACGACTACACCGACAAGGAGACCGGCAAGCGCATCGCCCGCGTGACCACCGGACAGATCTACTGGGGTGCGGTGCCCTTCGTGCTGATCCAGATCATCATGGTTGGCCTGGTCATTGCCTTCCCGGGTCTGGTCACCAGCGGCCTGGACCATCATGCTGAAGTCGATATCAACAAGGTGCAGATCATTGGGCCGTCTGATGACAACAGCTATGAGTCCATCGCCCCGCCGAGCTTTGGTGCATCAGAGGCCGCCCCGGCCGAAGGTGGCAGTGCACCAGCCGCTGTAGAGGAAGACCCCGCCGCTGCGGTGATGCGCTCGCTGCAGGCCGAGCCATCGGCGAGTGGGGCAGCGAAATAGCGCGGTTGTCGCCCATGAAAAAGGCCCGGAATTCCGGGCCTTTTTCGTTCCTGGCATCAACGCAGGGTTGCGTCAGCCCTCGTCGGCGATCAGTTGCTTGAGGTCGTGCACAAACGCGGCGGGAGGATTGGTGTCAGAACCCAGCAGATGAATGCGTCCACTGCGACCAAAAATGTAAACCCCCGCGCTGTGATCCACCACATAGTTCCCCTGCGCATCGGGCTTGCCATAGCTGAAGGCCACGCGATAGCGCCGAGTCAAATCATCGATCTGTTTGATGGTGCCGGTCAGGCCGACGGCGTTGGGGCTGAATGCCGCGGTGTACGCCTTGAGTATGGTGTTGGAGTCGCGCTTGGGGTCCACGCTGACGAACAGGATACGGACATCCTTGCCCTGCGGGCCAAGCTGCTGCACCACATTCGACATGAGCTGCATGGTGGTCGGACAAACATCGGGGCAATGGGTGTAGCCGAAGTAGAGCAAAACAACCTTGCCCTTGTAGTTCTCCGCCGTGACCTTCTGCCCCAGATCGTTGGTGAGATTGAATTCGAGATTGGGCATCACGCCGGTGATGTTGCTGAGCTGCCAGGTCTGGTTGTTGTGGTGCCCGCAGCCCGCCAGCGGCAAGGCCAGCGCTCCCAGCAAAACGAGGCGGCGCGACAGGAATCGAGATTGAGACAAGATGGGGGGCAACGTCATGGTGAATTTCGCAAAAAACGTTCGTTTTCAAACAGGCTCGCATTGTGCCGTGTCCGGGCTCGGATGAGCGTCACAACTCGCGTCACAACTCTTTACCAGGCAAGGCGCAACCAAACGTCACCCAGCCACTCCAAAGCGCTCTGACTGCATCTGGAGTGTGCCATGTCCAAGCGCGCCCTTCTCAAAGCCCTGCTGGCCGGTGGGCTGACCACCCTGGCCACCGCGGCACTCACGGTTCACGCGGCCAGCGCGCCTCAAGCGCCGCTGATGGCGATCAATGTGCTGCATATCGCCCCGCTCGATCATCACGCATTGCCCCTGACCGCCCTGCCGCCGGGACAAGGTGTGATGGTGGTCAATGACACGCATCGTCCCTTGCAGGTCAAGGGCTTCGCACGCGGCAGCGCCTGATCGCCGTCAGATCAGCGCCGTCAAACCAGCTTTTGCCACCAGCTTTTGTGGGCGTCGGCAAGAAGCTGGTGCACGTCGTGGGCGATGCCTTCGGACGGCGTGAGTTCGGTGCCGATCAAGCGGCCATTGCCGTGGGGGCCGAACACATAGATCGCCGCACTGTGGTTGACCACATAGTTGCCATGCGCATCGGGCTTGCCGTAGGAATAGCTGACGTGATAGCGACCCGCCAGCGTTTTGGTCTGCGCCACGGTGCCGCTCAGACCGATGGCGCTGGACATGAAGGCGTGCACATAGGCATCGAGCACTTTGGGCGTATCGCGCTTGGGATCGACCGTGACGAAGATCACCTGCACGTCCTTGCCCTGCGGTCCCAGCAGTTGCTCGGCCCGGGCGAGGTGCGCCATGGTGGTCGGGCAGACGTCCGGGCAGTGGGTGTAGCCGAAATACAGCACCACCACCTTGCCGAGAAAGTCCTTGGACGACTCCAGCTTGCCGCTGCTCGAAGCCATATCGGTGAATTGCAGCGGCTGCATGATTTTCGGACCGATGTAGTCCATCGCCCATTTCTGTTCATGCGGCTGCTGGGCACAACCTGAGAACGCCAGAACCAGCGCGCTCATCAACATCCATTTGAAAGCAACCATTCCCCCAGGCTCCCGATCTTTGTTTCTGTGCTGTGGTGGAGTCTGCCGACAACGTGCGAGTTCGGCGCAAACACATGCACGCACAGACTTCACATTCTGTCAGCCCCAGGGAAACTCCTGATCGGACAAACTCAGCCCAACTGTAAAGTGAGGCGTCTAATTCAATGTATTACAGCAGCGCACTGACATCGAAGCCGACCCGTTGCGCCACTTCCCGGTGCAATCCACCGCTCACAAGTCGCCTGACTGTCCACGGGGCCCTACCACATCATGTTCTCTTCCCATCTGCACACAGATCCAGGGCAAACGCGCCCCATCCTCTCATTTGCCGTCGTGGGCGTGCTGCTGGTCAGCTTGTTCTGCGGCGGCCTGGCGACCCGCCAGGCCGAGGCCGCGCCGACGCCTGCGGTCGCATCCGCAGCGCCCTTGCTCATGGGCTTTCAGTTTGGACTGGCCGCTGAGAACCAACAAGCCCTGAATGTCATCGGGCAGACACTCAGCGATGTCGTCAGCAACGCGGTCAACCGCAAGGTATTGTGGTTGCCGAACTTCGACCTCAAGACCGCGGAGGCGAGTTCCGACGCGAGCCGCTACAGCTTTGCCTTTGTCAAACCGCCCAACCTGACCGCCGCCCTGCTGGCCAAGGGCTGGCAGCTGGTTGCCGTGGGCAAAGACACGATGCACTTCGGCACCGATCTAATCGCCCGGCAATGTCCCAATCAGGCCGGGAAAATTCTCGTTGGCGGCAGCAGTCTGAGCGTGCTCGGGCTCAGCACCGCTGTGCCGGAGACCTGCATCTCACCCGACGCGGTGTGGAATTCGCCGTCGGCGGTGTTGCTTGCGCCGCAAAAGGGTAGCCTGGTGGACATGATTGCGCAAAAGCTATGGCTGGAGCATGCCAAGCAGCTGCCCAAAGTCGTTCACGTCAAAACGCAGAATGCGGTCACAGGTCTGATGCGCGACATGCATGTCGCGGCCATCGGGGTGGTGACCCCCGTCGTATCCAAGCAGTGGCTGGCCGAAGGCGGCGTGTTGTTGCAGCATCAGCCCATGCCCATGTGGGCCGTGCTGGCCGCCCCAAGCGTGCCGGAGGACTCGGTGGCCAAAGTGCGCGCCGATTTACTCGGCGCCGCTTCGGAGCGGGCCAACAAAGCCCTGGGCATCACTGGATGGGAAGTCGGCAGCCCGAAGGCCTATGCCGACTTCCTCAAGTGGCTGAAAAGCTGAACGCTCCGCCCTTCAGCCGGTCACCCTGGCAGGTGTTCAGCCCCGTTCGAACACGATCTGGCCGTTTTTGAGCTTGACCGGAATCACGTCCTTCGGGCCGAAGCGGCCTTCGAGAATCAGCTTGGCCAGCGGGTTCTCGATGCGCTGCTGAATGGCGCGCTTGAGCGGCCGTGCGCCGAACACCGGATCGAAGCCTTCTCGGGCAATCTCGGCCAGTGCTTCGCTGCTGACATCCAGCCGCATATCGAGCTGCGCCAGTCGCCCTTCCAGACCGCGCAACTGGATGCGCGCGATATCCGCGATCTCTTTCTCCCCCAGAGCGTGGAACACCACCACCTCGTCGATGCGGTTGAGAAACTCCGGACGGAAATGCGCCTTCACCTCCTCCCACACCGCATCGCGAATGGCCTGCTGCGGTTGGCCGCTCATCGCCATGATCTGATGCGAGCCCAGATTGCTGGTCATCACGATCACGGTGTTCTTGAAGTCCACGGTGCGGCCCTGGCCGTCGGTGAGCCGCCCGTCGTCGAGCACCTGCAGCAGCACGTTGAACACGTCCGGATGCGCTTTCTCTACCTCGTCGAACAGCACCACGCTGTAGGGCTTGCGGCGCACGGCTTCGGTGAGGTAACCGCCTTCGTCATAGCCCACATAACCCGGCGGCGCACCGATGAGACGGGCAACCGAATGCTTCTCCATGAACTCGCTCATGTCGAGGCGCACGATGTGCTCGTCGGTGTCGAACAGGAACTCGGCCAGTCCCTTGGTCAGTTCGGTCTTGCCCACGCCCGTCGGGCCGAGGAAGAGGAAAGAACCATAGGGCCTGCGCGGATCGGACAGACCGGCGCGCGAGCGGCGAATGGCGTCGGACACCGCGCGAATCGCCTCGTCCTGCCCCACCACGCGGCGGTGCAGGCGCTCTTCCATGTGGACCAGCTTGTCGCGCTCGCCCTGCACCAGCTTGGACACCGGAATGCCGGTCGCGCGTGACACGACCTCGGCGATTTCCTCCGCGCCCACCTGGGTGCGCAGCAGGCGCCGCGCCTGCGGCTGGTCGCCATCCGCGGTTTCCTTGGCCTGCGCCTCATGCAGCTTGCGCTCCAGTTCAGGCAGACGGCCGTATTGCAGCTCGGCCACTTTGTTGAAATCGCCCTTGCGCTTGAGTTCCTCGATCTCGAAACGGATTTTGTCGATCTCTTCCTTGATCGCGGCCGAACCCTGCACCGCGGCCTTTTCGGCCTTCCAGATTTCGTCCAGATCGGCGTACTCGCGGTCGAGCTTGGCGAGTTCTTCCTCGATCAGCGCCAGACGCTTTTGCGAGGCTTCATCCTTCTCGCGCTTCACCGCTTCGCGCTCGATCTTGAGCTGAATGCGCCGGCGATCGAGCTTATCCATCGCCTCCGGCTTGGAGTCGATCTCGATCTTGATCTTGGCCGCGGCCTCGTCGATCAGGTCGATGGCCTTGTCCGGCAGAAAGCGGTCGGTGATGTAGCGGTGGCTCAGCTCCGCCGCGGCGACGATGGCCGGGTCGGTGATTTCCACCCCATGGTGCACCTCGTACTTCTCCTGCAGGCCGCGCAGGATGGCGATGGTGTCTTCCACGCTGGGCTCATCGACCATCACCTTCTGGAAGCGGCGCTCCAGCGCGGCGTCCTTCTCGATGTACTTGCGGTATTCGTCGAGCGTGGTCGCGCCGATGCAGTGCAGTTCGCCGCGTGCCAGCGCCGGCTTGAGCATATTGCCCGCATCCATCGCGCCTTCGCCCTTGCCCGCGCCGACCATGGTGTGAATCTCGTCGATGAACACAATGGTCTGCCCAGCGTCTTGCGACAACTCCTTGAGCACGTTTTTCAGCCGCTCCTCGAACTCGCCGCGAAACTTGGCCCCGGCCAGCAGCAGAGCGATATCGAGCACCAACAGGCGTTTGCCGCGTAGGCTATCGGGCACCTCGTCGTTGACGATGCGCTGCGCCAGCCCTTCGACAATGGCCGTCTTGCCCACGCCCGGCTCGCCGATCAGCACCGGGTTGTTTTTAGTGCGGCGCTGCAGCACTTGGATGGCACGGCGAATTTCGTCGTCTCGGCCGATCACCGGATCGAGCTTGCCCTGGCGCGCGCGCTCGGTGAGGTCGATGGTGTATTTTTTCAGCGATTCGCGCGCACCTTCGGCCTCGGCGCTGTTGACGTTCTGCCCGCCGCGCACCGCCTCGATGGCCGACTCCAGCGACTTACGGGAGAGGCCGTTTTCACGCGCGATGCGCCCGGCCTCACCCTTGTCGTCGGCCACAGCAAGCAAAAACAATTCGCTGGCGACGAACTGATCGTTGCGCTTGGTGGCTTCTTTCTCGGTGAGGTTGAGCAGGCCATTGAGCTCGCGGCTGACCTGCACATTGCCGTCCGTGCCTTCGACTTCCGGCAAACGGTCGATGGCCTGCGCGGTGGCTGCCGTCAACCCCGGCACATTCACCCCGGCGCGTGCGAGCAGCGCTTTGGGGCCGTCCTGGCCGAGCAAGGCATGCAGCAGATGCACCGGCTCGATATAGGCGTTGCCGTGATTGACCGCAAGCGATTGCGCCTCGGCCAATGCCTCCTGAAACTGGGTGGTGAGTTTTTCGATCCGCATGGAATCCTCCGTCTTGAACTGCCCTGTAGATACGGCGTCAGGAAGATATTTTCAAGCGCGACGGTGTCAGGGCAGTTGATCTGACACGGCAAACAGGCGCATCCTCAGCGCTTGAGTTTGGCGAAGGCGGCCGCCATGGCGGTGTTCTGCGGAGACGGTGCGGCGCCCGCGCGATGGCTGCCCGTGCGGCCGCCCTCCTGGCGTTCACGCGGACGGGACTGGCCCTGCCCGCCCTGCGGGCGCGCCGCATCGCGCGCCGGGTCGGCCGGCCGCATCGACAGCGCGATGCGCTTGCGCGCCACATCCACCTCAACCACACGCACCTTGACGATGTCGCCCGTCTTGACCACCTCGCGGGCGTCGTTCACGAAGCGCTGCGCCATTTGCGAGACATGCACCAGCCCGTCCTGATGCACGCCCAGATCGACGAACGCGCCAAACGCGGTGACATTGGTAACCGTGCCTTCGAGCTGCATGCCCGCTTCGAGCTGCTTAATGTCGTGCACGCCATCGAGCAGCTTGGCCGTGCGGAATTCGGGGCGCGGATCGCGGCCGGGTTTTTCCAGCTCGGCCAACACATCGCGCACGGTGAACGCGCCGAAGCGGTCGTCCACGAACTGCTCGGGGCGCAGGCGCTGCAGCGCATCCCGATTGCCCATCAACAGGCTGATCGGCTGGCCTGCCGCAGCCAGCACCTTTTCCACCAGCGGATAGCTCTCAGGATGCACTCCGGTGCGGTCCAGCGGATTGTCACCGCCGTTGATGCGCAGAAAACCTGCGGCCTGCTCGAAGGTTTTGTCGCCCAGGCCGCGCACCGCCCTGAGTGCCTCGCGGTTGGCGAAGGCGCCGGTCTGGTCGCGGTGCAGCACGATCTGCTCGGCAATGCGCGCACTCAGGCCCGCCACACGGGCCAGCAACGGCGCCGAGGCGGTGTTCAGGTCGACGCCGACGGCGTTCACGCAGTCTTCGACGATTGCGCCGAGCTTGCGCGACAGCGCGGTCTGGTTCACGTCATGTTGGTACTGGCCGACGCCGATGCTCTTGGGGTCGATCTTCACCAGTTCGGCCAATGGGTCTTGCACCCGGCGGGCGATGGACACCGCGCCACGCAGGCTCACGTCCAGATCGGGAAACTCGCGGCTGGCCAGACTGCTGGCCGAATACACCGAGGCGCCGGCCTCGCTCACCGTGAGCTTGGTCAAGCCCGGCTGGTTGGCGTTGCGCAGCAGTTCGGCGGCGAGCAGATCGGTTTCGCGGCTGGCCGTGCCGTTGCCAATGGAGATGAGTTGCACGCCGTGGCGTTGCACCAGCGCCGCCAGGGTGGCGAGTGCGCCTTGCACGTCGCGCCGCGGCTCGAAGGGGTAAACCGTGGCGGTATCGAGCAGTTTGCCGGTAGCGTCGACCACGGCGACTTTCACCCCGGTACGAATGCCGGGGTCGAGTCCCATGACCACCTTCGGCCCGGCAGGGGCGGCCAGCAGCAGGTCGCGCAAATTGGCGCCGAATACATCGATGGCCACCGCCTCGGATTGTTCGCGCAGGCGCGACAGCAACTCGCGCTCCAGCGTGAGGGAGAGTTTGACCTTCCAGGTCCACTGCATCGCGCGGCGCAACCAGTCGTCTGCCGCGCGGCCCTGATGGCTCCAGCCCAGCAGCACGGCAAGACGCCCCTCGGCCAGGGCAGCCAGCGTCGGTGCGACCGTGCCTTCAGGCATTGGCGGCAGGTCGATGCGGGCATCGAGCACCTCTTGCGCCCGCCCGCGCAACACGGCCAGGGCGCGGTGCGAAGGCACTTTGTCCAGCGGCTCGGCGTAGTCGAAATAGTCGCGGAATTTGGCGCCTTCTTGCTCTTTTCCGGCGCGCAGCTGGCTGATCAGGTGGCCGGTCTGCCACAGCCATTCACGCATCGGGGCGACCACCGCCGGGGCTTCGGCCCAGCGTTCACTCAGAATGTCGCGGGCGCCGTCGAGGCAGGCCTGCGGGGTGGAGGTATCTGCCGCCTCGGTGCTGTCCTGCGGGCGGACGAAACCCGCCGCCGCCTGCAGCGGATCAGTCTGCGGCTGCAGCCAAAGCAGATCGGCCAGCGGCTCCAGCCCGGCCTCGCGGGCTTTTTGCGCCCGAGTGACGCGGCGCGGCTTGTAGGGTAGGTAAAGGTCTTCGAGTTCCTGCTTTTGCCCAGTCGCGCTGATGGCGGCCTGCAGTTCGGGCGTGAGCTTGCCCTGCTCGGCGATGGACTGCAGCACCACGGCGCGGCGGTCTTCGAGTTCGCGCAGATAGAGCAGGCGCTCTTCCAGCGTGCGCAGATGGTCGTCGCTCATACCGCCCGTCACCTCTTTGCGATAGCGGGCAATAAAGGGCACCGTGGCCCCGCCATCCATCAGTTCGATGGCCGACTGAATCTGCTGCGCCGGAAGCTGCAGTTCGGCGCTGAGCGCCTGCAGCACCCGCCGAGCGGCGGCCTGCGGGTTGGCATACGGATTCTGGGAAGCGGTATCGGCAGCGGTCATGGCGGATCAGAAGACAGGCAAAAGCCCAGCAGTCTAACCAGCCCGGACCCGCTCCGACATGGTTTACAGCGCGTTCACCGGCAGCTTGAGATAGCTGACCCCATTGGCTTCGGGTTTGGGCATTTCACCGGCGCGCACATTGACCTGCACCGAGGGCAGGATGAGCGCGGGCATGTTCAGCGTGGCGTCGCGCTTTTTGCGGAAAGCGACGAACTCCTCCTCGGTGGTCTGGGCATTGAGCTGGACATTGCCCTCACGTTCGGCCTGCACCGTGGTCTGCCAGATGGGGTCGCGGCCGCCGGGCATGTAATCGTGGCAAAGGTAGAGCTTGGTCTGCGGCGGCAGGCTGTAGAGCTTGTGCACCGATTGGTAAAGCACATGCGCGTCGCCGCCCGGGAAGTCGCAGCGCGCCGTGCCGTAGTCGGGCATGAACAGAGTATCGCCGACAAAGGCGCTGTCGCCCACCAGATAGGTGACGCAGGCGGGCGTGTGGCCGGGGGTATGCATCACCCGGGCTTGCAGCTTGCCAATGGCAAAGGTCTCACCGTCCTTGAACAGATGATCGAAGGGCGAACCGTCCGTAGGCATGGTGCTGTCGTTGAACACCTGACTGAACACCTTTTGCACGTCCTGAATGTGTTCGCCAATCGCGATCTGGCCGCCGAACAGCTTTTTGAGATAGGGCGCGGCGGAGAGATGGTCGGCATGGGCATGACTTTCCAGCAGCCAGTCCACCGTGAGCCCCTGCTCGCGCACGTAGGCGGCGATCTGGTCGGCGAAGTCGGTTTTGGTACGACCCGAGGCGTAGTCGAAGTCGAGCACGCTGTCGAGAATTGCGCAGTGGCGAGTTTCGGGGTCGATGATGCAATGGGTCGCCGTAAAGGTGGGCGCGTGAAACCAGCTCTGAACGGTGGGGGTCTGCGTACTCATACGGGTATCTCCTAGGCGAAATGCGTTGCAGAAACACTATAGAAAAGAATATATTGTTTTTCCATTAGTAGTTACCTGATTAAGTGAGCCATGTCAATGTCAAGCACGCAAGATTTTGAGATTCCCAGCGTCGAGCTCATGCGGCGCAACTCGGAACAGGCGGGCGCCTTGTTGAAAACCCTGGGCAATCCTGACCGTTTGCTCATTTTGTGTCAGATCAACCGCGGGGAGATCTGCGTCAGCGACCTGGAGGTGGCCTGCGACGTCAGCCAGCCCACGCTCTCGCAGCAGCTCACCGTGCTGCGTGCGCAAGGCCTGGTGAAAACCCGTCGGGAGGGCAAGCGGGTGTATTACAGCCTGGCCAGCCCGGCAGCCAGCGCGGTGCTGATGACCCTCTATCAGATTTACTGCCACGGCGGCAACGAACCGCCTGGCAAATGAGTTGGTACCGCGACGCTCGCATGTCGGCGCGGTACGGCAAACGGCCTGACCAGAATACTGGCTGGCGTCAATAAAACCAGAGACAAACATGCCCATGTCACGAAGGAGAGACAAATGTTCAACATCGATTGGGCGCATTTCACGCCCGGCACGGCCATTCTCGGCGGGGCGCTGATTGGCGCGGCAGCGGGCGCCATGGCGCTGGGCGGCGGCAAGATCGCCGGGATCAGCGGCATTTTCGGCGGCGCCATCAACGAAGCCCTGCAGGCCAAACGCCCCACGCCATGGCGGCTGTGGTTTCTCGGCGGACTGATCGCCGCTTCGTTCATCTGGGTGATGTTCCGCCCGGTGCCCGGCGCACATTACGGCGAGACGTGGCCGGTGATTGCGATCGGCGGATTGATTGTGGGCTTCGGCACCCGGCTGGGCTCGGGTTGCGCCAGCGGCCATGGCGTCTGCGGGCTGTCCCGGTTTTCGCCGCGCTCGATGGCGGCAGTGGGCACCTTCATCGGCATGGGCATGGCGACCACGTTCGTCATGCGCCACATCCTCGGAGGGGCCTGAGCCATGAAAACCCTCGCCTTTCTCAGCGGCATCGTGTTCGGTATCGGCCTTCTCGTGTCGGGCATGACCGATCCCGCCAAGGTCATTGCCTTTCTCGACATCGCCGGGCCTTGGGACCCGAGCCTGATTCTCGTCATGGTCACTGCGGTGGTCGTCGCACTGGTGCCCATGCAACTGGCGCAACGACGCGCCCGATCGCTCGTCGGCGAAAAAATCGCCTTTCCATCGACCAAGGGCATCACCGGAAAGCTCATTCTGGGCAGTGCCATTTTCGGCATCGGCTGGGGCATGACCGGCCTGTGCCCGGGGCCCTCGCTCGCATCGTTGGCCGCCTCGACCTGGCAGGAATGGCTGTTTTTCAGCAGCATGGTCGCGGGCATGATCGGCTTCGAGTTGTGGCAGCGCATGGGCCAACGCACGCGCAGTGCGCCGGCCGCGCCGCTGGTCGCAGCGACTTCGCGCAAAACCTGAGCGCGTTGCCACCACTCGACCACCGTTGCCTGCCTGCCGGGCGCGGTGGTTTTTTCGTGGCCTCACCCCTGCGATAGCCGGGTTTTGATCTGATGCAGAGCCGACCTGGCCGCGCCAGTTAAAATTTTGACCCTTTGATACATCCGGTTCCGCAAATGACTTTCGTCGTTACTGAAAACTGCATCCGCTGCAAATACACCGACTGCGTTGACGTCTGCCCGGTGGACTGCTTCCGTGAAGGTCCCAACTTCCTCGCCATCGATCCCGACGAATGCATTGACTGCGCCGTGTGCGTGCCCGAGTGCCCGGCCAACGCGATCTACGCCGAAGAAGACGTGCCGGGCGATCAGCAAGCCTTCATCAAGCTCAACGCCGAGTTGTCTCGCCAGTGGCCCAGCATCACCAAACGCAAAGCCGCACCCGATGACGCGGACGAGTGGAAAGACAAGCCCGACAAGCTGCAATTCCTGCAGCGCTGATCTGCTCACCGCGCACGTTCTAACTCTATCGGCGGCCGTGTTGCCGCCTTGATCTATTTCTCAAGACCCTCTCGCATGGACCTATCCAACGCCTCTCCCGTTTCAGTCGCGGCCGACATCATTGAAACGGACGCCGTCATCATCGGCGCAGGCCCGGTCGGCCTGTTCCAGGTGTTCGAGCTCGGCCTGCTGGAGATCAAGGCCCACGTCATCGACACCCTGGCTCACCCGGGCGGGCAATGTGTCGAGCTCTACCCCGACAAACCGATTTACGACATTCCCGCCGTGCCGGTGTGCACCGGGCAGGAGCTGACCGACAACCTGCTCAAGCAGATCGAACCCTTCGGCGCCACCCTCCACCTCGGGCAGGAAGTCACTGTACTGGAACGCCAGGCCGATGGCCGCTTCCTCGTGGAAACCACCAAATCCACCCGGCTGCTCGCCAAGACCGTGTTCATCGCTGCCGGGGTGGGCTCTTTCCAGCCCCGCACCCTCAAGGTGGACGGACTCGATAAATTCGAAGGCAGCCAGTTGTTCTACCGGGTTCGCAATCCGGCGCAGTTCGCCAACAAAAACCTGGTCATCGTGGGCGGCGGCGACTCGGCACTCGACTGGGCGTTGCACTTCGTTCAGTCCAGCGAAAACAAGCCGGAAAGCGTCACACTCATTCATCGCCGCGACGGCTTTCGCGCCGCCCCCGCATCCGTCGCGCAAATGCACACCCTTTGCGAACAGCACGAGATGCAATTCCTCGTCGGCCAAGTCAGCGGCTACGAAGAAAATGCCGAGGGTCAGCTGCACATGATCAAGGTCACAGGCAACGACGGCATCACTCGCCGCCTGCCGCTCGATATGTTGCTCGTCTTTTTCGGCCTGTCTCCCAAACTGGGCCCGATCGCGGAATGGGGGCTGGAAATCGAGCGCAAGCAACTCGTCGTCGACACCGAAAAATTCCAGACCAGCATCCCCGGTATTTTTGCGGTGGGAGATATCAACACCTATCCCGGCAAAAAGAAACTCATCCTCTCCGGTTTCCACGAAGCCGCCCTCGCCGCATTCGGCGCAGCGCCCTTCATCTTCCCGGAGAAAAAAATCCACCTGCAATACACCACCACCAGCCCGAAACTGCACAAGGTTCTCGGGGTGGAAACGCCAGTGTTCGACTGAGCGTCTTCGCGCATCACTGCGAAATCTATTGACGTCAGATTGATTGCGCGGTATAGTTTTGTGCTTTGCTGTTCCTCGATAGCTCAGTCGGTAGAGCGCCGGACTGTTAATCCGTAGGTCCCTGGTTCGAGCCCAGGTCGAGGAGCCACAGAATACAGAGAAAAATCAAGGCCTTACAGCTTTTGCTGTGAGGCCTTTTTTATTTTTCAAGCCGAAAACAGGGCATGTCAGCGCTTAGCGGTCTAAAACCTTGCATGAGGCGGCTGGTTCAGCCGCCTCATGCAAGCAGTTGTGCAGACTGTCCCTAATTCACTGGCGTGAGTTTGGCGATGTTCAGCGCGAGCCACTTGGCGCCGTGACGGTTGAACTTGACTTGGGCTCTGGCGTCTTCGCCGTTGCCTTCCAAGCTGAGCACGACGCCCTCACCGAATTTGTTGTGAAACACGGCCTGACCGATGCGCAGGCCGTGCGGGCGTGCTCCTGACGAACTTGCTCCCCTCACGCCTGCCGGAGAAAACCCAGTGCTTGAGGGTGATCCGGCGTTGGAAGTCGCGGGCGTGAACGACGGCACCGACACTTTTGGGGTGTAACTCCAACTGCTGTGCTGATCGGTACCGAAACCGCCGCCGAACCCCGGCTGTTTGGCGCTGAGCCACTTGAGCGATTCGGCCGGAAGTTCGTCAAAGAACCGGCTGCGCAGGTTGTAGCGCGTCTGGCCGTGGAGCATGCGGGTCTGGGCCAGGCTGAGGTAGAGGCGCTTGCGCGCGCGGGTGATGGCCACATACATCAGCCGACGCTCTTCTTCCACGCCATCGGTTTCGCTCAGCGCGTTTTCGTGCGGGAACAAGCCTTCTTCCAGCCCGGTAATGAACACGGCGTCGAACTCCAATCCCTTGGCCGCGTGGACGGTCATCATCTGAATGGCGTCCTGTCCGTTCTGCGCCTGGTTGTCGCCGGCTTCGAGCGCGGCGTGGGTGAGAAAGGCGGTCAGCGGCGAGAGGGTTTCGCCGGTGGCGGGGTCGATGCCGTCTGTGGCGGCGAAGCTGTCGGGCGCGGCTCCAAGCGCCTGACGCTGCTGCGCCGTCGCCTGTAGGCCAAAGCCTTCCTGGGTGACGAAGGCGGCAGCGGCGTTGACCAGTTCCTCCAAGTTTTCCAGCCGCTCCTGACCCTCGCGTTCCTCGCGGTAGTGGGCGTTGAGGCCGCTGGCTTCGAGCACATGGCGCACTAGTTCGGGCAGGCTCATCGCGGCGGTCTGAAAGCGCATCTGCGCCACTAGATCGAGAAAGGCCTGCAGGCTGGCTGCACCACGCCCTCCGAGGGCGTCCACGGCTTCGCTCAGTGGCGTGGCGCGCAGACGGGCGGCGTCTTGCAACTGCTCCAGAGTGCGCGCCCCGATGCCGCGCGCCGGGAAGTTGACCACGCGCAGGAAGGCGGTGTCGTCCTGCGGGTTGTCGAGCAGGCGCAGGTAGGCCAGCGCATGCTTGACCTCCGCTCGCTCGAAAAACCGCAGACCGCCATACACGCGGTAAGGCAGGCCGGCATTGAACAGCGCCCCTTCGATGACCCGCGACAGCGCGTTGGCGCGATACAGCACGGCGATCTCGCTGTGCACGAGCCCATCTCGCAGCAATTGCCGGATTTCCTCGATCAGCCACTGGGCTTCGGCATAGTCGCTCGGCGCCTCGAACACACGTACCGGCTCGCCCGCCCCTGCTTCGGTGCGCAGGTTCTTGCCCAGGCGGCGAGCGTTGTTGGCGATCAGGGTGTTGGCGCTGTCGAGAATGTGGCCGTGCGAGCGGTAATTACGCTCCAGCTTGATGAGGTGGCGCACACGAAACTCGCGTTGGTAATCGTCCATGTTGCCAGCATGCGCCCCGCGAAAGGCATAGATGCTCTGATCGTCGTCGCCCACGGCAAACACGCAAGCGCCCTGCGCGTCCTCCGGTCCGGCAAGCAGTTTGAGCCACTGGTATTGCAGGCGGTTGGTGTCCTGAAACTCGTCCACCAGGATGTGCCGGAAGCGCTGGCGGTAATGCGAACGGATGGCGGCGTTGTCGCGCAGAATCTCGTAGGAACGCAGCAACAGCTCGGCAAAATCGGCCACGCCGTCGCGCGTGCATTGGGCCTCGTAAGCCAGGTAGATCTCGGCCAGTTGTCGGCTTTGCTGATCGCGCGCTTCCACATCGCCCGGACGCAGACCCTGATCTTTGGCGCCGTTGATGAACCATTGCACCTGCTTGGGCGGGTGGCGTTCATCGTCCACATTCAGCGCCTTGAGCAGCCGTTTGATGCTGGCGAGCTGATCCTGGATGTCGAGAATCTGAAAAGTCTGCGGCAACCCGGCCTCGCGCCAGTGCGCCCGCAGAAAGCGGTTGCACAGACCGTGAAAAGTGCCGATCCACATACCCCGCACCGGGATGGGCAGTTGCGCCGACAACCGCGCCATCATTTCCTTCGCCGCCTTGTTGGTGAAGGTCACGGCCAGAATGCCTGCGGGCGTGACTTGCCCGGTGGAAATCAGCCAGGCAATGCGCGTGGTGAGCACCCGCGTTTTGCCGCTCCCGGCGCCGGCGAGGATCAGGGCATTTTCAGCAGGCAGGGTGACAGCGGCGTGCTGCTCGGGATTGAGTTGTTGGATGAGGGCGGACATTGCGGAATTCTAGGAGCCCGAGCGGCTCCTGGGGTGCCGAAGCGATGTGCATCGGCCTAGAATAAGTCACCGGGCCGCAAATTTCTTGCCGCCCGGTTTTTTGTGCGCGCTGCCAACGTGCGCCGCTTCTGGAGACTGTGATGGACATCTTCGACTACGACAACATTCTGCTGTTGCCGCGCAAATGCCGGGTGGAGAGCCGCAGCCAGTGCGACCCGTCAACCGAGTTTGGCGGGCGGCGCTTTCGCCTGCCGGTGGTGCCGGCCAATATGAAAACCGTGGTCGATGCCAACGTCTGTCGCTGGCTGGCGGCCAATGGCTACTTTTATGTGATGCACCGCTTCGATGTGGATGTCGCGGCCTTCGCCCGCCAGATGCGCGATGCCGATTTGTTCATCTCGATCTCGCTGGGCGTCAAGGAAGACGACAAGGCGCTCATCGACCAACTCGCCGCCGAGGGCACGGGCGCCGACTACATCACCATCGACATCGCCCACGGTCATGCCGACAGCGTGCGGCGCATGATCGCGCACATCAAACACAAGCTGCCGCAAGCCTTCGTCATCGCCGGCAATATCGGCACCCCCGAGGCGGTGATCGATCTCGAAGCCTGGGGCGCCGATGCGACCAAGGTGGGCATCGGCCCGGGCAAGGTGTGCATCACCCGCATGAAAACCGGCTTCGGCACCGGCGGATGGCAGCTCTCGGCGCTGAAGTGGTGCGCGCGAGTGGCGACCAAACCCATCATCGCCGACGGCGGCATCCGCGAACATGGCGACATCGCCAAGAGCGTGCGCTTCGGCGCCAGCATGGTGATGATCGGCTCTATGCTGGCCGGCCATGAAGAGTCGCCGGGCAAGATTGTGGAAGTCGATGGCCAGTTGTTCAAGGAGTATTACGGCAGCGCCTCCGAATACAACAAGGGCGCCTACCGCAACGTCGAGGGCAAACGCATTCTGGAGCCGCTCAAGGGCCGCCTGGCCGACACCCTGCGCGAAATGGAGGAAGACCTGCAAAGCTCCATTTCCTATGCCGGGGGCACGCAACTCGCCGACATCCGCAAGGTCAACTACATCATCCTCGGCCAGAACAATGCCGGCGAACATGTGCTGATGTAAGCCGCTTGCAGGGGGCTGGGAATAGCATCTGCTGCGAGCGCTACGAGCGCCGCAAGCTCTGCGCCCCTTCATGCCAACCCGCCAATCCCCCCTCCCGATCGCCAGCAACGGCGCGCGCCTGCGTGTGCTGTTTGCAGGCATCTGCGCCCTCATCCTCACGGTGGGGCTCGCGCGCTTTGCCTACACCCCCATGCTGCCGGTGATGCACCGCGAGGCCGGTCTCACCAATCTGGCAGCGGGCTGGCTGGCGACCTTCAATTACGCCGGTTACATCACCGGCGCACTCATTGCCGCAGCGGTGGGCAATTTGCGGCAGAAGTTCGTGATGTATCGCATCGGGCTGGTGCTGGCCGTGGTGACAACCGCCGCACTGGGCTTCACCGACAACACCGCGGTCTGGGCCGTGCTGCGGTTTGTCTCCGGGCTGTCGAGTACGGCGGGGCTGCTGCTGGCCTCGGGCCTGGCGTTGAACTGGCTGATCCGCCACGGTCACCGGCCCGAGCTGGGTCTGCATTTCACCGGGCTGGGGCTAGGCATCGTGGTTTCGGGCCTGGCCGTTGGCGCCATGATGGATCGGCTCGACTGGGCGCAGCAATGGGTGGGGCTGGGCTTGCTCGGTCTGGTGTTTTTCGTACCCGCCTGGCTATGGCTGCCCTCGCCCGCAGCGCCCGGGCCCTTGGGGGGCGCTGGTGCAAAAACCGCTGTCGTTCCGCCCCCGAGGCGCTGGATGGCTTTGTTCATCGCCGTCTATTTCTGCGCCGGTTTCGGCTATGTGATCAGCGCGACCTTTATCGTCGCCATTCTCGACAAACTGCCTGCGCTGGCGGACAAGGGCGGCTGGGTCTGGGTGATCGTGGGGCTTGCCGCGGCGCCGTCGAGCTTTGTATGGGATCGGCTGGCGCGCAGCATGGGCGACCTCCAGGCCTTGCTGCTGGCGTTCGGGCTGCAGACCGTCTCCATCATCCTGCCCGCGATGACGCTCAATCTGCCGCTGAATCTGCTCAGCGCCCTGCTGTATGGCGGCACGTTCGTGGGCATCGTCAGTCTCACCCTGACGCTGATCGGCCGCAGCTTTCCCGACAACCCCGCCAAGGCCATGGCCCGGCTGACTTTGAGCTACGGCGTGGCGCAAATTGTCGCCCCGGCGATGGCCGGTTCGATTGCCGCGCAAACGGGGAGCTACCGCGGCGCGCTGGTCATCACAGCGGTGGTGATGCTCGCGGGCATGGGGCTTTTACTGGTGATGCTGCGCGACGCCGCACGACAAGCGCAGCGGAGTTGATCAGGCCGCGGCAAGCAGCGCGCGCATGTATTGCGCGGTGCCTTCTTCCACCGTGGCGAAGTGGTGGCTGCAACCCGCCGCGCGCAAATGGCTAAGGTCGGCCTGGGTGTGGCATTGGTATTTGCCGACCAGCGCATCGGGAAAAGGAATATAGGCAATCTCGCCGCAATCCACCAATTCCGCCAGACTCAAGGCCGGTTGCCCCGCCTCCTGCCGCAGGGTGTTGACCACGGTTTGCGCCACATCGTTGAACGGCTGCGCACGACCTGAGCCGAGGTTGAAAATGCCGCTTTTGCCCGGATGATCGAAAAACCAGAGATTGACGGCCACGACATCGTCGATCCAGACGAAATCGCGTTCCTGCAACCCGGGGCCGTAGCCCTGATATTCGCCAAACAGCTTGACCTGGCCGTGTTCGCGGTATTGGTTGAAGTGATGAAACGCCACCGACGCCATGCGTCCCTTGTGTTGCTCGCGCGGGCCGTACACGTTGAAATAGCGAAAGCCCGCGACCTGCGTCGTGGCATGCGGCAGCACGCGCCGCACGACCTGATCGAACAACATCTTGGAGTAGCCATAGACGTTGAGCGGGCGCTCGAACTCGGGCGACTCGCGAAACACGCTGCTGGCGCCGTAGGTGGCGGCGCTGGACGCATAGAGCAGGCGCACGCCCTGCTTCTGGCCAGCGTCGAGCAGCATGCGGCTGTTGCGGTAGTTGTTGTCGAGCATGTAGCGGCCATCGTGTTCCATGGTGTCGGAACAGGCGCCCTGGTGAAACACGGCCTCGACCTTGCCGTAGTGGCCGCTGGCGAACTGCTCGAAGAACACCGTCTTGTCGAGGTAGTCGCAGATCTGCAAGTCCACCAGATTGTGAAACTTGTCGCCGCGGGTAAGGTTGTCCACCGCGATCACTTCGGTAATGCCGCGGGCATTGAGCCCCTTGACGAGATTGCTGCCGATGAAACCGGCCGCACCGGTGACGATGACTCTCATGTCGTTCCCCAAAGTTCCTTCGGCGTCACGCTGGCGGTGCCCAACTTGCCGACCACAATGCCCGCCGCCCGGTTGGCCGTGCGCACCGCGTCTTCCATGGAAAGCCCGGCGCCGAGCATCACGGCCACCGTAGCAATTACCGTGTCGCCCGCGCCTGAAACGTCATACACCTCTTTGGCCTCGGTGGGAATATGCAGTTCACCGGTCTCGGTATACAGACTCATGCCTTCTTCCGAGCGCGTCAGCAGCAGCGCCTTGAGGCTGAGTTTTTTGCGCAGACCCTGCGCACGCGCGGTGAGGTCTTGCTCACTGCTCCAGTCGCCCACCACTTGCGCTAGCTCGGCGCGGTTGGGCGTCAGCAGGGTGGCGCCGGCGTAACGGCTGTAGTCGCGGCCCTTGGGATCGACCAGAATGGCCTTGCCCTGGGTGCGCGCCAGATTCATCATCTGGTCGAGGTGTTCAAGGCCGCCTTTGCCATAGTCCGACAGCAGCACCACGTCGTGGAAGGCCAGTTCCTGCTCGTAGCGCTCCATCATCGCGGCGAGCACTTCGTGATCGGGCTTGTGCTCGAAATCCAGACGGATAAGCTGCTGCTGGCGCGACACCACCCTGAGCTTGACCGTGGTCTTGAGCGTGGGGTCTTGCCGCATGGCGTTGCGGATGGGGGTATCGACCAGCAGCGTGACCAGCTTGCGGCCCGGCTCGTCCGCCCCCACCACCGACAGCAGCGTGGCCTGCGCGCCCAGCACGGCGGCGTTGAGCGCCACGTTGGCCGCGCCGCCCACCCGGTCTTCGTCGCGCTGCACACGCACCACGGGCACCGGCGCCTCGGGAGAAATGCGATCGGTCGAACCGAACCAGTAACGGTCGAGCATGACGTCACCGACGATGAGCACACGGGATTGGGCGAGTTGTTCTGCGTTCATGATCCAAGAAGGGAGAGTTCTTCCAGGCGGCGCGGCGGGTAAGTCTCCCACCCCTGACAGCCTGGACAGTGCCAGAAATATTGCCGCGCCTCGAAACCGCAGGCCGCGCAGCGGTAGCGCTGGCGACTGCGCAAGGCATTGTCCACCGCGCCCTGCATGGCGGCTGCCGCTTCGGGCACGGTGGCGCCGGGCATGGGGTGTTCGAGCACGCGCTTGAGTGCCAGCAGGCTGCGATGCGACAGCAGATAGTCCTGCGCGCACCGGGCCTGCGAGGCGGGATCGGGGTCGAGCAGCAGCACGGCGTCGAGCAGGTCGATGGCCGGGGTCTGCTGCAAACGCTGACGCAGCCACATCAGCCCTTCGGCCACCTGCCCGAGCTGCTGACGCAGTTGGGCGATCTGCACCGCCGCCAGCGCAATGAATTCAGGCTGCACCAGATCGATGGATTCCAGTATGCGCAAAGCCGATTCCAGTTCACCGTGCTGCTGCGCCCACTGAGCACGCAGCAAGCGCGGCCGCACGCCCTGAGGCGCGGCCTGCAGCGCGGCGTCGAGCGACTGCTGGGCTTCCTGCGCCCGCCCTGCCGCGTGATGTTGCACGGCCAGCTCGCACCAATACTGCGCAATCTGCCGCTGATAGGCGCCGGTGGCGCGCAGCTCCAGTTCGCCGGCACGCGCAATGGCCTTGTTCCAGTCTTGGGTGCGCTCGCTGATCTGCAGCAGCGCCGTCAGCGCCTGCGAGGCATAGACGCTGCGGCGCAGATCTTCGTAGGCGGATTCGGCGCGGTCGAGCAGCCCGGCCTTGAAAAAATCCTGCGCCAGGGCAAGTTGCGCGCGTTCACGCGCTTCGCGCGGCAGGTCGGCGCGGGCGAGCAGGTTCTGGTGTACCCGCACCGCACGCTCATACTCGCCGCGGCGGCGAAACAGATTGCCCAGCGCAAAGTGCAGATCGACGGTATCGGGATCGGCGGTCATGGCTTCGATGAAGGCGTCGATGGCCTTGTCCTGCTGCTCGTTGAGCAAGTGGTTGAGACCGCGGTAGTAGGCCTGCGGGGCATCACGCCGCAGGGCGCGCTCCTTGCCCACCTGCCGCAGGTCCACGCGCGCCGCCAGCCACCCCAGCGCGAACATCAGGGGCAGGATCAGAAGCCACCAAAGGTCAAACTCCATCGATCGGCCTGTCGATCGGATGCTGCGGGAAATCGGCCGGGGCGACGGCGGTGGCAGCAGACGGTTTGGGCGGCGGCTCACTGTTGCGCGCCAGCCGGACCTGTTTGCGATGCCGCATCCACGAAGGCAGCAGCGCCAGCGCGCCCAGCACCGCGCCCATGGCGAACACCACGAGCAGCAGCACGATCATGGGCGTGCGCCACTCGGTGCCGAACAGCAGGTGCAGGGTCACGGTCTCCAGATTGTTCAGCGCCAGACCGAACAAAAGCAGGAAGACCACCAACCGCAAAAACCAGCTCAGGATGCGCATGGAAATAAAACCGAAACAGGGAAGATAGGGGCAACCGAGCAAGCATATTGCATTCTTGGGTGCTTGCCGTGCAGCGTTGTGTGGTGATGTGAAAAACTCCGGGTAGACAATACTGGCCATCGTTCCGCCACCTCTCGCCATCTCTCGCCATCAGCCCGCAACATGTCGCACCGCCCTCACGCCCTGCATTGCCCCGCCCCGACCGCCAGCGCCGTCTTCACCGATGCGCAAGCCGCGCTCGATCAGGTGCAGGCCCTCTATACCGCCGCCGTCACCCATCTGCGCGACAAGCTGGCCGAGTTCATCGCGGGAACCCTGCCGCCCGGCCGCGTGCGGGCTTGCTATCCGGTGGTGCGGGTACGCATCGACAGCGTCGCGCACCCTGACTCGCGTCTGGCCTACGGGTTTGTTGCCGCTCCCGGCGTTTACGAAACCACCCTCACCCGGCCGGATCTGTTCGCCGACTATCTGCTCGCCCAGTTCCAGTTGCTGCTGACCAACCACGGCGTTGCGCTTGAAATAGGGGTGGGTGAACAGCCAGTTCCACTGCATTTCAGCTTTGCCGGTCAGGCGCATGTCGAAGGCCATCTCAGCGTCGAGCAGCGCCAGCAACTGCGCGATATTTTCGATCTGCCCGATCTGGCCGCGATGGACGACGGCATTGCCAACGGCACCCACGACACGCCAAACGACCAGCCCATGTCGCTGGCCTTGTTTACCGCGCCGCGCATCGACTACTCGCTGCACCGCCTGCAGCACTACACCGGTACCGCGCCCGAACACTTCCAGAACTTCGTGCTGTTCACCAACTACCAGTTCTACGTCGATGAGTTCGTGCGCATGGCGCATGCTCTGATGAACCAGCCCGCCGCGTCTGCGACCGACGACGACGCGCCCTACACCGCCTTCGTCGAACCCGGCAACGTCATCACCCACCGGGCCACCGCCCAGGGCGCGGCGCGAACCGAGGGACAAGCCTCCACCCGACTGCCGCAGATGCCGGCGTATCACCTCATCCTGCCGGGTCACGGCGGCATCACCCTGGTCAATATCGGCGTCGGCCCGGCCAATGCAAAAAACATCACCGACCACATCGCCGTGCTGCGGCCGCACGCCTGGATCATGCTCGGCCACTGCGCCGGACTGCGCAACTCGCAGCGCCTGGGCGACTACGTGCTGGCGCATGGCTATGTGCGCGAAGACCACGTGCTCGACGAGGAACTGCCGCTGTGGGTGCCCATTCCGCCGCTGGCCGAGGTGCAGCAGGCGCTCGAAGGCGCCGTGGCCGACATCACCCAGTTGCACGGCTACGAACTCAAGCGCGTGCTGCGCACCGGGACGGTGGCCAGCACCGACAACCGCAACTGGGAACTACTGCCCTACCCCGGCCCCGATCGGCGCTTCAGCCAGAGCCGGGCGATTGCGCTCGACATGGAAAGCGCCACGGTGGCCGCCAACGGTTTTCGCTTCCGCGTGCCCTACGGCACCTTGCTGTGTGTGAGCGACAAGCCGCTGCATGGCGAGCTCAAGCTTCCGGGTATGGCCGACCAGTTTTATCGCCAGCAAGTCGAGCAGCATCTACGAATCGGCCTGCGCGCCATCGCGCGGCTGCGTCAGCAAACCATGGGGCGTCTGCACAGCCGCAAGCTGCGCAGTTTCGATGAAGTCGCGTTTCAGTAAAACCGGGCTCAGCCGGTATAGCGCACCTGATGCGCATCGGCATGAGGACGCGGCTGAATCTCCCCGATGATCCAGCCGGTCTCACCTTCAGCGCGCAGAGTGGCGAGTACGGCCTCGGCCTCGGCCGCGGCCACCACCAGGACGAAGCCCACGCCGCAATTGAAGGTGCGGCGCATTTCGGCGTCATCCACGCCGCCTTCGCGTTGCAGCCAGGCAAACAGCTCGGTCTGGCCCCAGGTAGAAGGGTCGAGCACGCATTGCACATTTTCGGGCAGCACGCGCGGAATGTTTTCGCTCAAACCCCCGCCGGTGATATGGGCCATGCCCTTGATGGTGTGCTGCGCCAGCGCCTTCAGCACCGGTTTGCAGTAAATGCGCGTCGGCGCCATCACCGCGCTGCGGAAATCCTGTCCGTCCAGTGTCGTCGGCAGCTCGTCCGGCCCGCTGCGAGCGATGATCTTGCGCACCAGCGAATAGCCGTTGGAATGCGCGCCGCTCGACGCCAGGCCAATGACCCGGTCGCCCGCCGCGATGCTGCGGCCGTCGATAATGCCGCTCTTCTCCACCGCGCCCACGGCAAAACCCGCCAGGTCATATTCGCCCGCCGGATACATTCCAGGCATTTCCGCGGTCTCGCCGCCGATGAGCGCACAACCGGCCTGCTCGCACCCCTGCGCCACACCGCCGATCACTTGCGTGGCGGTCTGCACCGCCAGCTTGCCGCAGGCAAAATAGTCGAGAAAGAACAACGGCTCGGCCCCCTGAACCAGCACATCGTTGACGCTCATCGCCACCAGATCGATACCCACCGTGTCGTGTCGGTTCCACTCGAACGCGAGTTTGAGCTTGGTGCCCACGCCATCCGTGCCCGACACCAGCACCGGCTCGCGATAGCGCTTGGGCACCTCGAACAACGCCCCGAAACCGCCGATACCCGCCAGCACGCCGTCGCGCAGCGTGCGCCGGGCCAGGGGCTTGATCGCATCGACCAGCGCATCTCCAGCGTCGATATCCACACCGGCGTCGCGATAAGTCAGGGGAGTTTTTTGCATGATGGGCAGCAGAGGAAGAGGAACGGGAGCGCAGCACCCGCCCCGCATAAAATGCCAAGGCGAAGATTTTATCGAGAGCGCGCCCGCGCCTGCTGCTTCGCTCCGAAGCTGGCGCCGTTGCGCAAGCCTTTCCCCCCGACGCCCCGACCGCCCCCATGCTCCTGACCCCTCCCGTCAAGAATGCCCTCATCTGGCTGGGCATCGGCCTTGTCGCGCTCTGGCTGATCTGGCTGCTCGGCAGCATCCTGATGCCCTTTCTCGTCGGGCTGACGCTGGCTTACGTGCTGCACCCGCTGGTCGAGCGACTCAAACGGCGACGCATTCCGCGTGCGCTGGGCGCAGCGGTGGCGATTATCGTGGCCATCGGTCTTTTCGTCGGCCTTTTTCTCTTGCTGGTGCCTGTGGTCACGGAAATCGTGCCCTTGATCCGCGAAAAATTCCCGCTGCTGCTCCAGACCATCATCAACTGGGGCACCCCGCTGCTCGCGCGATTCGACATTCATGTGAAGTTCGATACCGCCAGCGTGCAGCAGACCCTGTCCAAATACCTGTCCGCGCACGGAGAAGACTGGGCCGGGCTGCTGCTGCGCTCAGCCAGCACTGGCGGCATAGGCCTGCTGGTTCTGTTGGGCAATCTGACGCTGATTCCGGTCGTGGCCTTTTATCTGCTGCTCGACTGGACGCCAACGCTGGTGCGAATTCGTGGTCTGATCCCCCCCAAACACCGCGACGCCGTGCTGAGTTTTTTTCACGACTGCGACGTCATCCTCGGCCAGTATCTGCGCGGACAGTTGCTGGTCATGCTGATTCTGGCGTTTTATTACTCCCTCGGCCTGGTGATTGCCGGGTTCAATCTGGCCCTGCCCGTGGGCATCTTCACCGGGCTGGCGGTATTCGTCCCTTATGTAGGCTTCGGCCTGGGCCTGCTGCTAGCACTGCTGGCCGGGGCGCTGCAATTTCTGAGCTGGTACGGCGTGATTGCCGTGGCCATCGTGTATGGCATCGGCCAGTTGATCGAAAGCATGTACATCACCCCGAAGTTCGTCGGCGAGAGCATTGGTCTGCATCCCCTGCTGGTCATTTTCATTCTGCTGGCCTTCGGCACCCTTTTCGGCTTCTGGGGCATTTTGCTGGCCCTGCCCGCGGGCGCCGTGCTGCTGGTCGTGGTGCGCCGCCTGCTGGCCTGGTACCGGCAGAGCGCGCTGTTCGTCTGACCCATGCTGCAAACTACGCGCCAGCAGATTCTGCCGCTGGAATGGCAGGATGAGCGCAGCTTCGAGAATTTCGATCCCGGCGTTCAGCCCGAAAATGCGCTAGCGCTGCAAGCGCTGCATGATCTGCTGCAACAGCGCCGCCACAATGCGCTGTATCTCTGGGGCGAGACCGGCAGCGGCAAAAGCCACCTGCTGTGGGCCGCCTGCCACGAGCTCCAAAAACAAGGACGTTGGGCGCTGCTGCTCACCCCGCAAACCTCCGCATCGGCCTGGCCGGATGTCACCGATCTGCTCGCCCAACAAGCCGGCGGCCTGCTGGCGGTGGACGACGCGCAGCAGCTTTCCGACTGGCAGCAGGACTGGCTGTTCGGTCTATACAACGCCGCCCGCTCGGCCGAGCTCGCCTTTCTCGCCTGCGGCAACGCCGCCCCAGCCGCGTTGCCCCTGCGCACCGACCTGCGCACCCGCCTGAGCTGGGGACTGGCGCTGCGCCTGCAAGCGCCCGACGACGCCGTGCGCGCCCGCGTGCTTCAGCGCCTGGCGCACGAACGCGGCTACTCACTCAGTCCCGAATTGCTGCACTACATGCTGACCCACCTCAGCCGCGACCTGTCGCAACTGGGCGTACTGATGGCCGCGTTTGACCGCTATGCTTTGGCAGCGCAGCGACCGGCCACCGTGCCTCTGCTCAAATCGCTGCTGGCCGCGCAGCCGCAATTGCTGCACGCGGCGTCGCCCGAATCCGTTTCAGGCTGATCCCTACAGACCCAGCCTTCACACTCCATGCGCAAGCTCGCCCTCTTCGATCTCGACAACACGCTGATTCCTTTCGACTCCGACCACGCCTTCGGGCAGTACGTTGCCGAGCTGGGCTGGGTCGATGCCGAGCAACACCGCCAGCAGAACGAGGCGTTCTATCGGCAATACAAGGCCGGCACCCTCGATCTCGCCGCCTATCTGCGTTTCGCCCTGCAGCCGATTGCCGGGCGCGACCTCGACGAACTGCACGCCGCGCATGCCGGTTTCATGCGCGACGTCGTGCAGCCGCAAATGCAACCGGCCGCGCAGCAACTGGTCGACCGTCACAAAGCCGCAGGCGATCTGTGCTGCATCGTCACTGCAACCAATACCTTCGTCACCCGCCCCATCGCCGACGCCTTCGGCGTCGAGCACCTCATCGGCGTCGAACTCGAACGCGACGGCCAGGGCCGCTACACCGGCAACTGGGTGGGCGTTCCGTCGTTCCGCGAAGGCAAGATCGTTCGCACCGAACAATGGCTGGCCGCGCAAGGACTGGGCTGGGGTGACTTCGACCAGATCTGGTTCTACAGCGACTCCATCAATGATCGCCCTCTGCTCGAACACGCCACCCACCCCGTGGTCGTCCATCCAGACCCCTTGCTGGCCGCAGTCGCCCAGGAAAAAGGCTGGCCCACACTTCAGTTGTTGACATGATCCGCAAATTCATCAGCCGCCTGTTCACCGCGAACAAAGCCGAAACCAACCCGCAAAACCGTGGCCAACGCCGCGACCTGCCCCGCGCCCAGCACCAGATCGACGCCAGCCGCCTTTCGCAGAACGCCCGCAACACCGTGCAGACCCTGCAGCAGGCGGGCTTCGAGGCCTACATCGTCGGCGGCGCGGTGCGCGACCTGCTGCTGGGCCTCAAGCCCAAAGACTTCGACGTCGCCACCAATGCCACTCCCGAGCAGGTCAAACCGCTGTTCAAGCGCGCTTTCATCATCGGCCGACGCTTTCGCATCGTGCACGTCATGTATGGCCGCGACATCATCGAGGTCTCCACCTACCGTGCCCTGCACGATGCGCTGGCCGCCGAGTCTGTGGACGGCAACGAGCGCACCTCGCGCCGCGCCCTGGCCGACAAGACCCTGGCGGTAGACAGCAGCGGCCGCGTGCTGCGCGACAACGTCTGGGGCACGCTCGACGACGATGCCGAGCGCCGCGACTTCACCGTCAACGCGCTCTATTACGACCCGATCCGCGACGTGGTGGTCGACTACCACCGGGGCATGAAAGACCTCAAAGAGCGGCGCCTGCGCATGATCGGCGACCCCGCCGCCCGCTACCGCGAAGACCCGGTGCGCATGCTGCGCATCGCCCGCTTCGCCGCCAAACTCGGCTTCGATATCGACCCGGCCACGCTCGCGCCCATCGGCCCCAGCGCCGATTTGCTCGCCAATGTGCCGGCCGCTCGCCTGTTCGACGAGACCATCAAGCTGCTGCAGACCGGCCATGCGGTCGCCTCGCTGCAACAACTGCGCCGCCTGGGCCTGCATCACGGCCTGCTGCCGCTGCTCGATCCCGCGCTGGAAAAACCCGAGGGCGAGCGCTTCATCACCAATGCGCTGCAAGACACCGACGAGCGCATCGCCCAAGGCAAGACCGCCAGCCCCAGCTTCCTCTTCGCCTGCCTGCTTTGGCATGACGTGGAGCAACGCTGGAACGCGTTGCTGGCCGAAGGCATCGCCCCCCTCATGGCGCTCGATCAGGCCGCTGACGAAGTGCTGGCCGCGCAGGCCGAGCGCCTGGCCATCCAGCGGCGCATCGCCACCGACATGCGCGAAATCTGGTCGCTGCAATCGCGCTTCGAACGCCGCACCCCGCGCTACGCCAACAGTCTGGTCGAACACCCGCGATTTCGCGCCGCCTACGATTTTCTCAGCCTGCGCGCGCGCAGCGGCCAAGCCGAGACGGAGTTGGTGCAATGGTGGGAGGCTTTCCAGTTCGCCGACGCCGAGGGCCGTGCCGACATGCTCGCCACCGCGCCGCAGCCCAGCGCAGCCAGCAAACCCCGGCGGAGGCGGCGGCGCAAAAAACCGTCTGATGCGAACCCTGCCGACGGCGCCAGCAACGACAGTTCCGAGTGAAACGCGATGTCCTGCGCCGATGACGTCGAAGCGTTCGTCGCCCTTGGCGCCAATCTGGGCGACGGCGCAGCCACCCTGCGTGCTGCGGTGCAAGCCATCGATGCCCTGCCGCTGACGCGCGTCGCCGCCCGCTCCAGCCTCTACCGCACCGCCCCGCAACACGCCAGCGGCCCCGACTACTGGAATGCCGTCATTCTGGCGCGCACCGCCCTATCGCCCGACGCCTTGCTCGACGCCCTGCTGCGCATCGAATCCGACCTCGGCCGCCAGCGTCCCAGCGGCGAAATCAACGCCCCGCGCACCCTCGATCTCGACCTTCTGCTCTACGGCAGTCTGCAACGCCAAAGCGAACGTCTGACCTTGCCCCATCCCCGTATGGCACAGCGCGCCTTCGTACTGGCCCCGCTGGCCGAAATCTGGCTGGAAGGCCGCATCGACGGCACGCGCGTCGCCGAACTGGCCGAACAGCGCGTCGCCGAAGGTCAGGCGATCGAAAAACTCGGGCCGCTGTGAGATAGGTTCAGGCGCAGGTCAGACCCCATTTCGTTTCGCGAAATCGAGCAGCAATGGTCAATGAACCTCCGACAATTTTGCAGCCGACTGCACGGCGGCACGATAACGCAGACCCAAGTTGACATTGCGCCCCACAGTCATACCGGCTAACCATGCCCAGATGAATGCGGCCCCTGGTTGCGCAACCAGCAACTCAATCCACGCCGCGTGCGTCGCAATTCCAAAATGCAGCGCGAACTCGAACACAAATGCCCCGAAAATAATGCCCAACATCAGGATGTCGCCGGGCACGGCAAGCCGCCGCGTCTCCAGATTCACTTGCACCACCCAGCCCCGAGCGTGCTGCCAGCCAATCCGAATGCCAACAGCCGTACCCAAAATGCAAGCAGCCAGGTCAATCAGGCCGGGTTGAGGAAACAATTGCAGGTAAGCGCGCACAGCCAGAATGACGATGAGCATCGGCATGAGTGTCAAGCGCTCGACCCGAATGCTGCGGGGATAGCAGCGGGCAACACCCATCCACATCAATACGATGAAAACGACATAGACATAGGTCGGTATGTGCTGAAGGTAATTCATGGCAGGGCATCCAGAAAATGAAGGCAAGCATCATGGGCGCCACAAATCCTAACGACGTTAGTATTACAAGTAAAGATAGCAGTGATGTGACACGTCCGTATTCCAAGCCAGCCCGCTCTTATCACCACGGCGACTTGCGAGCCGCGCTATTGGCCAGCGCACGAGTGCTGCTGGAAGAGTCAGGTCCGGCGTCACTGAGTGTTCGCGAGATTGCGCGTCGCGTGGGCGTGGCCGCACCTTCGGTCTATCACCATTTCGCCAATCTCGATGCCCTCACGCTTGCTCTCGTGGAGCAAGGGTTTACCGAGTTTGCGCATCAACTCAAAGAAGCGCCAACCAACGCCAAAGGTCGCATGCGCGAGACTGGCACGGCCTATATTCGTTTTGCCTGCACAAACCCCAATCTGTATCGACTCATGTTTGGCGAAGGGTTTCGCTTGGCCTCAAACGCCTCTGGGCCGATCAGGCAACTCAGGCAGCTAACCTATGACAAGCTCAGCGCCGGGTTGAGCCTGCGCTTGCCCCCCGAGAAAGTACCTGACGCCGCGCTGTATTTGTGGTCGATTACACATGGCTTGGCAATGCTCATCATCGACGGCCAGCTGGGAGCGGAAGCCAATGTGGAAGATCGCATCCAAGCCGTGCTTGGATTGGCCGGCGCGGGGCTACCGACATCGGCCACGTCTGATCCCCCCACAGCGGGGTGAGAGCTCAACTGCCGCCAAAAAATCGCTGCAGCACATAGGCGAGCCCACCGGTTAGCGAACCCACGCTCATGAACAGCGCAAAGATCACGATCAGCACCGGGCCCCAGCCGTTCTGACTGCGACGGTCAGCCGCCGCGTTCCAGCGCGCATCCCATTTGGCGTCCGGAGTGAGGCCGATCACCAGGGTCTGCACCACCACAGCGATCACCACGGCAACAAAAACCGCCAGCAAGGCCCAAGTCAGCGGGTCATCTTGACGATGGGCGACAAAGCGCCAAACCCCAAGCAAACCCAACAGAAACAAGGGGCCGTGCAGCCAGGCCCACGGATCTCGCAAGCCGCGCAGGTAAAAGCGGTGACCGCCAAGCACGCCGGTCAGCAGAGCCAGTAAAGCGGCGGTGAATTTATTTTTGAACCCGGTCTGAGCAGTCATGGCGGGCCGTCAAATCGGAGAGGTTTCGGCGCCCGCACCCAGCGCGCGTTGCATGAACACGACATCGAGCCAGCGATCAAATTTCCAGCCGACTGCCGGCATACGTCCCAGTTCCTCGAACCCGCGCGCCCGGTGCAGACCGATTGAACCGGCGTTTGCGGAATCTCCGATGACAGCCAGCATCTGCCGCATCCCGCTTCGGGTACATGTGTCGATCAAGGCATCAAGCAACTGGCCGCCAACCCCCTGACGCAAGCCGTTCGGGGCAATGTAGATGGAGTCTTCGACCGTAAACCGGAAAGCCTCGCGCGCCCGGAACCAGTTGGCATAGGCGTAGCCGATGATCTCCTGACCGCGCACGGCGACCAGCCAAGGCAGCCCGCGCGACTGCACTTCCTGCAGACGGCGCAGCATCTCGGCCTCGTCAGGCGCCAGGGTTTCGAAGGTGCCTGTGCCATACAGAACATGGTGTCCATAAATGGCGGTGACAGCGGGTACATCTGCCGCAGCGGCGGCGCGAATGGTGAATTCAGGCATGAAGTGCATTACGGGAGATGAGCATGTTTATAATGGCGAGTTTATTCGAGCGCCGCGCCCCAAGTTTTTGAAGGCAATACTCGTCCGACGGACGGCTGCCCTACAACACCGGTATTTGCTGCAAGGCACCTACCCAGAAAGCCTGGTTCCACGCGGTTGGTTGCCAGCGCTTGACCCAAGCGATGCCCAAACACATGGCCCACGACCCCTTCGTAGGCTCTCATTTTTTGACAAGGAAGCAAAATGGTTGTGATCCGTCTGACCCGTGCCGGTGCCAAGGCACACCCCTTCTACCACATCGTCGCCACCGATTCACGTAGCCGTCGTGATGGTCGCTACATCGAGCGCCTGGGTTATTACAACCCGGTTGCCCGTGGCGCCGAAGTGCCCCTGCACATTGCGACCGAGCGTCTGAACCACTGGACCAGCGTGGGCGCACAGGTCTCCCCCACCGTGCAGCGCCTGGTGAAAACCGCGCAGAAGTCTGCTTGACCGGTCAGCCTGACGGGTTTTGCCTGCAGCGGGTCGGCTGAAAAGTCGTCCCGCTTTTTACTTGCATTTTTCATCCGCGCACCGGCTTGTATCGTGGCCACTCCAGACGACCTTTACCTCGTGGGGCATATCCTCGACGCCTGGGGCGTGCGCGGCTGGGTGAAGGTCGCCCCGGACGCCCCGCAAGCGACCGCGTTGCTCAAATCCAAGACCTGGTGGCTCAGCCGTCCAGGCTTTGAAAACGAGCCCACGCCGATTGCGGTACGTCTGGTTCGGCGTCACGGCAGCGCCCTGGTCGCACTGCTCGAAGGACCGGAAGACCGTAGCGGCGCCGAAGCGCTGCGCGGGCGTCAGATCGCCGTACGACGGGCCGACTTTCCCCCGCCTGACGAGGGCGAGTTCTATTGGGCCGACCTGATCGGCTGCGAGGTACGCAGCCCGGAAGGGGCCGATCTCGGCCGCGTCATTGGCTTGATGGAAAGCGCCGCCCACGCCGTTTTGCGCGTGCAGATTCCGCAGGCCAGCGCGGACGCCAAACCGCGCGAACGGCTGATTCCCTTCGTCGAGGCTTACATCGTGTCGGTCGATCTGCCCGCGAAGACCATCATCGCCCTGTGGGACGCCAGTTACGACTGACCCGTCCCATGCTGCGCTTTGATGTCATCAGCCTGTTTCCCGCCTATTTCGAGCCGCTGAAGTACCACGGCGTATCGCGCCGCGCCTTCGACTCGGGACAGTTGCAACTGCAATGCTGGAATCCGCGCGATTTCACCACCGATGCGCACCGAACCATCGATGACCGTCCCTACGGCGGCGGCCCCGGCATGGTCATGCTGGCCGAGCCGCTGGAACAAGCGCTAGACGCCATCGCCGACGACCGGCGTCTTGCATCTCATCCGCAAGCCCCGGTTTGGCTGTTTTCGCCAACCGGACGGCGCATCGATCAGCGACTCGTGGAAAACCTGGCCCAATCCGGTGGCGTGACCTTGCTTTGCGCCCGCTACGAAGGTGTGGATCAACGCCTGATCGACCGCCGGGTGGACGCGGAGATCAGCCTGGGCGACTTCGTGCTGTCGGGCGGTGAGATTCCGGCCCTGGCGCTGCTCGATGCCGTCTGCCGATTGCTGCCAGGCGTGCTGGGCAGTGCCGATTCAGCCCAGCAGGACAGTTTTTCGAACGGTCTGCTCGACTGCCCGCATTACACACGACCCGAGCACTATCAGGGCCACGGCGTGCCCGAAGCCCTGCTCAGCGGCGATCATGCCCGCATCGCTCAATGGCGCAGGGAACAGTCTTTGCGCCTGACCTTGCAGCGGCGCCCTGACCTGATCGCGCAGATGCAGGCTGCCGACCAGTTGAGCCAGAAAGATCTGAGATTTCTGGCTGCTCTGGGGTATACTCTTCAGGTTTGATCCTCTGCTGGCCTAGCCGCCAGGCTGACTGCACTTGTTAGTGCATCATCAGCGCTGCGGCAACGACAACTGACCCACACCGGCACGGCAAGATCATTGGAGAGCATGAAATGAATCTGATCGCAACTCTGGAGCAGGAAGAAATCGCCCGCGTCAGCGCTGGCAAAACTTTTCCGCAGTTCAACCCGGGCGACACCGTCATCGTGTCCGTCAAGGTGGTTGAAGGCAACCGCAAACGTAACCAGGCCTACGAGGGCGTGGTGATCGCCAAGCGTAATCGTGGGCTGAATTCCAGCTTCATCGTGCGCAAAATCTCGGCCGGCGAAGGCGTGGAGCGTACGTTCCAGCTTTATTCGCCGCAGATCGCGTCGATCGAAGTCAAGCGTCGGGGTGATGTGCGCCGCGCCAAGCTGTACTACCTGCGCAGCCGTTCCGGCAAGTCCGCACGCATCAAGGAAAAACTGGTGCTCAAGTCTGCCGCCGCGGCTCAGGCAAACGCAACTGCAGAGGCCTAATCAGCGTTTGTCCCTGGTCATGCCGGCCCAGCCGGATCACCGCCGAAGCCGACTTGCACTGCACGTCGGCTTTTTTGTTTGCTACATCAAACGTGTCCACTCTTCGCCTCACGCCCATCGACCCCGAAAGCGCTGACCTGATCGGCCGCGATGACGGTCTGCCCGCCGTCGCCCCGGAGAGGCTTGAGCCGGATTGGCTGCGGCGCCGCTTTGCCTCACCCACCGCGTGGACACCGGAGCTGTTTGAAGATTCACTACGCCTGAGTTCCCAAGCGCTGCGAGGCGCCGCCGTTCTGATTGCATTGGTACCGCGCGCCGAAGGCCTGCAGGTGCTGCTCACCCGCCGCAATCTCCACCTGCACGAACATGCCGGCCAGATCAGTTTCCCCGGTGGGCGCTGCGACCGCCAGGACATTCATCCTGCCGCCACCGCACTACGCGAGGCCCATGAGGAAATCGGCCTGCGCCCGGCGGGGGCCGAAGTGCTCGGCACGCTGCCGCTGTATTGCACTGCATCGCGTTACGCCGTCACCCCCGTGGTGGCGCTCATTCCCGCCGCTGAAAACCTGCAGCCTCAACCCGACGAGGTCAGCGAGGTCTTCGAAGTACCGCTGGCCTTCCTGATGAACCCCCGGCATCACGAGCTTCGGGAATGGAGGCCGGGCAACGATGTTGCGCCCAACCCTGTTGCCGTGCGGCGCCGCTTTCTGGTCATGCCCTATGTCGCAAACGGGCAGCGCTACGTCATCTGGGGCGCGACGGCCGCCATGCTGCGCAATTTGTACCGCTTGCTGGTTGCGTAAGGCCAAGCCCAGCCCTTCCCGCACGGCCCAACGACACGGCCCAACGAAGCTGCGAGGCGCAAAAGGCTTGTTCAGGGTTGCCTTAGGATAGATGCATGGCTTTTCTCTCCGTTCTGATCGCCCTGCTTGTCGAGCAACTCAAACCCCTGGGGCGCGGCAGCGCCGTGTACCGGCTGCGCCAGAGTCTGGCTGATATTGCCGCGCGCAACTTCGATGCGGGACGGCCGCATCACGGCGTCGCGGCCTGGTTCATCGCCGTGTTGCTGCCCGCCTTAATCACACTGGCGATTTATCTCGTCGCGCTGCACTACAGCCTGCTGCTGGCCCTGGCGTGGAATGTGGCGGTGCTGTATTTCACCCTCGGTTTTCGCCAGTTCAGCCACTACTTCACTGATATCCAGGACGCGCTCAATCACAACGATGCCGCCACCGCGCGCAGCCTGCTCAAACAGTGGAAAGCGCTCGATACCGTGGACATGAGCACCAGTGATGTCACCCAGCAGACCATCGAACATGCCCTGGTGTCGGTGCAACGCTATGTGCTGGGCGTGTTCTTTTGGTTCATTCTGCCCATCGGCCCGGCGGGCGCCGTGCTATATCGCCTTAGCGACTATGTAGCGGGCAAATGGAATCAGACCGACAGCGAAGCCAGCCCTGCGCTGCAGAGCTTTTCGCAAAAAGCCTTCGACCTGCTCGACTGGGCGCCCGCCCGCCTGACCGCCAGCGGTTACGCCATCGTCGGCAATTTCGAGGATGCCGTCGATGTCTGGCGCGGCTATTCGCAGCTCTGGGCCAACCGCAATACCGGGGTGATGCTGGCCTCTGCCGCGGGCGCAGTAGGCATTCGGCTCGGAGCAACAGCCGCTGCCACGCCCGCCGCCCCGACAGAGCCCGGCTGGACCCAGGAAGGTGAGAACGGCGATCTGGGCATGAGCGGCCTTGCAGCCACGATGCCCGGCGCCATTCCCCAGCCCGCGCATTTACGCAATGTGGTGGGGCTGGTGTGGCGCTCGGTGCTGCTGTGGATGCTGCTGCTGGCCATGCTCAGCGTGGTCAGCTGGGTGAGCTGAAACCAAGCTGAGCCCCTGGGCCTGGGTACGACTAGCCCGCGGGGACGCGCTCAGCCCGCCAGCAAAGCGTTGACCCGGCGAACATAAGCCGCCGGATCGTCGAGTTGGCCTCCTTCGGCCAGCAAGGCCTGATCGAACACCACCTGAGCCAGATCGTCGGCATGGGCCTCGTCAGTCGCCACGCGCTTGACCAGCACATGCGCCGGATTGATCTCCAGCACCGGTTGGGTCGACGGCATTTCGTCGCGCCCGGCCTGCTTGAGCAAGCGCGCCAGATGCGCGCTCATGCCATCGTCGGCGGCGACCAGACAGGCCGGAGAATCGACCAGCCGCTTGGAAATGCGCACCTCTTTCACCCGCTCGCCCAAAGCCTGCTTGAAGCGCTCGATCAGGGCCTGATGATCGGCAGACGGCTCTTTGTCGTCCTTGGCCTCATCGGCCTTGTCCTCTGCGCCCTTGATGTCGCTGAGATCGACGGCCCCGCGCGCTACCGATTGCAGCGGCTTGCCGTCGAACTCATTGAGGAAGCCCAACATCCATTCGTCCACCCGGTCGGTGAGCAGCAGCACCTCGATGCCCTTTTTGCGGAAAATTTCGAGCTGCGGGCTGGAGCGGGCGATTTTCGGCGTCTCGGCGGTGATGTAGTAGATGGCTTTCTGGCCCTCTTTCATCCGCGCGACATAGTCGGCCAGTGACACGCTCGGCGCATCATCCTCACTGTGCGTGGAGGCTGCGCGCAACAGCTTTGCCAGGCGCTCGCGGTTGCTGAAATCTTCGCCGAAGCCTTCCTTGAGCACCGCGCCGAACTCGGCCCAGAACGCGGCGTATTTATCGCGCTCGGCCTGGTCTTCACTGCCTGCCAGGTCTTCGAGCATGGACAACACGCGCTTGACCGAGCCTTCACGGATGGCGCGCACATCGCGGCTTTCCTGCAGCATTTCACGCGACACATTCAGCGGCAGATCGGCGCTGTCAATCACCCCGCGCACGAAGCGCAGGTAGGTGGGCATCAGACTTTCGGCGTCATCGGTGATGAATACGCGCTTGACATACAGCTTGACCCCGGCTTTCTGCTGCCGGTCCCACAAGTCCATCGGCGCCTTGGCCGGGATGTAGAGCAACTGGGTGTATTCGCTGCGGCCTTCAACGCGGTTATGCGTCCAGCGCAGCGGCGGCTGACTGTCGCCGCTGAGTTGTTTGTAGAACTCGAGATATTGTTCTTCGGTGATCTCGGACTTGCTGCGCGTCCACAGCGCCGCAGCGCTGTTGATTTGCTCCCACTCGTCGGTGGCGACGTATTTGCTCTGCTCGGCGTCCCACTTCTCCTTGCGCATTTCGATAGGCAGGGAGATATGGTCGGAGTATTTGCCGATGAGGTCTTTGAGCGTCCACACCCGCAGGTATTTGTCGATCTTGTCCTCGTGCGGCGTGTCGTCGGCATCGGCGCGCAGGTGCAGGATGACATCGGTGCCGCGCTTGGCGCGGGTGATGGTTTCCACCGTGAACTCGCCCGTGCCGTCGGACTCCCAGCGCACGCCCTCGGCCTGCGTCATGCCGGCCCGGCGCGACTCGACGGTGATGCGCTCGGCCACCATGAAGCCGGAGTAGAAACCCACGCCGAACTGTCCGATCAGCGCCGCATCGGGCTTCTGTTTGTCGCCGAGTTTCTGCATGAACTCGCGCGTGCCCGACTTGGCGATGGTGCCCAGATGCTCGACCGCTTCTTCCAGGCTCAGGCCGACGCCGTTGTCGCTGATGGTGAGCGTGCGCTGCTCGGCGTCCACCGCGATGCGGATGCGCAGATCGGCGTCGCCCTCCATCAACGAGGCGTCGTCGATGGCCTGAAAGCGCAGTTTGTCGCAGGCGTCGGAGGCGTTGGAAATCAGTTCACGCAGAAAGATGTCGCGGTTGGAATAGAGCGAATGGGTGACGAGGTGCAGCAGTTGCCGCACTTCAGCCTGAAAGGCGTGGGTATGCGCGGCAGCAGGGGTTGGATTAGTTTGTTCAGTGCTCATGGTGCGTGCGGAAAAAGAAAAGAAAAAACCTGCAGGCAGATACGGTCAAGACTTCAAAAATCAAGCCCCAGATTCGATCTCGAGGTTCAACGCACCGCCTAAGCGCGGCAAGGCGCGCAGGGCGTTGGCCGTGGTCTGCCGGGCCGTTTGTTCCGGCGACCAGCCGCGCAGCATGGCCAGGGTTTGCGCGATGCGGGGCAACTGTTCGGGCGAGTTGGGGGTCGGGGGCGCATCGTCGCGCGCCTCGCGCGGACGGTAAAGCCAGACCGGCGGGATATCGGGCGCATCGGTTTCGAGCACCGGCGCGGTCTCGGGCACCTCGGCCGCCAGACGGCGGATGTTGAGCGCGCGCTCGAAAGTCATGGCGCCGCCGAATCCCAGCGAAAAACCCAAATTGATGAAGCCCTGCGCCTGCTGCAGGCTGCCGTTGAAGGCATGGGCGATGCCTGCGGGCCGTCCTGCCCCGAAGCCCGCGCGGCGCAGTCCGGCGAGCAAGGCGTCTTGCGATTTGCGCACATGCAGAATCACCGGCAAATCAAAGTCGCGGGCGATACGCAACTGCGCCTGATAGAAACGCTGCTGTTTTTCGAGGTCGAGTCCGGGGACGAAAAAATCCAGCCCGATCTCGCCCAGACCGACAAAACGCGGATCGACCAACGCCTCGCCCACGCTGTGCCGCAGCGCCTCCAGATCGGCCTCTTGCGCCCGGTCGACATAGAGCGGATGAATGCCCAGGGCGTAGGCCCACCCGCAGGTCTGGGCAAGCTCACGCACCGTGTCGAAATTGCTGCGCTCGACGGCCGGAATCACCCCGCCCACCACCCCCGCCTGCCGGGCATGAGCAGCCACCTCCCGCGCCCGTCCGCCAAACTCGGCGGCATCGAGATGGGCGTGGGTATCGATCCAGCCCATCGTCTGCATGGGGAACGCCGCCATCAAAACTCCTCCAAACTATGCCGTAAGCGTAAAAAATCACAGTTCCAGGCCAAATCCCCAGGCAAACCCTATAAGCGCTCCCAAAACTCATGGAAAATTGCGGACATAGTCCGTATAGATCACAGAACGGTTCACTTCAAGGCGCGCTTTGAACGTGTGTCGTCCACCCTGAAATTCCTCATGCAACGCCGCCAATTTCTCCAATCTCTTGCGCAGAGCCGCCTGCTTGCCAACCCTTTGGGCCGCAGAAGTCTGTTGGGCTTGGGCTTGCTCGGCGCCACTGCCGGCCGAGCCCTGGCCCAGAACGCCGCCTGCACTTGCGGAAATTGCCCCGACTGCCTGCAGGGCGGCAACACCACGCCGCCCGCAGTCGCTTTTTACTACGGCGCCCGCATTCCGGTGGACGATCTGCGCGCCTTCGACTGGGTGGTGCTCGAACCGCAGCATGCCCTGGCGCAAGATACAAAAATGGTCTCCGCGCTGGGGCCGCACACCCTGGCGCTGGCCTATGTCTCGGTGGGCGAAGTCACTGCGGATCGGCCCTACTACGCCGACATGCCCAAGGCTTGGCTGCCGACGTCGAACGCCGCCTGGGGTTCGAAGGTGATCGACCAGACCGCCGCCGGCTGGCCGCAATTTCTGCGCGAACGCATCGTCAAACCGCTGTGGGACGCGGGCTTTCGCGCCTTTTTCCTCGACACCCTCGACTCCTATCAACTGCTGGCTAAAAGCCCGCAGGCGCAGCAACAACAGGCCAAGGCGCTGGCGGAAACCCTGCGCGGCCTGGTTGCCGCCTATCCGGGCATCCGCCTGATGCTCAACCGCGGCTTCGAACTGGTCGATGCCACCCTGGCGCCGAGCATTCTGGCCGTGGCCGCCGAATCGCTCTATCGCGGCTGGAATCAAGCCGAAACCACCTATGTCGAAGTGAAGGCCGACGACCGCGAATGGCTGCTCGCCCGCTTTGGCGACATGCGCAGCCGGTTCAAGCTGCCGGGCATTGCCATCGACTATTGCGCCCCGCAAGACCGCGCTGCTGCCCGGCAGACGGCGCAGCAAATCGCCGCGCAAGGGCTCATTCCCTGGGTGGCCGACCCCACGCTGGAAAGCCTGGGTGTGGGCACAGTCGAGCTGGTGCCGCGCCGCGTGCTGCTGCTGCATTCCTGCGAACAGGGCGACAGCCCGGAGCTGCAGGCGCAGAGCGCGCACCTTTACGGCGCCATGCCGCTGGAATATCTCGGCCTGGTTCCGGAATATCGCTATGTCGGCGCCCCCGCCATCACCGAACCGCTGGCGGGCCGCTACGCCGCCGTGGTGCTCTACCCCGATGACGGCAAGGTGCCCGCAGACATCCGCGCCTTGCTCAAGCGCGCCAAGGCCGAAGGCGTGCCCGTGGCCGTGCTGGGCTACGCCGATCTCGATGTGCTCGACGATCTTGGCGAACACGTCGGGGAGCCGCTGAACGCGCCGATCAAGGTACAGCGCCAGCCCGGCACGCCCAACGGCGAAGTCATACCACTCATCAGCCCGCAAGACACGGTGCAACTGACCGCCAGTGCCGGATCGGAGGTCTGGCTGCGCGCCACCGGCGGCGATGGCCGGAGCATGGACGGCGCCGCCATCACGCCTTGGGGCGGATATGCGCTGGGCGGGTTCGGCGTGTTCAATCTACCGGGCAACACCGGTACGCGCTGGTCGGTCGAGCCGATCGAGTTTTTCCGCGCGGCGCTGCGCGTGGGCGCAGACCCCATGCCCGACATCACCACCCGCACCGGGCGACGGGCGTTTTTCGTGCACTTCGACGGCGACGGTTGGCCGAACGCCTGCGACCAGCCCGGCTCGCCGCTGGCCTGCGAAGTGCTGGTGAGCGAATTCCTCGAAAAGTACAAGGTGCCCACCCTGGCCTCGGTGATCATCGGCGAGATCAGCCACGACGGGCTGTATCCCAAACTGGCCGACCAGTCGCAGAAATGGGCCAAGCGCATGTACGCCTTGCCTTGGGTGGAAGTCGGCAGCCACACTTGGTCGCACCCGTTCAACTGGGTTGCAGCGAGCGAGACCCATAGCCGCGGCAAGGAAACCAAAAACTTCCCTTACGGCAATTACCTGCCGCTGCCCAACTACACCTTCAGCACCAAGAGCAATGTGGTCGGCGCCGCGCAATACATCGACGACAAGCTCTGCCCGCCCGGTAAGAAATGCAACATGATTCTCTGGCCTGGCGACTGCAATCCGCCCGATGAGGCCGTGGCCATGGCCTATGAAACCGGGCTTGGCAATATCAACGGCGGCGGCGCCCCCATCAGCAAGACCCGGCCCACGCTGTCTGATGTCTGGCCCATGGGCATTCCCAAGGGCAAGTATTTTCAGGTCTATGCCGCGCAGTCGAACGAGGAGGTTTTTACGCATAACTGGCAGGGGCCTTATTTCGGCTTCGAGCGCGTGGTCGAGAGCTATCAGATGACCGACTCGCCGCGCCGCATCAAGCCCATCGACCTGTATTACCACCCCTACATCGTGACCAAGGCGGCAGGGGCGAAAAGTCTGCATACGGTCTATCAATGGGTGCTCAAACAACCGTTGCATGCGATTTACGGCCACCAATACTTCCGCAGCGTGAACGACTGGCGGCAAGCGACGGTGGCCCGGCTGCTGGCCGGTGGCTGGCGCCTGCGCAGCGGGGCAGAAATGCGCCAATGGACCCAGCCCGTCACCGCCGCCACGCCCGCACTGGCCAACTGCCAGAACATCGTCGGCTGGAACGAGCATGGACAGCAGCGTTATCTGCACGCGACGGCTGGACAGGCCGTGCTGCGTAGCCAAGCCGCGGGTCAGCCCCCAGCCGCGGTTGTCCCGCGTCTGATCGAGGCCAATGCCGACGTCACCCGATGGGCCGTGCAAAACGACCGCAGCGTACAAATCAGCCTGCAAGGACATCTGCCCGTCGAAGCCCTGTTTCAACTGCCCTCCGGCTGGAGCGTGCAGGCGGCCAAAGGGGCGAAAGTCGAGCAAGCGGCCGCAGGGGTGCGGGTCAGCAGCAGTGGCGCCACCGTCGATCTCACGCTGAAGCGGGCCTGACCGACCGCGCGCTGACCGACAATCTGCCTCAATGCTGGAAAAAACCCGCCCCGCCACCCGCGACCCGCTGCACATCTCTCCAGACGATCCGCAGCGCAGTCGTCTATTTCCGCGTGGCGCCTTACTGGGGCTGGGGCTGTTGTGCGCCGGTACGCTGGCGCTGGTCTATCCGGGGCAGAACCTGATGCGGCTGCTGAGCACCAGCGCCGACGACGGGCTGGCCATCGACTACCTGCGCCATCTGGTCGATCTGCGCGGCGGCAATATCGACCTGCGCCTGATGCTGGCGCAGCGCTATGTGCACATCGGCAAATCGCAACAAGCCCTAGACACCCTGCGTTCGGTGCACACCCCGCAGGCCGACGCCCTTCGGCTGCAAATCTGGAAGGCCCGCTGGTTCGATGCCCGCGCCCTGGGGCACGCCACGGAAGAGGCGCAGGCCCGGCAGGCCCTCTCCGCACTGCTGCAGCGCACCCAACCCGCCAACTTCAACGAATGGCGCGACACCCTGATGCTGCTGCAAGGCCTCGACGAGCCGCAAGCCGTGCAGCGGCTCACCGGCATGGTGACCCGCTTTCTGCCGCTGCCGCCAGCCGCCGCACTGCAGGCTGCGCGTCTGCTGGTGGGCGTGCACGCCGAGCCACTGGCTGCGCAGGTCTTGTTCGCCACCGCCAAGACCCGGGTGACTGAGGCCGAGCGCGAGCAACTCATCGAGCAGGCCGCCCGCGCTCTGCTGGCCTCCGGCGATCCGAAACAGGCCTATCGCCAGACCGCTGCGGCGCTCGGCAAAGGCGCGGTTGCGCCGCAGATGGCGTGGTTCATGGTGAAGCTGGCACTGGGCGCCAAGCCCGCCGAGGCGGGTGACTGGCTGCGCAAAGCCGTCGATCTCGACCTGCCCGCCGCCGCGCTGGGCAAGGCCCTCACCCCGGCGCAGCGCGAACTGGCCTGGCAAGTGCTGCTGGCCGGGGGCGATCTGCGCGGCGCGGTGCACATCGCCGATGCCGCGTTGGCGCAGCAGCCGGGCAGCCGCACTTGGGCCGAACGCCGCGCCCAGGTGCTGGAGTGGAGCGGCCAGCCCGATGCCGCCATGCAGCAGTGGATCGCCCTGTTGCGCGCCGAGTTCACCCGCCACGCGCTCGACGAACTGCGTCGGCTGGCGCTCGCGCTGCATTCGAGCAGCGGCCTGGACGCCTATTGGGAACAGCGCGCTGCGCACACCTCGCTGACCGCCGATGAGTGGCTGCAATACGCCCAGGCGCTGGAGGTGCGCGGCCATCCTGAAAAAGCGGTGAGCATTCTTCGCCAAGCCGCGGTCAAGCAGCCCGAGGTGCTCACCTCCCTGGCTTGGCTGCTGGGCAATATGGGCGAGGTGGACACTTCGCTGGCGACGTACGCCGAGGCGCTGAAGCGCGGGGCGCTTAGCCTGCGCGGCAGTATCGACTACGCCATCGCCCTGCTGCAAAACGGGCAGTTCGAGCAGGCCCGGCAGACGCTTGAGCAAACGCAGCAACTCTCGGATGACACGCCCTGCCACAACGCGCCCGCTGCTGCCGTCATCACCGATGGCAGCGCCGCCGCGAAAACCCCGCCTTGCAACGATGTCGATTTGCTCGCTGCGCACCAGGGGCTGCTGGGCGACATCGCCTGGGACATGGGCGAACAACGCAGCGCGCAAAGCGCCTACGGCAGCATCTGGAACAGCCCGCAACTGCGCGACCGCATCAAGCCCTATCAGCTGCAACGCTTCATCATCCTCACGCAAAAATCGCAGGGCGACGCCGCCGCGCTGCGTCTGCTGCCGCAGGCCTGGGCCAAGGCCCCGTCGGAGGCGCTGGCGCTGTTGTGGCTGCAATCGCTGGTGCGTCAGCCCAGCGCCCAAGGCATCGCCGAGTGGGAACGCGTCGTGCTGGGCAGTGCCGCGGGCGCGCCGCTGCGCCAGCAGCCGCAGATGTACGCCGCACGCGCGCAGGTCTGGCGCGCGCTGGGCCGTACCGACCGGGCGCTGGCCGATCTGCATGAGGCCCTGCGTCTTTCGCCCGGCAATACCGATAACCAGATCGCCCTGCTGTGGATGCTGATCGACGTCAACCAGCTCGACGCCCTGCGGCAAGACGTGGCGCTCTACAGCCGCAGCCTGCAAGGCCTGCCCGATGGCCTCGACGTGCTTTCCGCCGCGGCGCAAACCCTGGGCGATAACGCCGCCGCCGTGCGCTACGGTCAACAGCTCTACCCCCGTAAAAAGACCGATGCGCTCTGGCTGCTCAACTACGGTGATCTGCTGGCGCAGGCCGGTGACAGCCGCCGCGCGCAGGCGGCCTATAACCAGTCGTGGGCGCTGCTGCAAAAAGCCGCCGCGAGCGGGAAAAAATCTGTCGGCAAAACCACCGACCAGGAACTGAACGCACTGCTCGCCCGCCTGCGCCTGAGTCACGCCCGGCTCGATGGCGCGGATCAACAAGCGCTGCTCGGGCAGTTGCGCGACAAGCTGCGCAGCGGCGATCTGACCGGCCCGCAAACCCTGCAGGCCAACGCCGCGATTGCCGACTGGCTGCTGCGCCTGGACACGAATTCGGCTGCCCGCTGGTGGCTGGCGCGGCGCGTGCTCACTCCGGCAGCGCGGCAATCCATCGAGCTGCAGATGGCGCTGCGCGCGGGCGACCGCGAGGCTGTCAATCGGCTGTTTCAACAAGGCGCCGCCCGCCATCTGCTGCCGCAAGACCGGGCGGAGGCCGAGCGCGTTGCCGGTCGGCCGCTGCAGGCCCTGGCCACCGCCGAAAAAGTGCTGGAGACGGCCGCCGAGCGCGGCCAGGACAACCCGGCGCTGCAAGCCCTGGCCCGGCAGACCGCCGAGCAGCAACTGGCGCTGGCGCACCGCGCCACCGTTACGCTGGAGCATCGCCAGATCGACAACGTGATCCGCCAGGGGCCGGTGCTGCGGCTGGCGCTGCAACTCGGTGGGCAGTGGCGGCTGCAGGCGCAGGCCAGCCGCCAGTCCATGCACAGCAACAACACCGCGGCACTGGTCGGCGTGCCGTCCACCTGGAGCGACGCAGAGCTGGGCCTGCAGTGGCAGGGCGAGCGTTCGCAACTCGGCGCCGCGCTCACCCACAACACCGCCGTGGGTCGCTTGAGTGGCTGGCGCATCGAGGGCGGCACGCAGCTTCCGGGTCAAGTACGGGCGCAGCTTGAAGCGGAACACAACGCCGTGGCCGATGAATCCGGCCCGCTGCAGATCGCAGGCGCGCGCGACCGGTTGGCGCTGCGACTGTCGCGCGATTTCGGGCGGGTGTGGGCCAATGTCAGCACGGCGGTGATGTCGTATGACACCCGCCGCGGCAATCCGCTGGGGCATGGCGCGAGCACGCAATTCGAATTGGGCTTTTGGTTTCGCCGCAGCGAGCCCGATCTCAGTGTGAAACTGCTGGGCTATTCCAATCAATTCAGCGCCAACGCCGGGCCGCCGCTGCCCGACTACGCGCCGCTGGTGCCGGGCGGCGCCGCGCCCAATGCCGCGTTTTTCATCCCGGCCGGTGACGATGTGTACGGCCTGGGTTTCGGCTTCAATATGGCGCACAGCGACACCTACACCCGCCGCTGGATGCCCTATGCCGAGGTCGATGTGCTGCAATCACGCCGGTTGGGGCTGACCAATAACCTGAACCTGGGGCTGCACGGCCCGGTGTTCGGGCCCGATCAACTGTCTTTGAGTTACCAGCGCCAGCAGAACACCTCGGGCCTGAACCGGCAGTGGAGTCTGCAGTACCGTTTGTGGTTCGGTCGATGACCGCGTTCTTTTCACCCCGATGAAGCAGGAGAGTTCCATGTCCCCATCCCCCACTCCACACTCCCCCGCCCGCCGCGCCGCGCTCGGTCTGGCCGGCGCCGCCGTGATGCTGCTCGCAGGCTGCGCCGTCACCGCCCTGCCCGGCCAGTCGCTCAGCGTGCCAGCGGATGCCAAGTTCGCCGTGCTGCCGCTGGCCAACGCCACCGATGTGCCGCTGGTCGAGCGCCGGGCGCAGGCCATCACCGTCTCGCTGCTGCAGCAAAAGGGCTTGCGCGACGTGGTGGTCTATCCGCAGAAATCCACCGACAACCCGCTGGAGGCCGAGCCCGCGGTGACCACAGCGCAGGCGCTGGCCTGGGCCAAGCAGCAAGGCGCACGCTATGCGCTCTCCGGCACGGTCACCGAATGGCGTTACAAAACCGGGGTGGACAGCGAGCCCGCGGTGGGCATCACGCTGCAGGTCACCGATGTGCCGACAGGCCAGGTGGTCTGGAGCGCCAGCGGCGGCCGCTCGGGCTGGGGCTATCAGGCGCTGGCCGCGGTCGGGCAGTCGCAGATCGAAGCGCTGCTGCGCGGCATCCGCGTGACGGCCTCGGTCGAAAAAACCGCCGCCAAGCCCTGAAGCGCTCAGCGCCCAGCGCCTCTCTTACCGCCGCATGAAACTCGACAATCTCTCCACCCGCGTCAGCCGCCGCATGCGCAGCGAGTCGGCGCGCATGCGCTGGCAATGGCTGCGCTACTGGCGGCCGAATACGCAGTCGGGGCGGCTGATGGCGATGTTCGAAGCCGTGCTGCTGCCGGTGCTGGTGCTGTGGCTGGGCGCCAAGCTCAGACCGGATGATCCGCTGGGCGCTCACGCCGGTTTTCCCTGGGCCTGGTTCGGCCCCTGGCTGATCGCGGTGCGCTACGGCGCCGGGTATGGGCTGTTCGGCGTGGGGTTTTACGCGGCGTTCTGGAAGTTCTCCCCTGCGCTGTTCCATAACGCCCCCGCCGCGGAATTTCCGGCCGAGTTCTTTCTCGGCGGCATGCTGATGACCCTGATTCTGGGCGAGTTCGGCGCGGCCTTCCGCAACCGGCAGGTGCTGCACCGCGAAGTCACCAAAGACCTGACGGCGCGGCTGGAGCGCACCAAGCGCCGCCTGTTCGTCATCAAGGAAGCACTGTCCACCCTGGAGCAGGAGCTCACCGACCGTCCCATGACCCTGCGCGACGCCCTGCTCGACCTGCGCCGCACCTTCACCTTCCAGGGCAACCGTCCGGCGCTGGCCGCCCCTGCAGCCACCCCCGGCCTGCCGACGCCCGCGCCCCTGCCCGACCCGCGCGCCTTTCTGCAGCTGCTCAGCCAGTCGTGCCGCCTGGTCGAGGCGGGCATCTTTGTGCGCGAAATCGGCCCGCTGGGGCTGCAATGGCGGCTGGCCGCCTCGCTGGGCCAAACCCTGCCCCCGCTCGATCCCGGCGAGGTACTGATCAACCGCATTCTGGAGACGCATCAGTCGGTGCACATCGCCCAAGCGCATCTGAACGAAACCGACGGCAGCAACCCCTGGGTATTCGCCGCCCCGCTGCGGCTGGACGAATACGACGAGGTCGATGCCCTGCTGGCGGTGCATACCATGCCCTTCATGTCGTTCGAGGAAAACAATCTGCAGCGCCTGCAGGTGCTGTGCGCGTCCTATCTCGATTTCAGCCAGCTCGAACTCAGCGTGGAAGATGTGCGCTCGGCCTGGGTGCAGGCGCCCATCGGCCTGCAGCAAGAGTGGGCGCAGCTCAGCGAGCTGGGGCAGAACTTCAAACTGCGCAGCTACTGCGCAGTGTGGAGCGGGCAAGGCCGTGTGAGCGACGACGCGCTGGCCGAGTTCGCCGGTCTGCAGCCGGTGGAGAGCTCCACCTGGACGCTCAAGGGCCGGGGCGGCAAACCCGCGCTGATCGTGCTGCTGCCCTTGTTGAGTTCCGGCGGGCTGGCGAATTACCGCCGCGACATGGCGAGCCAGCTCGTGCAGATTCTCAGCCGCAGCAACCAGCGCCCCGATCAGGCCTTCGATCTGGATTTTCTCGAAGTCTCGGGCGCCCCCAGCTTCCTGGAGTTGCGCCGCCTGCTGAGCAGCGCCGCCGCGGAAACCAAGACCTCATGAATCCCCTGTTCTACAAGCTCGGCTCGCTCATCGTCCTGCTGGAGACGGTGGCGGCCTGGCTGCTGGTCAGCCGCGACGACACGGACCTGCTGCTGTTCTGGGCGGTGCATGGTGCGGCAGCGGTGCTGGTCGGGCTGCTGCTGTGGACGCTGCTGCCCGCCGAACTGCGCAAACCCAAGCGGCTGTCGCTCACCCTTTTGACCTTGCTGGCGTTTTTCTTTCCGGTCGTCGGCGTGTTCGGCCTGCTGATCGCCGCGCGGCTGGCGCAATGGCTGCCCATGCGCCACCAGGCCACCGAGCACCTGCGCGAAGCGCCGTCGCTGCAGGTGTTCTCCGTCTCGCATATCGACGACGACCAGCGCCGCGACTTGCCCGCCGGCCAGACCGCCCGTATTGCCCGCGACCAGAGCCAGCCGCAGACCCAGCGCATTCGCGCCGTGCTGGCGCTGCGCGAAATGTCGCCGCGCATGACCCTGCCGGTGCTGCGCAAGCTGCTCTCCGACCCCGATGAAGAAATCCGCCTGCTGGCCTACGGCATCAGCAACACCTGGGAGCAGCGACTGACCGACAGTCTGCAGGACGCCCTGCGCGAAGTCGAAGTCGTGCGCCACACCGCGCCCAGCGGAGCGGCACTGGCGCGTGCAGCGCAGCGCGTGGCCGAGTTGCAGATGGAGTTCATCTATCAGGGCCTGGCCCAAGGCGACCTGCGCGACTTCGCCTTGCAGCAGGCCTTGCACTACTGCACGATCGCCCGCGACGCGCTGCCGCAAGACACCGGCCTGCAGATGATGTTCCTGCGCCTGTCTCTGGCCGCGGGCAAGACCGATGCGGCCCGCGAGGTGCTCGAACATCTCGCCTCGGAAGGCGCCAGCCCGACGCTGTGGCGCCCTTACGCCGCGGAGCTGGAATGGATCGAGCGGCGATTCGGCCGCATCACCGGCGTGCTGCAACCGCTGGGCACTCGGCAGGTGGCCCCCCGGCTGCGTCCCGTGGTGCGGGTCTGGCAGACCGAAACCCCGACTCGAAGCGAGCCGGTCATCTCCGACACACCCGCCGTGCAGCGCCCTGGAAGTACGCCGCGCCCTGCCGAGCCCACCCCGGCGCCCGGCCCGCTGAGCGATGCCGACCGCCTGCTGCTGAGCTGATCTTCTCCCTGCACATGACGCAACCCGACTTCACCGACACGCAACCCGAGGGCCGCGAAGCCCCCTTTGAGATCGACGTCATGCTGCTGCTCGAAGGCACTTACCCCTATGTCTCGGGCGGCGTGTCGAGCTGGGTGCACCAGATCGTCAGCGGATTTCCGCACCTGCGCTTTCATCTGGTGTTTCTCGGCTCGCGCGAGGAAGACTATGGCAAGCCGCGCTACCAGATGCCGCCCAATGTGGTCGGGCTCACCCATCACTATCTGTTCAGCGACGCGGTGCTGCCCGCCGCGCGCGAAGAACGCGGCGACGCCGCGACCGCCGAACTGGTGGAAAACCTGCACACCCTGATTCGCGATGGCCAAGACGCCGCCAGCCGCGCCGAAGTGCTGCGCGCCAGCCTGCAAGCCATGCAGGACAAGCTCGATCTGCACTACTTTCTGCACTCGCATCAATCGTGGGGCTACCTCACCGCCCAGTACCAACTGCGCTGCACCGATCCGTCCTTCGTCGATTACTTCTGGACGGTGCGCACCATGCACACCCCCATCTGGACGCTGGCGACGCTGGCCCGCGAACTGCCACGCGCCCGCATCTATCACACCGTCTCCACCGGCTACGCCGGGTATCTGGGCGCGGTTCTCGCGCGGCTCTACAACAAGCCGCTGGTGCTGTCGGAGCACGGCATCTACACCAAGGAGCGGCGCATCGACCTGTTCTCGGCCAACTGGATCAGCGACAACACCCCGGTGCTCGAACGCACCGCGGGCGAGGCCGGCTACTTCCGCCAGCTCTGGATTCGTCTGTTCGAGTCGCTGGGCCGCATGTGCTACGACGCCGCCGATCCCGTCATTGCGCTGTACGAAACCAACCGCCTGCGGCAGATCGCCGACGGCGCCAACCCCATCACCACCTGCTGCATCGCCAACGGCATCAACGTGCCGCCCTTCGCCGCGACCCGCGCCTTGCGCCCCGCTTCGCCCCCGCTGGTGATGTGCCTCATCGGCCGGGTGGTGCCGATCAAGGACATCAAGACCTTCATCCGCGCGGTGCGCGTCGCCAGCAACCGCCTGCCCGGGCTCGAAGGCTGGATCGCCGGGCCGGAGGACGAGCACCCGGAATATGCCCGCGAGTGCCGTGATCTCGCCGAGAGTCTGCAACTGGGCGACACCCTCAAGTTCCTCGGCTTCCAGAAGCTCACCGAGCTCATGCCCAAGGTCGGGCTGGTGGTGCTGTCGTCCATCAGCGAGGCGCTGCCGCTGGTGATGCTCGAAGGCTACGCCGGCGGCGTGCCCTCGGTCACTACCGACGTGGGCTCGTGCCGTCAGCTCATCTACGGCCTGGGCGCAGAAGACGAAGCGCTGGGCGCCTCAGGCGCCGTGGTCGGCATCGCCGACGCGCAGGCGCTGGGCGAAGCCTGCGCCGAACTGCTGGGCGACACGGCCCGCTGGCAGGCCGCCAGCGCCGCAGGCATCGCCCGGGTCGAGCGTTACTACACCCAACCCATGATGTTCGACAACTACCGCGCGGTCTACGACGACGCCCTGCAACGCAGCGCCGCCCGCGACGTCGGCCTGAGCGATGAAGTCGGCGCAGTCGCCACCTGGCTGCGCGGCGAGCCGCCGCTGGACGAGCCGCCCCTCATGGTCGATGCGGCTGCGCCCCAAACTGCACTGCACACCGAAAGAGAACCCGCCGCCGTCGCCGAGCCGCCTCAAGACGGCGGCAGCCCCCTCGGGGGGCAGAGAGGGCGCAGCCCGAACGTGGGGGCAACATAAATGGCCGGCATCGGTTTCGAACTGCGCAAGCTGTTGCGCTCCGAGTCCTACCTCGGGCTGCTGCGCGCCTACACCTATGCGTCCATCATCAGTTCCGGGCCGTGGGTGTTTTCCATCATCGGCCTCATCGCGGTGGGCGTGCTGTCGCTCGGCGTGGTCACGCCCGACACGCTCATCACCCAGTTCCAGGTGACGGTGACCTATCTCATCATGGCCTCGCTCATTCTCACTGGCGGGCTGCAACTGGGTTTCACCCGGTGGGTGGCCGACCGGCTGTTCGAGAAGCGCAAGGACGACATCGCTCCGGCCTATTTCGGCGTGGTGCTCGTGACCACGGCAGTGAGCGGCGCCTTGGGCTGGCTGGTGGCGCTGCTGGGGTTTGACGGCGTGAGCAATCTGTACCGGGTGCTCATCGTGGTCGGGCTCACGCTGCTGTCGAACCTGTGGATCACCACCGTGTTCCTCTCGGGCCTGAAGCAGTACCGCGCCATCGTCGGCCTGTATGCGCTGGGCTACGGCATCTCGGTGCTGCTGTCGTACTTCGCCCGCCCCTGGGGGCTCGACGGCTTGCTGCTCGGGTTTATCGGCGGGCAGTTTGTCATGTGGGTGCTGATGCTGTGGCTGGTTCTACGCAACTTTCCCGTGGTTCGCCCCATCACGCTGGCCTGCTTCCGCCCGCGGCAGATGTATCTCTCGCTCATCGCGGGCGGGGTGCTTTACAACTTGGGCGTGTGGGCGGACAAGCTCACCTTCTGGTTCACCACCGGCACGTCCACCCCGGTCATCGGGCCGCTGCGCGCTTCCACCATTTACGACCTGCCGGTGTTTCTCGCCTATCTGTGCGTCATCCCGGGCATGGGCATTTTTTTGGTGAAGTTCGAGACCGACTTCGTCGAGTGGTACGACAAGTTCTACACCGCCGTGCGCGAAGGCGGCGCGCTGCAAGACATTGCCCGCTATCACGACGGCATGCAGGGCGTGGTGCGCGAGGGCCTCTATCAAATTCTGAAGGTGCAGGCGCTCACGCTGCTGGCGGTCTACACCTTCGTGCCGGCGCTGTTTTCGTGGATCGGCATCAGCAGCCTGTACATCCCGCTGTTTCTGGTGCAGGCTGTGGCGGCGAGCTTTCAGGTGATGCTGCTGGCCGTGCTCAACGTGTTCTATTACCTCGACCGCAGACGCGATGTGGTGGTCATCACGGCCACGTTGACGGTGCTGAACTTTGCGCTGAGCATGCTCTCCATCCACCTCGGCCCAGCCTTCTTCGGCTACGGCTTCGGCGTGGCCCTGCTTCTCACGCTGATGCTGGGCATGATGTTGCTGCAGCGCCTGTTCCGCAAGCTGGAATACCAGACCTTCATGTTGCAGTAGCCACGACGCACAGGGCTGCGGGCCGCCTGTTTTGCGACTAGAGTTCGAGAGTCAATCAAAACAGGAGACTCATCATGCTGGTCCAAAAGATCCATCATGTTGCCTACCGCTGCAAGGACGCGCTGCAGACCGCACGCTGGTACGAGCAGCATCTGGACATGAAACTGGTGCTGTGCATCGCCGAAGACACCGTGCCCTCCACAGGCGAAGCCGATCCTTACATGCACATCTTTCTCGACGCGGGCCAGGGCAATATCCTGGCCTTCTTCGAGCTGCCCACCCAGCCCGAGATGGGGCGCGACCCCAACACCCCCGTCTGGACCCAGCACCTCGCGCTGGAAGTCGGCTCCATGGACGAACTCCTCGCCGCCAAGAAGCGCCTGCAGGGCGCAGGCATCGACGTGCTCGGCCCGACCGATCATGCGCTGTTCCAGTCCATCTACTTCTTCGACCCCAACGGCCACCGTCTGGAGCTGGCGTGCAACACCGCCAGCCCCAAAATGCTCGCCGCGCTCGATGCCGTGAAGTGGGACATGCTCGAAGAGTGGGGCCAGACCCGCAAGGCCCCGAAGCATGCCGCCTGGATGCATGACGGCCGCTACAAGGAGATGTTCCAGTGAGGCTGGCGACGCTGAAAACCGCGGCCCCGGACGGCCGACTCGTCGTGGTCAACGACACCCTGACGCTCTGCCAGCCCGTACCCGACATCGCCCCGACCCTGCAGGCCGCGCTCGACGACTGGGCGCGCTGCGCCCCGCTGCTGCGCGATGCGGCGATGGCCTTGCAAGCCGGTACCGCGCGACACGCCCAGCCCTTCGACGTCGCCGCCTGCCACTCGCCCCTGCCGCGCGCCTTCCAATGGGCCGACGGTTCGGCCTACATCAACCATGTCGAGCTGGTACGCAAGGCACGCAAGGCCGAAGTGCCCGCCACTTTCTACACCGACCCGCTGATGTACCAGGGCGGCTCCGACAGCTTCATCGGCCCCTGCGACCCCATCGTGGCCAAGGAGAGCTGGGGCATCGACTTCGAGGCCGAAGTAGCCGTCATCACCGGGGAGGTGCCGCTGGGCGCCACGCCCGCGCAGGCGGCGCTGGCCATCCGCCTGGTGCTGCTGGTCAACGACGTCTCGCTGCGCCATCTCATTCCCGCGGAACTGGCCAAGGGCTTTGGCTTTTTCCAGAGCAAACCCGCGTCGGCGTTCAGCCCGGTGGCACTCACGCCCGACGAACTCGGCGCGGCGTGGCACGACCACAAGCTGCATCTGCCGCTGCGGGTGGAGGTCAATAGCCGCCTGTTCGGTCAACCCAATGCCGGGGTGGACATGACCTTCGACTTCGCCCAGCTCATCGCGCATGCGGCCAAGACCCGCCGGTTGGCTGCGGGCACGATCATCGGCTCGGGCACAGTGTCGAACAAACAGGGTGGGCTGTGGGGCTCCAAGGTCGAGCACGGCGGCGTGGGCTATGCCTGCATCGCCGAGGCGCGCACCTACGAAACGATCGAACAGGGCGAGGCCACTACGCCCTTTCTGCGCGACGGCGATGGGGTAGAGATCAGCATGCACGATGACCGGGGTTTGAGCCTGTTCGGCAGCATCCGCAACCGCGTGCAGGCCCTGCCGGAATGAAGCTCTACACCTACTTCCGCAGTTCCGCGGCCTATCGCGTTCGCATTGCCCTGCACCTCAAGGGGCTGGCCTTCGAATCGGTGCCGGTGCATCTGCTGCGTGACGGCGGCCAGCAACACGCCGCTGGCTATGCCGCGCTCAACCCCAACGAAACCGTGCCCACTCTGGACGATGACGGCCAGATCCTGAACCAGTCCCTGGCCATCATCGAGTACCTGGACGAGACCCACCCCAGCCCGCCGCTGCTGCCGGGATCGGCGGCAGACCGCGCGCGCATTCGCGCCATCGCCCAGACCATCGCCTGCGACATTCATCCCATCAACAATCTGCGCGTGCTGCAGCACCTCACCCGCACCTTCGATCTGAGCGAGGCGCAGAAAGCCGAGTGGTATTGCCACTGGGTCGAACGCGGGCTGCAGGCCGTGGAGAAAATGCTCGCAAGCGACCCGCGCACCGGCCGCTTCTGCCACGGCGATACGCCCACCCTGGCCGACTGCTGCCTCGTTCCGCAGGTGTTCAATGCCCGCCGCTTTGGCTGCAGCCTGGCGGGGCTGAGTACCGTGGAGCGCATCTGCGCAGAATGCGACGAGCTGGACGCCTTCGCACGCGCCGCGCCTGCGCGTCAGCCCGACGCCGAATAGACCCTCCTGCCAGACCGCCTCAGACCGTTTCGGCGCTAACCATTTCGTCCACCTCGTCGGGCAGCAGCGCCCCAGCCTCGATCTCCGGCAACGCGGCTGCTTGGTCGTAGAGCGGGGTGAAGTCGGGCGCCGTCGCATCGAACAATTGCTGGAAGTTGTCGATGATGAAATAGGTTGCCTGATAGGAGTCGATGCGATAGCGGCTGCGCAGCAGCCGTAGCAGATCGAAGCGCACGCGCCGCGCTTGCGGGCTGTGGAGGCTGTGTTCCACCTCGCCACCCGACGACAGAATGCCCGCACCATAAATCCGCAAACCTTGCGGGGTACGAATCAGTCCGAACTCCACCGTGTACCAGTACAGCCGCGCCAGAAACTGCAGCGCATGCTGCCCCTGCGCCTTAAGCCCGCCCGCACCGAACGCCTGCATATAGTCGGCAAACCGGGGCTCGAACAACAGCGGCACATGGCCGAACAGATCGTGAAACAGATCGGGCTCGACGATGTAGTCGAACTCCTCCGGCTTGCGCAACCACACCGTCACCGGAAAGCGCCTCGCCGCCAGCAGGCTGAAAAACGCCGCTTCGGGAATCAGCCCCGGCACGGCCACGATTTCCCAGTCCGTCGCCGCTTTCAGGCGGACGTTGATGTCGTCAAACCGCGGAATGCTGCTGCGCGCCTGCAGATGCGGCAAAGCCCGCACAAACTCCTCGCAAGCCCGCCCCGGCAGCAGCGCCATCTGCCGCGCGTAGAGCCGCGCAAACAACTCGTGCTCTTGCGGGGTGTAGCGCGCCCATTGCTGCGCGCAGGTGTAGTCGGCGTTGCAATGCGCGTAGTCACCGCGCGGGGTGATGCTGGCTTCGCCGTAAGTCACCGGAACGCTGGACATGATCGCCCCCATCCTCAGGCGTTCTGCGTTTCCAGCACGCCGCGGCGCATCTGGTCGAGTTCGATGCTTTCGAACAGCGCCTTGAAGTTTCCCTCGCCGAAGCCCTGGTCGCCTTTGCGCTGGATGATCTCGAAAAAGATCGGGCCGATGACGGTCTGGGTGAAGATCTGCAGCAGCAGGCGTTTTTCAGGTTGCGTCGTGCCGTCGAGCAGGATGCGATCGGCGCGCAGACGCTCCACCGCTTCACCGTGGCCGGGCAGGCGTTTGTCGAGCAGTTCGTAATAGGTGTCGGGGGTGCCGAGAAACTCCACCCCGGCGCGGCGCAGGCCTTCCACCGTGGCGTAGATGTCGTCGGTGGCCAGCGCAATGTGCTGGATGCCCTCGCCGTGATAGCGGTCGAGATACTCCTGAATTTGTCCCGCTTTCTCCTGCCCCTCCTCGTTGATGGGGATGCGGATCTTGCCGCAGGGGCTGGTCATGGCCTTGCTCTTCACACCGGTCACCTGGCCCTCGATATCGAAGTAGCGGATTTCGCGGAAGTTGAACAGCCGGGTGTAGAAATCCGCCCATTCGCCCATGCGGCCGCGGTGCACGTTGTGGGTGAGGTGGTCGATGGTGGTCAGGCCGGCGCCCACGTGCTCCGCAGCAGCATCGTTCACTGGCTCGAAGTCCACGTCGTAGATCGAGATGTCGCCGATGCCGCCGTTACGCCCATCCTTGCCGCGCCAGCGATCGACGAAGTAGATCAGGCTGTCGCCGATGCCCTTGATCGCCGGGATGTTCAGCTCCATCGGGCCGCTGCGGCTGTCGAAGCCCCAGGCGCCCAGTTCCAGCGCGCGCTTGTAGGCGGCGTTGGCGTCGTGCACACGGAAGGCAATGGCGCAGATGCTGGGTCCGTGCAACCGGGCGAAGCGCTGCGCGAACGAGTCTGGCTCGGCGTTGACGATGAAGTTGATGCCGCCCTGGCGCCACAAGGTCACGTTCTTGTGACGATGGCGGGCCACCGCGCGAAAGCCGAGTTGGGCGAACAGGGCGCCGAGCTTTTCGGGCTCCGGCGCGGCATACTCGACAAACTCGAAGCCGTCGGTGCCCATGGGGTTCGAGGCGGAAAGGGAATTCATGCGGCGGTCTCCTGCTTTTGGAATGCACAAACTGTAGGCCAGCACTCGCGCAGGGTTTCAGCAAAACTCGCGCCATTTTGGCGTATTGCGGGAAAATCCTGCGCGCATTAGCCCGTACGATCCGATAAGCTGCACACATCCGCAACCCACTATCCAATCCGAGCGAAGGCCCGCCCATGAGCCGCGTATGGGACATCTCCCCGACCGTCTCGCCCTCCGCCCCGGTGTTTCCGGGCGACGAGCCGTTTTCTCTGGAGTGGACGGCGCGGCTCGGCCCCGGCTGCCCGGTCAATCTCAGCGCTGTGCGGTTTTCGCCCCATGTCGGCGCGCATGCGGACGCGCCGCTGCACTACGCGAACGACGGCGCGAGCATCGACGCGGTAGGCCTGGCGCCGTATCTGGGCCCATGCCGGGTGATTCACGCTCTGAATTGCGGCGCACTGATCGACATCGCCCATCTGCAACATGCCGCAGCAAACCTGCCCCCGCGCGTGTTGGTGCGCACCCGCCACCGCGCGCTGACGGTCTGGACGGAGGACTTTGCTGCGTTCGCCCCCGCAACAGTGAGCTGGCTGGCCGCGCAAGGCGTGACCCTCATCGGGCTCGACACCCCGTCGGTCGATCCCGCAAGCAGCAAAACACTCGACAGCCACGCGCAACTCTTGCGGCATGAGCTGCGCGTGCTCGAAAACCTCGTGCTCGATGACGTTCCCGAAGGCGACTATGAGCTGATCGCCCTGCCCCTGAAGTTGCAAGGCGCCTGCGCCTCGCCGGTGCGCGCCGTACTGCGCGAACTTTGATCTCACCCTCCTTCCTGTGCCTATGACAACGCTACAACGCCAAGACAGCCTCGCGCTCGACGCCGCCGATCCCCTCGCCCCGCTACGCGAGCAATTCACCCTGCCCGACGACGTCATCTACCTCGACGGCAATTCGCTCGGCGCCCTGCCCCGGGCAACCGCCGCGCGGGTGCAGACCGTGCTCACCGAAGAATGGGGCGAAGGCCTGATTCGCAGCTGGAACACGGCGGGCTGGATCGATCTACCCCGGCGCGTAGGCAACAAGATCGCCCGACTCGTGGGCGCCGCGCCCGACGAACTGGTGGTGACCGACTCCACCTCCATCAACCTCTACAAAGTGCTCAGCGCCGCGCTGGCCATCGCCCGCGCCGATGCCCCGCAGCGCCGCGTCATCGTTTCCGAGCGGGAAAATTTTCCGACCGATCTCTACATGGCCCAGTCGCTCGCCGCGCAGCACGGCATGCAGCTCGAACTCGTGGAGCAGGGGCAGGCCCTCGGCCGCCTGCGCGACGACGTGGCCGTGCTCCTGCTCACGCAGGTGAACTATCGCAGCGGTGCGCTGTACGACATGGCCGCTGTCACCGCAGCGGCCCGCGCGGCAGGTGCATTGACGGTGTGGGATCTGGCGCATTCCGCCGGGGCGGTGCCGGTCGATCTCAACGGCGCGCAAGCCGATTTCGCCATCGGCTGCGGCTACAAATACCTCAACGGCGGCCCGGGTGCGCCCGCCTTTGTCTGGGTGCATGCGCGCCATGTCAACCGGGTGGAGCAGCCGCTGTCGGGCTGGCATGGCCACGCGGCGCCCTTCGTTTTCACCCCCGACTACCGGCCCGCGCAGGGCATTGCGCGTTACCTCTGCGGCACGCCGACCTTGCTCTCGCTAGCCGCGCTCGATTGCGGCGTGGACACGCTGCTCGCCGCCGAGCCCATGGGCGGCATGCAGGCGCTGCGTCGCAAGTCTGTGGCGCTCAGCGACCTGTTCATCCGCCTCGTTCACGAGCAACTGAGCGCGCACCCGCTCACCGTCGCCACCCCGCTCGACGCCGCCCGGCGCGGCAGTCAGGTCTCGCTGACCTTCGACGGCGATGGCTACGCCTTGATGCAAGCCCTGATCGCCCGCGGGGTGATCGGCGACTTCCGCGCCGGAGACAAAACCCGGGGCGATGCCGACCTGCTGCGCTTCGGTTTCACCCCGCTTTACCTGCGCTACGTCGATGTGTTCGACGCCGTGCAGACGCTGCGCGACGTACTCGACAGCGGCGTCTGGCGAGAGGCGCGATTCGCCCGCAAGGGAGCAGTGACATGAGCGCCGCTCAGCCAGCAGCCAGAGGCGAGGAGATCGTGCGCGAGGAAGGCGCGCAACTCGATTTTTCGCAGTCGATGAGCTACGGCGACTACCTGCATCTCGACGAACTACTCGGCGCGCAGCATCCGCTCTCGCCCACGCACAACGAGATGCTGTTCATCATTCAGCACCAGACCAGCGAACTCTGGATGAAGCTGATGCTGCATGAGTTGCACGCCGCGCTCGATTGCGTGCGCGCCGACGCGCTGCAGCCGGCGTTCAAGATGCTGTCACGGGTTTCGCGCATCATGGAGCAACTCGTCCACGCCTGGGACGTTCTCGCCACCATGACGCCCAGCGAATACACCGCGCTGCGGCCGTATCTAGCCAGTTCCAGCGGTTTTCAAAGCTGGCAATATCGATGCATCGAATTCCGGCTGGGCAACAAAAACGCGGCCATGCTGCGCCCGCATGCCCACCGGCCGGACCACCTCGCCACGGTAGAGGCCGCCTGGCGCGCGCCCAGCTTGTACGACGAAGCCCTGCGACTGCTCGCCCGCCGCGGCCTACCCATTCCCCAGACCCACCTCGAGCGCGACTGGGCGCAACCGTATGCCGACCACGCAGAAGTGGAACAAGCCTGGCTGACGGTGTACCGCTCACCCGAAGATCACTGGGACCTCTACCAGCTCGGCGAAGAACTGGTTGATCTCGAAGATGCGTTTCGCCTATGGCGCTTCCGCCACGTCACCACCGTCGAACGCGTCATCGGCTTCAAGCGTGGCACCGGCGGCACCGGCGGCGTACCTTATTTGCGCAAGATGCTCGACACCGTGCTGTTTCCCGAGTTGTGGACTCTGCGCACCGATCTGTGAGCCCGCCCGTCATGCGCAAACCCCCGACTGAAGACATCGACCGCATCGACCGCAAGCTGCTGGCCCTGCTGCAGACCGATGCACGACTGACGCAGGAAAAGCTGGCCGAGCAGATCGGGCTTTCCGCCTCGGCCGTTCAGCGACGCATCCGGCGGCTGGAGCAGATCGGGGTCATCGAGGGCTATCGCGCCATCGTCAGCCCGCGCGCACTCGGCCTCAGCCTGAGCGCCCTGCTCAGTGTCCGCCTGGAAAAACACCGTGCCAGCAACCAGCGTTCGCCGCAAGACCTCTTTCGCGCCGCCGTTCAAGGCTGGCCCGAGGTGGTGGAATGCCTAGCGATGACCGGCGAGATGGACTACTTGCTGCGCGTGCATGTGCAAGACATGGAGCACTACGCCCACTTCGTGCTCGAAACCCTGCTTAAACACGAAAGCGTCGAAGACGTGAAATCCAGCTTCGTGCTCACCGAGGTCAAGCCCTTCACCGGCATTTCAGTCTGATTGTCTACGTGAGCCGCTCATGAGAAAACGCAGGGCCGCCCCAAGTTTTCTTGTCCACCTCGCGGCTTGCAAGCCGCTCGGATTCGACTCCGTCCAAGCTGCCGCAGGGCAGCTTGGAGCCGCGGGCCTCATCCCCCTCGGGGGGCCTGACGCGAACGCGGCAGGTCTGAGGGCGCTCTCAGCAATCAGACCCGCCGGGCGTAGCTGCCGAGCAAGGCCTGCTCCAGCGCCGCAGTTTTGCGCTCGAACTGTGATGACGCGATGAGCGAGCGCTCGATCAGCCCCGCACGCACGGCAGTAGCGTACTGATCTCGCAGCGCGTCGAACGGCCAGTACAGCACCTGCCGACTGACCGCATGGACCGACCCCAACCAGCCTTCGGACAGAGCCAGCCACGGCGCAGGCGCCGCAGACGCGCACACCGAGTCGTGCTGCGCTGCAGCAAACACCGTCACCATCACCATGAATGGCGCTCCGTTTGATTTCGCGCCACATCGGCCCAGGTCCAATCTTGGGTATGAGAGCCGCGCAATTCCAACTCGCGCACGCGGCGTTCGAAGTCACAGGCGTCGACGGATTGGGCAAGATAGTGCTCGTCCGCGCCCTGGTGCGTCTCGATGCTGGACAGGAGTTTGTCGAGAAAATGCTTGAAGTGATTCATGATGAGGTGCGGGTGATTCCTTGTGGGAACATCCGCAAAAGAATAAGGGATAACCCTGATCTTAGTCTGCTTGCCAACAAGCTGCGCGATCAGGGCTATTGCATGTTGCGTTGCAGCATCACTGCACCCTTCCCGCAGTACTCTTCCCATCAGAACGCGGTGAATCCTCCTTCGCTGGCCAGCGAACCCGTGCCCGGCATGTCCTGTGCGCCTTGCCGCTTGCGCTCTGCACGCGACAGCACGACGGGAACGCGCTCACCATTCAGGCGGAACTGCACCATGGCTTTTTCGAGAAACTTCGCCTGCTCGCTCAAGTCTTCCGCCGTCGCGGCCAGTTCTTCTGAAGCCGAGGCGTTGTGCTGGGTCACCGTGTTGAGTTGCGCGACGGCCTGAGAGATTTGCTGGTCGGTTCTAAGGATGGATTTGGACGCCCTCGTCCAGTTCACCGTAAAGGATCACGCCGGAATGATGATCAGCCGACGCCCCCGGCGCAGCGCAAGCGCTCAGACAAAGACAGGCCAGCGTGAGCCAGATCAAAAGTCTCATGAGTCGGTTCCTTTTCATCGCCCATTGCGCACGGAGTGGTCTCCCCCTCGGGGGGGCGGCCCAGCAATAAAACCAGGCGCCCCTTAGAATAAGGGTTAACCCTAGACTTACATCGGTGCCATCATGGGCTTAGTGAAACAAATTCTCAATTTCTTCTTCGGCTCAAACGGCAGCTCTGCCGAAACGATCCGACTTTTTGCCGTGCGTACCACCAGCCTGAATGAGCTGGAGCACATGCTGCGCGACCGTCGCGCTCTTCATCGGCATTGACGCGGCGATCATCCCGCGCGCAAGGCGCCGCCCTGCCTCCTTCACTCCACCAGTTTTTCCAGCTTGGCTTTATCAAAATGCTCGGTGCGCAGCGCCTCGGGCGGACAGGTCTCGGCCGGGCAAACGCCGTGACGCTCAAGCGCTTGCCAGAGCAGCGCGACCTGATGTTCGAGCTGCGCGGCATGGTCGATCAGCCCGAGCACCGCGCGTGATTGCGGGTCGTCGCCGTTCTGAGTGACGGCATAGGCGGAAAACCCCATGCGCGCTGCCGTGGCCTCACGCTGCTGATCCACTTCTTTCTGGAGGATGCGCGCGGGGTTGCCCACAGCGGTCGCCCCGGCTGGAACCGCCTTGACGACCACCGCGTTCGAGCCGATGCGCGCGCCCTCGCCCACGGTGAAGCCGCCGAGCACTTGCGCCCCGGCGCCGACCACCACACCCGCTTCCAGAGTGGGGTGCCGTTTGGCGCCCTTATAGAGCGAGGTGCCGCCCAGCGTCACGCCTTGGTAGATGGTGCAGTCGTCGCCGATTTCGGCCGTTTCACCGATGACCACGCCCATGCCGTGGTCGATGAACACGCGCCGACCAATGGTGGCCCCGGGATGAATCTCGATGCCGGTGAGCCAGCGCCCCCAATGCGAAATCCATCGCCCGAGCCAGTGCCAGCCGCGCTTCCAGCAGGCATGCGCCATGCTGTGAAACAGCAAGGCGTGCAGGCCCGGATAACAGGTGACAACCTCCCAGGTCGAACGCGCGGCAGGGTCGCGCTCCAAGATGATCTGGATGGTCTCACGCAATCGTTGCAGCATGGATCGGTCGCTTTACAGCTAGTGAAGGGAAAGGTCAGTGTATTGAACCCTGATTTTCCATGCGGCGGCATCAGCCCTTCGGCACTTTGCGCAGTACGGCGGTGCACACCCCGCGCAAAATCTGCACCTCGTCGCGCGTGAGTTCTGCTCGCGAAGCCAGACGCTGCAACCTCGGCAGCAGTTTGCGCGGCGCGTTGGGGTCGAGCACCTCCAAGGCCAGTAAAGCCTGCTCGACATGCGCCAGCATCCCCTGCACCTCTCCCGCCGTCGCCGCCACGCTTTCGGTCTGCGCAGGCTGCACCGCATGCAGCCCGATCCCTTTACGCCACTCCCACGCGATGACCTGCACCGCCTGCGCGAGATTGAGCGAGGTGTAGGCCGGATTGGCGGGAATGCTCAGCAGGGCATCGCAGCGATACACATCGGCGTTGCTCAGCCCGAAGCGTTCGCTGCCGAAAACAAACGCCACGCGCCGCCCCTGCTCCGCACTTCGCTGCGCCAGTTGGGGCAACCACTCCGGCGTGTGCAGCGGAGGGCCGAAATCGCGCACCCGCGCCGACAGCGCCACGACCACGCCGCAGTCCGCCACGGCGTCACCCAGTTCCCCGTGCACTTGCGCCGCCTTCAGCACATCTTCCGCGCCGCTGGCGAAGGCCAGGGTTTCGGGCTGGGTGAGCACATCGGCAAAGCGCGGAGCGACCAGCCGCAGGTTGGCGAAACCCATGTTCTTGAGGGCGCGCGCCGCGGCGCCCACATTGCCCGGATGACTGGTGCCCACGAGCACGAAGACCGTGTCATCCAGCGACGGCGCACACGCGGCCGCCTCGGCGTCGATAAAATGCGCGTCTTTCATCTGTTCTTTGTCACTTCCCGAAATTTCTCGCGCCATTGTCGTTGCTGGCGCTCAGGACACCATGCACCCCATGCTCAATGTGGCCGTTCGCGCAGCGCGCGAAGCCGGCAAAATCATCAACCGCGCGAGTCTCGATATTGACCTGCTGCGCGTCGCGCAAAAAGCCGCCAACGATTTCGTGACCGAAGTCGATCGCGCCGCCGAGCAAGCCATCATCGACGTGCTGCTCAAGGCCTATCCGCAGCATGGCATTCTGGGAGAAGAAACCGGTAGCGCCTTCGGCGATGCCTCGTCGGAATATCAGTGGATCATCGACCCTCTCGATGGCACCACCAACTTCATACACGGCATGCCGGTGTACGCCGTCTCCATCGCACTGGCCCATCGCGGCGTAGTGCAACAGGCCGTGGTTTACGACCCGACCCGCGATGAACTCTTCACCGCCACGCGCGGCGCCGGGGCGTTTCTCAACAGCCGCCGCATCCGCGTTTCCAACCGCGTGCGTCTGGAAGACAGTCTCATCGGCACCGGGTTTCCGTTTCGCAAGAACGACGACATCGACACCTATCTCGAAATGTTCAAGCTCGTGGCGCAGCGCTGCGTCGGCCTGCGCCGCCCGGGCGCTGCCGCCATCGACCTGGCCTACGTGGCTGCGGGGCGCTACGACGGATTTTTCGAAACAGGGCTCAAACCCTGGGACATTGCCGCCGGCAGTCTGCTGATCACCGAGGCCGGAGGCCTGGTAGGCAATTTTGCCGGCGATGGCGACTTCCTTTTTACCGGTGAAGTGCTCGCCGCCACGCCCCGCGTCTATGGTCAGATCGTCAGCCTGTTGCAGCGGTTTTCCAAAGTTTCCCCGGCAGAATCGGGGCGCCGCGCGGAGCCCGATTTCTCTACGAACGCCGCTCAAGTCGAGTTGATGACTGCTGCGGCCGACAAAAAATCGGGCACTCTGGCCGTACCCGAAAGCAAACGGGTGAAAGCGGCACCGCGCCGCATCAAAGCCAGCGACGTTGCCCAGCCGCGGCAAACCGAAAAGTCGCTTCCCCCTTCCGTCTACAAGCCCAAACGCCCTAAGGAATAGATCGGCAACTCATTGAAATTATTGAGATTTCAATAATTTTGCTGCAACGCACAAATTTTTCTTGCAATTCAAGAAGTCATCTCTACAATATGGATTGTGCAGTGCACAAATGAACCTGAGCAGGCCGTCATCTTCGTGACACCGTTGCGGGTTCAAAATGTGTTGGCTGCCGCCCCCTTTAGCAGTTAAACCGCAGCCAACGCCCTCAACCCAGGAGAGACATCATGATGACCCCCGAGCAATTCGCCGCAGCACAAAAAGCCCAGTTCGAAACCTTTTTCGGTCTGGCCGCCAAGTCCATGGACAACATGGAAAAACTGATTGACCTGAACATGCAAGCCGTCAAGACCTCGCTGCAAGAAAGCGCCGATCACACCATGGCGCTTCTGTCGGTCAAAGACCTGCAGGAACTCTCGACCCTGCAATCGGGCTGGATGCAGCCGATGGCCGAGAAGGTTCTGTCCTACTCACGTCATGCCTACGAAATTGCCTCTGGCGCCCAGGCCGAATTGGCCAAGACCGCCGAGTCGCAAATTTCTGAAACCCACAAGAAGTTCATGGACCTGGCCGAATCCGCCGCCAAGAATGCCCCGGCCGGTTCGGAAACCGCCGTGGCCATGATGAAAAGCGCCATGAACGCCGCCAACAACGCCTATGACTCGGTGCAGAAAGTCACCAAGCAGGCCGCCGAAGCGGTGGAAGCCAATATGAACGCTGTGACCAGCACCGCAATGAAAGCGGCGCAAACCACCAGCCGCACCGCCGCCAAGCGCGCCGCGGCCTGATCGTTCAGCCGTTATTTCGCGGTGTGGCGGCTTGTCAACTTTTGCTCCCACGCTGCGTTGACTGCGCATGAGGCTGAGCGGCCGATTCAAAAAGCGCCGCCTATCGCCCAAACAGTTGTCTCCTCGGTACCCCAAAGGTACCCTTCCAGCCGGTCTCTGACCGGCTTTTTTTTGCCAATCTTCAAGCCTTGCAAACCTGCCGATCAAGCTCACCCAGCAGGGCGCTCAGCATTTGCAGGGTGGGCATGGGATGGTGGGCGAGGCGGGCCATTTCCAGCGGAGCGTGCAGCAAGGCGGCGATCTCCAGTGCGCGGCCGCGCTCCAGGTCTTGCAGGGTGGAAGTTTTCACCGGGCCGATGCCGCGGGCAATGTCCATGCGCTGCTCGATGCTGACCAGCGGATCACAACCATAGGCCCGCGCCAGGCCCATGATCTCGGCCATGCCGTCGCGGATGAGGGCGACGAGTTCGGGGTTGTCGCAGATGGCGTTCATGCGCGCTCGCGTCAGCGCGGCCACCGGGTTGAAGGTGGCGTTGCCGATGAGCTTCATCCAGATGGCGTCGCGGATGCGGTCGGTGACTTCCGGCTCGCAGCCCGCCGCACGCAAGAGGTCGGCCAGCGCTTGCACGCGTGGGCTGCGCGTGTGTGCGGGTTCGCCGATCACATAGCGGTATTGCCCATTGACGCGTATCACGCCGGGGCTGGCCACCTCGGCGCTGGCGTGCACGACGCAGCCCACGACATGCGCCGGGTCGATGGCGCCCAGCAAGCGGCCGCCGGGGTCGATGCTTTCCAGATGCGCGATGCGCCCATGCGCCGTGCGCGCCTGCGGGCTGGTGTCGGCGTGGAAATACCACCAGGGCACGCCGTTAATAGCGGGCAGCACAACCGTATCGGCATGCAGCAAAGGGCGAAGCTGCGGCAGAACGGGGCCGAGTTGATGCGCCTTCAGGCCCAGAATCACGAGATCTTGCGGCGCGAAATCGGCCAGATCGTCGCTGGCCTGCACCTCGACACAAACCCGCTCTTGCGGGTCTTCCAGACACAGCCCGGCGCGCTGAATCGCCTGCAGATGCGCGCCACGCGCCAGCACGCTGACCGTGTGTCCGGCCGCCGCGAGCCGAACGGCCAGCGTACCGCCCACGGCGCCCGCGCCAACGACCAGAATTTTCCAGGGGGATGCCATGCTCTTGCTCCTCGTAGCACGTTCAGCCGTGCGCAAATAGACAACTCTCCAACGACAATAGCACGCAAAAAACACCTCACATGCTGACACCGCGACAAGTCCTCGTTCTGCTCCACGGCCGCTACTTCACTGGCGGGCTGGTGTCGGCCGTGGGCGTCGCCCTGTTCGGCTTGGTGACTTACGCAATCGCGGGCTTGGGCCCTGCGATCGCCCTGGGCAGCGGCGCGCTCACCGTCTGCTTCGCCGACAACCCGGCGCCCACCCGGGTCAAGCGTGTGGAGTTGTTGTTTACCAGCGTGGCGAGCACGGCTGCCTTTGCGCTGGTCGGCGCCAGCCTGTGGTGGCCTGCGGTGCAGATCGTGCTCATTCCCTTGCTGGGTTTTATCAGCGGGTTGATCGCCGTGTGGGGCAAGCGGGCGCTGGCGATGAGTTTCAGCGTGCTGTTCATTTCGGTCATCACCGTGGGCTCTCCGCCGATGCAAGGCCCGGTACAACTGGCGGCGGCCGTGGCGCTGTTTTTCATCGGCGCATTGCTCTACACCGCCTATGCCCTGCTGCTGGCGCGCTGGCTGCGTCGGCGAACCAAAGAGCAGGCGTTGGCCGAGTTGCTGGCGCAGTTGGGACAGTTTGCGCATTGGCTGGCGAATCACTTCGGCGGGCAGTCTTCTGGATTGAGCGGCGCGGTAGCGCAACTCACCGCGATCAACGACACCTTGCAGAACACGCGCGACATCGTGCTGCGGGATGTGCGCACCGCGGCGGATCGCGCCCTGGCGGCGCGGCTGATTCTGCTGCTGGAGGTCAACGAAGCCCTGCTGGCCGGCCAGACCGATGGCGACCTGATTCTCAAGCAGTTCGACGCCACGCCCGTGCCCGATGCGCTGCGCGACTGGGCGCAGCGCATCGGCGACGCCCTCGACCAGCGCGCCGACGCCTTGTTGCGCGGCAGGCCGGCCAACACCCTGCCCGCCCACCTGCCCTGCGCGCAAACCATCGAGCATGCACTCGCCACCCTGCAGCCCAGCCAGCCCAGCGCCGAATTCGAGCAGGCCCGCATGGCTTTGCGCGCCAGTGCCGACAAGTTTCAGCGCATCAGCGATCTGCTCGCTCAAGAAAAACCCGTCGGACCGGCAGCTCAGCCCGATCCACTGCAGGGCATGGATCTGCAGGCCTTTCTCAGCCCGCTGCGCTACGACCCGAACGCGCTGTGGCAATCCATCCGCTTTGAATCACCCATCCTGCGTTATGCCATCCGTCTAGCACTGGCCTTGTTCGCAGGCGAGTTGGTGCTGCGCGCCCTGCCCTATCACCCGCATGACTACTGGGTGCTGCTGACCATCGGCGTGATTCTCCGGCCGAATTACAGCGTCACCCGCCAGCGCATCAAAGACCGTGTGCTGGGCACGTTGCTGGGCTGCATCCTGGTCGCGGCCCTGCTCTCCACCCACCCGTCGTTGGGGGTGATGACGCTGGGGGTGTTTGTCTCCCTGGCCTTTGCGCGCACCTTCATCACCCTCAACTACCGCTTCACGGCCCTGTTCGCCAGCGTCAACGCCCTGCTGCTCGTGGCCTTGCTGGAGCCGGGCACCCAGTTTCTGGTCACCCAGCGCCTGCAAGACACGCTGATCGGCGCGGCGCTGGCCTGGGCTTTCAGCTTTGTGCTGCCCAGGTGGGAGGCCAACGATCTGCGCCGCCAGGTCGATGCCTTGCAGCGCGCCGCGCTGGGCTATGCGCAGGCCGTGCTCGACCCGCAGCAGGTCAGCGACCTGAACTACCGCCGTGAGCGCAAGCGCATTCAAGACGCGCTCGCCGCCGTGGGCGGCCTGCACGCTCGCATGCTGGAAGAGCCGCGTCAGCATCAGCGCATGCGGCGCGAACTCGCCGCGTTCATCACCCACAGCGATCTGCTCAGCGCCCACCTTGCCACCTTGCGCGTGCTTAGGGCGCAGCGCGGCGACCGGGTGCTGTCTGCCGCCGAGCAGGCCCGCCTGCGCCACACCCTAGGAGGCTGTCGGACTTTCC
>NZ_DLGH01000012.1:0-6870 GCF_002482605.1 Thiomonas sp. UBA7699 | reverse complement strand
GCCGCTGGTGTCGGCAATGTCGCCAAGACCGGCGCGCAGGCAGCAGGCCGCCGCGCCGCGTCCGGCGCTTCCGCTGCCGGGCAGAAGGTGGCCGATTCCTTCCGTGCTGGCTGGAACGGCGCGGATGCCGGCGCTGCCGGTTCCGTCCAGGCCGCCGCAGGCGAAGGCGCGGGCAGCGCACCGAAGCAGGAGCAACCTGCTTGGGCCAAGCGGATGCACCGCCGCCAGCAGATCACCCATGCCGCGACCACCGCCGCCCACACGCTGCGCGGTGGCGACGGTGGCGGCTCGGGGCAAGGCCCGAGCCTGCGCCCCGATGAATGACTCGATACCTGACCACACAGGAGAACCCCTATGCGATTCAAGCGACCGCAGGTGCGCTATGCCGACACGCCGCAGCCTGCCACCCCTTACCAATCCGCCGCGCAGGTGTGGGACGACCGCATCGGCGCGGCCCGCGTGCAGGCGAAGAACTGGCGATTCATGGCCTTTGGTTGCCTCACGCTCGCGGTACTGATGGCCGGCGGCCTGGTATGGCGTTCGGCGCAGTCCATCGTGACGCCCTATGTCATCGAAGTCGATCAGTCGGGGCAGGTGCGCGCCGTCGGCGAAGCCGCCACGCCATACCGGCCCGCCGATGCGCAGATCGCGCACCACTTGGCGCGCTTCGTGACGCTGGTGCGCTCGCTGTCCATCGACCCCATCGTGGTGCGGCAGAACTGGCTGGATGCCTACGACTACACCACCGACAAGGGCGCGGCCGTGCTCAACGACTACGCCAGCAAGAACGACCCATTCGCCCGCATCGGCAAGGAGTCGGTGACGGTGCAGATCACCAGCGTGACCCGCGCCAGCGACACGTCTTTCAACGTGCGTTGGACGGAACAGCGATTCGTCAACGGCGCGCCCGCCGGCACCGAACGCTGGAACGCCGTGCTTTCCACCGTCCTACAAACCCCGCGCACCGAACAGCGCCTGCGCAAGAACCCGCTGGGTATCTACGTCAATGGCCTGTCGTGGAGCCGCGAACTGGATTCTTCCGAAGGAGCCAAGCCATGAACCTGTCTTTCCGCTTTTACGCTTTACCGTTGATGCTTCTTGTCCTGGCGGGTTGCGCCACGCAGGGAAAACCACCGCCGACCATTTCGCTCGATGAGCCGGTGCAAGCACAACCGCTGCCGGAACCGCCCAAGCCCGTCGAAGTCGTCGCCGTGCCCGAACCGCTGGCGCTGCCCGCGCAGTTGAAGGCGCTGCCCGAGGCAGACACGGCCCCGGCCACGCCGGAGCCGGCCGACGAGAAGGTGCGCGTCTCGCGCGCCAATGCCGAGGCACGCATGGCGCCGACCCACGAGGGCTACGTCAATGCGATTCAGGTGTGGCCCTTCACCGATGGCGCGCTCTATCAGGTCTATGCCGCGCCGGGGCGCGTGACCGTGGTTTCGCTCCAGCCAGGCGAAGAACTGGTGACTGTTGCAGCAGGCGATACCGTGCGCTGGATCGTCGGCGACACGTCCAGCGGCAGCGGCGATGCGCTGCGCGTCAATGTGCTGGTCAAGCCCATCCGTTCGGGCCTCAAAACCAATCTTGTCATCACCACCAGCCGCCGGACGTACCTGCTGGAGCTGACCTCGACGGAAAAGGCATGGATGGCGTCGGTGTCCTGGGACTACCCGAAAGACCGGATGCTGGCCTTGCAGCGCCAGTCGCAGGCGGCCAACGCCGCTGCGCCAGTCGATGCCGGCTTGTCGCTGGAGAAGATCCGCTTCCGCTACGCGGTCAGCGGTAGCAATCCGCCGTGGAAACCGCTGCGTGCCTTCGATGACGGCAAGAAGGTCTATATCCAGTTCCCGCCGGGCATCGCGCAAGGCGAGCTGCCGCCGCTGTTCGTCATCGGCGCGCAGGGTGACGGGCAACTGGTGAACTACCGTTTCCGTTCGCCGTACTACATCGTGGATCGGCTGTTCGGCGCGGCTGAACTGCGCCTGGGCGGCGATGGCGGCGACGTGGTGCGCATCGAGCGCACCGATGGTGTGGCTCGGAGGAACTGACCATGAGCCAGGACGACACTCCCGACCTCGCCGCGCCACAGGCGGGCAAGATCGCGCCCGAGGCGGTGGCGCTGCGCGCGCAGCCGCGCCCGGTCACGCGACTTAACCGGCGCAGGCTGGCCATCCTCGCCGGTGGCTTGTCGGTCGCCGTGCTCGGCGCGCTGATGTGGTCGCTGCAACCGCAGCGGCGCGGTGCGAGCGAACAGACCGAGCTTTACAACGTGGATCGCGTGTCGAAGTCGGAAGGACTGGATGCGCTGCCGGCGGATTACTCGAAGCTGCTACCCGCCGTTCCCGAGCTGGGGCCGCCGCTGCCGGGCGATCTCGGCCCGGCCATCGTGAAGTCGCAGCAGCCGGTGACAGCCGCCTACGCGGCCCCCGGCCATGACCCCAACGATGCGCTGCGCAAGGAAGCCGACGCGGCCGCGGCTTCGCCCGTGTTCTTCCGTTCGGGTGCGCAGGCGGCCGCGCCGGTCGCGCAGTCGCAGGTCACTGCCGCGCCAGGCTTCGCCGCCAATGCGGCGTTCGACCCGATGGCCGCCGGGCCGGCCTCGACGGCGGCCCAGCCTGCCGACCCGACCACCGTGCAGAACCGGCAAGACCAGAAGGAGGCTTTCCTGAAAGGCGGTTCCACGGAACCCCGTAATTCCGGCAACCTGACCCTGCCGGCTTCGCCGTACCAGGTCATGGCCGGAACGGTGATCGTAGGTGCCTTGGTGACGGGCATCAAGTCGGACTTGCCGGGCGACGTGATCGCCACGGTCACGGAGCCGGTCTATGACACGGCCACCGGCAAGTTCCTGCTGATCCCGCAGGGATCGCGCATCCTCGGGCGCTACAACAGCCAGGTCAGCTACGGGCAGAGCCGGGTTCAAGTTGTCTGGAACCGGATCATCCTGCCGGACACGTCTTCGCTCACGCTCGACAACCTGGTCGGCACCGACCCGGCCGGCTATGCCGGCCTGGAAGACGATGTGGACTACCACTGGGGCCGCATCTTCGCCGGTGCGGCGCTGACCACACTGCTGGGCGTCGGCGCCGAACTGGCCGCGCCAGAGAACCGGCAGGACGGCGACCGCATCATCATCGCCGGGCGCGACAGCGCTCAGGACAGCATCAATCAGGTCGGCCAGGAGATGACCCGGCGCAACCTCAACATCCAGCCCACCTTGACCCAGCGCCCCGGCTTGCCGGTACGCATCATCGTCAACCGCGATCTGGTGCTGCGGCCATACCAGCCGCTTTTCTTCAACAGGGGGACTTCACGATGAGCACGACCAAGAAACTACGGCTTGGCCCTTTGCCGCGCCATGACATGACGAAGCTGACCTTTTCCTGCCCGACCAGCCTGAAAGCCGACCTCGACTGCTACGCGGCGCTGCACGCGCAGACCTATGGCGAGATGGTCGATGCGGCCACGCTGATCCCGCATATGTTGGCTGCATTCATGGCCGGGGATCGGGGATTCAGGAAGGGAGGTGCGGGCAAGGCCGCACCTCCGACGCCGAGCTGATGATGCCGGTTTCCGCTGGCGGCCATCCCTGGAACGCGCAGCCCGAAGCTGCGCGTTCTTCGTTCTGGAGGACGGTAGCCGGTCGGGCTATGATGATGAAATGTGGCCGCCGTCTGCTGGCAATCGTCTCTGATGCAGCACGCTCCGGCTTTCTATCGCGACGCTCCTATGTGGCTCCCAGCCCACGATGCCGCCATCCTGCAAAGCGGCCCAAAGTAGAGCTAAACCCGCGCCCCATTTAGACTTTCGGCCATCAGGCTGTTTTCACAAGACGCTTGACACCGGAACTTTTTTGATTCAGTGCTGCCGAAACCAACCGCCGCTGCCGATCGCCTTTCTTGGCCTGTAGTAAGGTAGAAAGCTCATCGGCTCCTCTGCCCTGCTCTCCCATGCTGACCATCCAATCAAAACACCTCGCCTCTCTTTTCGCCGCCTTTTTGCTGGCCCTGAGTACCGCGCAGGCGGCTACGCTCGATCAGGCGTCTGCCTTGCTGGATGCGGGGCATTTGACGCAGGCTGACCACGTCTTCGCGCAGGTGCTGGCGGATCAGCCGCATTCGGCGCAGGCGCACTATCTGGACGCGCGGCTGCTGGCCGCAGAGGGCAAGTGGCCGCTGGCGGAGCAGGAGCTGGAACTGGCGCGTCGCCTCGATCCGACCTTGAGCTTCGGGCCGCAGGAGCAGGTGCAGGCGCTGGCCAACGAGGTGCTCAAGCACCAGTGGAAGAACCCGTCCGGGTTCGCGGGTTACGGACAGGCCGCGCTGGCGGCGCTGTTCGTGCTGATTTCGGGCTATCTGGTCTTCGGGGTGATGCGCCACCGGCGCCAGCCGCCCAAGGTCTGAGCGGCGGCGCCCTGCGCGGCCAGGCGACAGCGGGCGGCCGGGCGATTTCTCCCCATCAAGGTTTGCGTTTCAGGGTGAGGACGGTGTAGGCGCCGTCGATCTGCTGCGCACTGAATTCCACCGTGTCGCCGACCTTGAGGCCATCGAGCAGGGCTTTGTCGCGCACCCGGTAGTTCATGGTCATCGCGCCCATGCCCAGCGCGGGGATGGGGCCGTGGCGCAGGGTGATCTTGCCGCTTGCGGCGTCGATTTTGCGCACTACACCTTCGGTCTGGTGTTCGCCTTGCGCGCCGGATGCAGCGGGCTGCATCATCTGCATGTGTTGCGCCATGCCTTCGGGGGTGGAATGGTCGTGGTCAGCGTGGCTTGGCGCGGCCAGGGCGGGCGTGCAGAGTGCTGCGGCCAGGGCGAGAAGGGAGCAGGTTTTCAGTGACTTGTTCATGGTGGGTTCCTTTGCAGGGGTTGAAGAAACAAAAAGGGGATAGGGGCAGGGCGAGGGCGGTCAATGCGCATGCTGCTGGGGCTTGCGCACTTGCAGCGTGTCTTGGGTGGCTTGGGGTTCGGTGGGGTCGGTGCGCGCGGGCGGCAGATCGGCGGTGGGCACGGCGTGGGCTTGGGTGCCGGGCGGCATGCGGTACCAGCCAGGGTCGCGGTAGTCGCCGTGGGCGAGGTCGTCGCGCACTTTGAGCACGCTGAACATGCCGCCCATTTCCACCGAGCCGTAAGGGCCGCGCCCGGTCATCATGGGCAGGGTGTTGTCGGGCAGGGGCATGTCCATCTCGGCCATTTCGGCCATGCCCTGGCTGCCCATGGCCATGTAGTCGGGCAGCAGCTTTTGCAACGCGGGGGTGAGGTCGTCCTGCTGCACGCCGATCATCGTCGGCACGCTGTGGCCCATGGCGTTCATGGTGTGGTGCGATTTGTGGCAGTGGAAGGCCCAGTCGCCAGGGTTGTCGGCGATGAACTCGATGGCGCGCATCTGCCCCACGGCAATGTCCACCGTCACTTCGGGCCAGCGCGCGCTCTTGGGCACCCAGCCGCCATCGGTGCCCGCCACTTCGAACACATGGCCGTGCAGGTGGATGGGGTGGTTGGTCATGGTGAGGTTGCCCATGCGGATGCGCACGCGCTCGCCGGTGCGCGCCACCAGCGGGGCGATGCCGGGAAAGGCGCGGCTGTTCCAGGTCCAGAGGTTGAAGTCGAGCATGGTGTTGACCTTGGGCACGCTCGACCCGGGATCGATGTCGTAGGCGTTGATGAGAAAGGCGTAGTCGCGATCGACCGCCATCTGCCGCGGGTTTTTGGGGTGGACGATGAACAGGCCCATCGCGCCCATGGCCATCTGCACCATTTCGTCGGCGTGCGGGTGGTACATGAAGGTGCCGCTTTTGCGCAGCTCGAATTCATAGACGAAGGTCTGGCCGGGTTTGATCTGCGGCTGCGTGAGCCCGCCAACGCCGTCCATCCCGTTGGGCACCGGCATGCCGTGCCAATGGATGGTGGTGTGTTCCGGCAGCTTGTTGGTGACGAAGATCCGGACCTTGTCGCCCTCAACCGTTTCGATGGTGGGCCCCGGCGATTGCCCGTTGTAACCCCAAAGATGCGCCTTCATTCCCGGCGCAATTTCCCTCACCACCGGTTCCGCCACCAAGTGGAATTCCTTCCAGTCCCCGTNNCGCCGTCCATGCCGTTGGGCAGGATGAGGCCGTGCCAGTGCACCGTGGTGTGCTCGGGCAGCTTGTTGGTAACGAACAGGCGCACGCGGTCGCCTTCCACCGCTTCGATGGTGGGGCCGGGGCTGGAGCCGTTGTAGCCCCAGAGCTTGGCCGTCATGCCGGGCGAGATTTCGCGCACCACGGGTTCGGCGACGAGGTGAAATTCCTTCACGCCGTCTTTCATGCGAAAGGGCAGGCTCCAGCCGTTGAGGGTGACGACCGGGTTGTAGGGCCGGCCGGCGTGGGGATGCAGCGGGGCTGCGGTATCGGCGCTGCTGTATTGATGGGGTTCGGGTGCGGCGGCCAGGGCGTTGCGGCTGGCGGCGCCTGCGGCGACGAGGGCCGCGGCAGCGCCGAGAAAATGGCGTCGGGTATTCATGCTGTGAAAGTCCTGTGGGTCAGTGGCTGGAGACGGCCGGGGCGGCGTTGGAAGAAGTGGAGTCGGGCAGGGCGCCCGGGCCTGCGTCCACGCCAAGCTGGGCGGCTTGCCAGGCGGCGTCGGCCAGCCAGTAATTGCGCTGCGCGGAGATGGCCTCTCGCACCGCCTGCACCTGCGTCTGCGCGGCGGCGACGAGCTGAAAGGTGCCGATGAGCATGCCGTTGTAGCGAAGCTGGCTCTCATCGAGCACGGTCAGCGCCAGGGGCACGATCTGCTCGCGGCTGAGGCGCTGCTGTTGCCAGGCGCTGCCGCGCAGGGCGTCGGCCTCGCGCAGTTGCGAGGCGGCGCGGCGCGCGGTGGCGATGGCGCGGTT
>NZ_DLGH01000024.1:0-134858 GCF_002482605.1 Thiomonas sp. UBA7699 | reverse complement strand
TCAAAATTCCATCGGCACGAACATGCATCACGCCTTTCACTTGTTTGGATAGGCGCTGTTTGCGGAAAGATCAAAACAGATTTTCGTTTTTCCAACACCCTCGGCTGGAACACCTTCCCGGTGCCGACGCTGACCGAGAAAAACAAGGCCGATCTCACGCGCTGCGCGGAGGACATCCTGCTGGCGCGGGAGCATCACTTCCCGGCGACCATCGCCGACCTCTACGACCCCGAAACCATGCCCGCCGATCTGCGCGCGGCGCATGAGCGCAACGACGAAGTGCTGGAGCGCATCTACATCGGCCGTCGCTTCAAGAACGACACCGAGCGGCTGGAAAAGCTGTTCGACCTCTACACCAAGATGACCGCTGCGGCGGCGCCGGCCAAGAGCGGCAAGCGCAAGGCGGACGCGAAGCAGCCAGAATCAACACTTGGGCTGTGATTTGTCTGGCAGCCCGGGCTGGGCTCAGGTATTCTTACCAAATCCGCATCGATTCCACAGGAGTGCGAACCATGACCGCGACAGCCACTTTGTCGAGCAAGTTTCAGATTTCCATCCCCAAGGCCGTGCGCGAAGAGCAGCACTGGGAAGCCGGGCAGGAGTTCGTGTTCATTCCCAAGGGCAAGGGCGTGCTGGTCGTGCCGGTGCCCGAGCGGACGGAGTTGGTGGGCATTGCCAAGGGCGCTGCGACCTCCGACTTTCGTGATCGCGAGGATCGCTACTGATGGCGGCAACGCCGTGCGTGGTCGATACCTCGGCATGGATCGAGTGGCTCGCCGACACCGCGCTGGGCAAGCGACTGGGAAAGGAGTTTCCAGATCGGCCGCAGTGCATCGTGCCGACCATCGTGCAGCTCGAACTGTCGAAGTGGCTGGTGCGTGAAGTCGGCGAGGAGCAGGCCGACCAGGTGATCGCCTATACGCAGAAGTGCGTCGTCGTGCCGCTGGACACCGTGATCGCGCTGCTCGCGGCCGATCTGCACCGCGAATACAAACTGGCCACGGCCGATGCCATTGTGTATGCGACGGCACGCCGTCAGGGCGCGACCCTGATCACCTGCGATGCGCATTTCGATGGGCTACCCGGCGTGACGCTGTTCGCCAAGACCGATGAGAAAAATTGAATGAACCTGGGAAAATCCGTCCCCTCCGTCTCCGTCACCTACGCCCGCAGCGGCGTATCGACCAAAGCCAATGCGCTGGGGATGCGGCCCATGCAGGAGCGCGCGTATGAGAAACGGGGCGAGCAATACCTGCTCATCAAGTCGCCGCCCGCCTCGGGCAAAAGCCGTGCGCTGATGTTCATCGCGCTCGACAAACTGGCGAATCAGGGCATCAAGCAGGCCATCATCGTCGTGCCAGAAAAGGCCATCGGCGCCAGCTTCAACGACGAGCCGCTGTCAAAGTATGGCTTCTGGGCGGATTGGCAGGTCGAACCCAAGTGGAATCTGTGCAACGCGCCGGGCAACGACAACGGCGGCAAGGTCAAGGCGCTGGGCGCGTTCCTCGAAAGCGACGACACGGTGCTGGTCTGCACCCACGCGACTTTTCGCTTCGCGGTCGATGCCTACGGCGTGGAGGCATTCGACGACCGCCTGATCGCGATCGATGAGTTCCACCATGTCTCAAGCAACCCGGACAACAAGCTCGGCTTGCATCTCGGGCAGTTCTTCGCGCGGGGCAAGACGCACATCGTCGCCATGACCGGCTCCTACTTCCGGGGCGACGCCGAAGCCGTGCTGGCCCCGCAGGATGAGTCCAAGTTCGATACCGTCACCTACACCTACTACGAACAGCTCAACGGCTACGAGTACCTGAAGCAACTCGACATCGGCTACTTCTTTTACAGCGGGCCTTATGTCGATGACATCCTCAAGGTGCTCGACCCCGCCGAGAAGACCATCATCCACATCCCCAATGTCAATTCGCGCGAGAGCACGAAGGACAAGATGCGCGAGGTGGAGCACATCATCGAGGCGCTGGGCGAGTGGCAAGGCATCGACCCGGCGACCGGCTTCCAGCTTGTCAAGCGGCCCCCAGGTGGTGCAGACGCGGGCCGCGTGCTGCGGATCGCCGATCTGGTCGATGACGATGCCAGCAAGCGCGACCGCGTGTCGGCCGCGCTCAAAGACCCGGCGCAGAAGAACAACCGGGATTATGTGGACATCATCATCGCGCTGGGCATGGCGAAGGAAGGCTTCGACTGGATTTGGTGCGAACACGCGCTCACCGTCGGTTACCGCGCCAGCCTGACCGAGATCGTGCAGATCATCGGTCGCGCTACCCGCGACGCGCCCGGCAAAACCCGCGCACGGTTCACCAACCTGATCGCCGAGCCGGATGCGGCCGAGGAAGCGGTGACCGAGGCCGTCAACGATACCTTGAAGGCCATCGCGGCCAGCCTGCTGATGGAGCAGGTGCTTGCGCCGCGCTTCGAGTTCAAGCCCAAGCACCCCGACAGCGGCCCGACGCCGGGTTTCAATTATGGTGAGACTGGCTACGACCCCAGCCGCTGCAATGTCGGTGTCAATGAGCAGACTGGGGCGTACCAAATCGAGATCAAGGGGCTCGCGGAGCCCAAGAGCAAGGAGGCGGCGCGTATCTGTCAGGAAGACCTGAACGAAGTCATTGCGGCCTTCGTGCAGGACAAGCCCAGCATCGAGCGCGGCCTGTTCGATGAGGAACTGGTGCCCGAGGAGCTGACGCAGGTTCGCATGGGCAAGATCATCAAGGACAAGTATCCCGATCTGGACACGGAAGATCAGGAAGCCGTACGCCAGCACGCCATCGCGGCGCTGAACCTCACGCAGCAGGCTAAGCGGCTGGTCACCGAAGGCCAGAGCGAGGAAAGCAGCGATGGGTCGCCCAACACCGCCCTGCTCGACGGGGTGCGCCGCTTTGCCATGGATGTGCGCGAGTTGGACATCGACCTGATCGACCGCATCAATCCCTTCGGCGAAGCCTACGCCATCCTCGCCAAGACCATGAGCGAGGACAGCCTGAAGCAGGTCGCGGCGGCCATCTCGGCCAAGCGCACCTCAATCACACCTGACGAGGCCAAAGTGATCGCCAAGCGTGCGGTTGATTTCAAACGCGAGCGTGGGCGTGCTCCATCGGTGACCTCACAGGATGCCTGGGAAAAGCACCTTGCCGAAGGCGCGGCCGCGTTCATGCGCTTCAGAGCGGAAGGGCGCTATGAGTAGCTCCGACCTTGACGACCTAGCCGCAGAGCTTGCCGAGTTCGCTCCGCCTGAGAAGAAGGGTGGACGCCCGGCCAGTGAGGAGCGCGTCATCGCGGGTTTCGAGGAAATCCAACGCTTCACCGATAAGCACGGTCGCGCGCCGCAGCACGGTGAAGACCGCGACATCTTCGAGCGCCTGTACGCCGTGCGCCTGGACCGCCTGCGCGCGCTCCCGGACTGCCGCGCCTTGCTGGAACCGCTGGATCATCAGGGTTTGCTTGCGGGGGCGCCTACCGTTGCCGCATCGGCAGACGAAGCCATCGACATCGACGACCTGGCCGCCGAGTTGGCAGAGGCTGCCAGCGCGGACGACATCACCGTCCTGCGCCATGTCCGCACCAGTGCCGACAAGCGCGCCGCCGAGGAGATCGCGGATCGCAAGCCGTGCGAGGACTTCGAGGCGTTCAAACCGTTATTTGATCAGGTGCGCAGTGAACTGAGTTCAGGTTTAAGAGTGACTCGGCCTTTCGGGCAGTACGCAACGATTGAAGTGGGCCATTGGTTCATCCTGGATGGTCAAACGGCATATGTGGCTGAGGAAGGTGAAGAGTTCGACTCGCCACAGGGGAAGAGGGATGCTCGGCTGCGTGTCATTTTCTCGAATGGCACGGAAAGCAACCTGCTGCGGCTGTCCCTGGCTCGTGCTTTGTACAAAGACGAAGCATCTCGTCGAATTACTGATCCAGATGTGGGCCCCTTGTTCAGCGATTCTCTGGAAGAGGGTGATCTGGAGAGCGGCACCATTTATGTGTTGCGCTCGCTATCCGCTAACCCCTATGTGGCCGAGCATCGTGAAGTGATCCACAAGATTGGTGTCACCGGTGGCAAGGTGGAGACGCGCATCGCCAATGCCGAGAACGAAGCGACCTATCTGCTGGCCAAGGTCGAGGTGGTGGCGACCTACAAGCTCGCGGGCATCAACCGCACCCGGATGGAGAATCTGTTCCACAGGCTGTTTGCACCCGCGCGGCTGGACATCACCATCAACGACCGCTTCGGCCACCCCGTGCAGCCCGAGGAATGGTTTCTCGTTCCGCTGTTCGTGATCGACGAGGCCGTGGCTCGCATCAAGGATGGCAGCATCACCGGCTACATCTACGATCCCAAAGCGGCGAAACTGGTCCCGGCGCCGGAAGGTTCTTCATCGCCGTAAGGCTGCCAGAAGAAGCGCAAGTCCGTCAAAGACGTACAATGCAACCGTGTACACCATCATCGAAACCCCGCTGTTCACAGCCGACGCCAGGGGCATCTGGGCTGAAGACGAGCGCGGCGAATTCTGCGCATGGCTGGCAGCGAATCCCTTGGCTGGTGATGTGATTCCAGGCTCGGGCGGCTGCCGCAAGGTGCGCTGGAATCGGCAGGGAATGGGCAAGCGGGGAGGCGTGCGGGTGATCTATTTCAACCGGCTGGAAAGCGGCGTGATTTACCTGCTGGTGATCTACGCCAAGGCGGTGCGCGGCAACATTCCCGCTCACATTCTCAAGGCCATTCAAGAGGAAGTCAGCCATGACCAAGCGTGAGAGCATGAGCGGCGAAGAACTGGGCCGCAAGCTGCTGGAGTCAGTCAAGCAAATGCGCGCGGGACAAGGTGCCGTCGTGTACTCGCCCGTGGCGCAGGCGCGAGCGGCTTCGGGGCTTTCTCAGGCACGATTCGCCGCCCTCATGGGGGTGTCGGTGCGCACCCTGCAGGAGTGGGAGCAGGGACGGCGCAAACCGTCAGGGGCGGCGCAGACCTTGCTGACGGTCGCCGCACGTCATCCCGAAGTGTTGCGTGAACTCGCTGTTGATTGATGGAAGCATTCCAGGTAGTCCGCCCACGCCTGCATCAACTCCCTGCGCTTGTCCAGCAGATCACCACGCCGGTAGGCCGCCTCGACCTGATTCTGGACGGTGTGCGCCAGCGCCATCTCGACGACCTCAGCGGGGAACGTGGTGTTCTCCGCTGCCCAATCCCTGAAGCTCGACCGGAACCCGTGCACCGTCAGGCCGGGTCGCATGCCGCGCAGGAGTTGAAGCATCGCCATGTTGCTGATCGTGGGCTTGCGTGCGCCCCAGAACACCGCATCGTTGCCGTCGGTGCGGGGCATGGTACCCAGCAGCGCCAGAGCCTGCCTGGACAGCGGCACGCGGTGTTCCACATGCACCTTCATCCTTGAAGCTGGAATGACCCATAAGTCCCGCGCAAGGTCAATCTCGCGCCACTGGGCGCCGATGACCTCGCCGGTGCGGCAGGCTGTCAGGATCGTGAATTGCAAGGCCCATGCGCTCATGTTCGACCGGCGCTGCAGCTCGGCCATGAACGCGGGCAAATCGGCACGCGGCATCGCAGGGTGATGCTCGACCCGTCGCCGCTTGCTGATCATCGGCAGCAGGGTATCCAGGTGCCCGCGCCAGGCCGCCGGGTTCTCACCCGTACGCAAGCCGCGCGCCTTGGCAGCAGACAGCACGGCCTCGATGCGTTGACGCACCCGAGTTGCAGTCTCGGTCTTGGTGCGCCAGATCGGATTGAGCGCGGCCAGCACATCGTCAGTCGAGACATCGCCCACGGGCTTGTCACCGAACACAGGGAACGCGTAGGTGCGCAGGCTGTTGATCCAATCATCGCCATGCTTTCCACCGTTCACGCCTTTCCAGCCGGCGCGCAGGGATTCGCAAAGCGCTTCGGCCACATCCCGGAAGCGCTCGATCCGCTTAGTAGGGACGGCGGTTTCATTCCGGCGACGGGAATTGAACGCTGGCAGTTCCTCGCCCCGTTTGACACGGGCGCGCAGGTCGGACACCTTGGCCACTGCGTCAGCAAGGGTCAGGTCGCCAAAGGCCCCCATGCTGTACTCGTGCGCCTTTCCGGCATCCGTATAGCGCCACGTCCACAGCGCCGAGCTGCCCCGTACTCGCAGGTACAGCGCAGGCCCCACACGATGCACTCCATCCACCTTCGCCAGCCGGCGCACTTCCTGCGCCGTGAGCAATCCTCTTGCCATAAATCGAACTCCACCGTGTTGTCCATCGAACTCATTGTCCACAAATTCTGTCCACAAGAAAATTAGGACTGCAGGCGACAGTTTGAAACAACGTGACACATATGAATCCGATAAGTCGTTGATTTATAAAACAACTGGCGGCGTTCAGCGACAGCATGAAACGTCAAAAATGTTCCCCCAGGCTCCACCATTAACACGTTTTCTACAGTTCGTAGAAGTCCAGAAGCCCTAGATCGTTGATTTATCTAGGGCTTCTTTCCGTCTGTAGCGGTGCGCTGAAGTTCGTCGACAGCCGGTGTTTTGGACGGTATCCCGTCTTTTGACGATATCGACCGAGGAAATACCGCCATGCCGCTGACAGACCCCGCCGTTCGCAACGCCAAGCCGTCCGACAAGCCCCGCAAACTGCCCGACGAAACAGGGCTGTATCTGATGGTGAAGGTGTCGATTTCTAAGCAATCCCGAGCCTGATCTGTTTTAAATCGACGTCAACACCGACCTCAGGCGTAGTCGATGGTCAGCGGAGCATGATCGGAAAACCGCTGCTCCGTGTAAATCCAGGCGCTATTCGATTTAGCCTGCGCCGCGATGCTGGGAGTGGCCAGGTGGTAGTCGATGCGCCATCCCACGTTTTTCGCTCGGGCCTGCCCGCGATTGCTCCACCAGGTGTATCGATCTGGCGCGGGGTCGAGCTGGCGAAACACGTCCACATAGCCCGCCTCGTCAATCAGTCGGGTCAACCAGGCGCGCTCTTCCGGCAGGAAGCCGCTGTTCTTGAGGTTGCCTTTCCAATTCTTCAAATCGATCTCTTTGTGGGCGATGTTGACATCGCCGCACAGCAGCACCTCGCCTGCGGCCTTCAGGGCCAGAAGGTGTTCGTGGAAATCGGCCAGGAACCGAAATTTCGCCTGCTGGCGCTCCTCGGAGCTGGAGCCCGAGGGGAAGTAGGCAGACACGATGGATAGACGCTCGCCGCCCGGGCGCTTGTAAATGGCTTCGACATAGCGCCCTTCCGCGTCGAACTCGGCATGGCCAAAACCGATGCGCACTTCATCGGGTTCGTGCTTCCAATAGAGGCCAACGCCGCTGTAGCCGGGCTTCTCGGCGTATTGAAATGCGGCCCCGGGCAATCCACCCAGGGTTCGCAGGCTAGGCGTCATATCGGCTTCCAGCGCTTTGAGTTCCTGCACGCAGAGCACATCCGGGCGTGCCTGCGAGCGCAGCCAGTCATCGACCCCCTTGTTCGCGGCGGAACGTACGCCATTGAGATTGAGAGTGGTCACGCGCAAGGGGAAAGGCAACATATCCAGGCATCCGGTTGGGTCAGGCAATGAACAGGCAGGCACTCGGGTATCTGCTCTGCAACACAGGCAGCGCCTGCAACGCCGCAAAGCAAGGCACAATAAGGCGGCTCGTCAACGCGACGGCCCACTTCGACATTGTTGCAGCAACACTCTCACCCGCAGTTCATGAAATTGACCGTGCGCCAACTTCGCCCCCTCCTCCTCGGCTTGCTGTTGTGCACCGCTCCGTGGGCGCACGCTGACATCTACCTCTGTCGCGACGCGAACGGCACGCTGGTTTCCAGTGATCGCTTGACGCAGGATTGCCTGACCTATGGCGGCAAAGTGATCGGCTCAGACGGCACCGTGCGCAGGCGCATTCTGACCATGAAGGAACAGGCCGAGCAGGCCCAGGCAAAAGAGGCCGCACAGAATATGGCCAGACAGCAGCGCGATCAGCAACGTGAGGATCGTGCCCTGTTGCTGCGCTACCCAAACGAAGCCGCGCTGGAGGCCGCCCGCGTCAGCGATTTGAATCGGCCGCAGTCGATGATCGAGGACGCCGAAAAACAACTCGCTACTCTGCAGCGTCAGTTCAAGCGTCTGCAGATCGATGCGCAGTTTTATCCGCAAGGCCCACTGCCCCTCGAACTGCGAACCAAGCTCGATGAGAACAAAGTGCTGACCAAGCAGCAAACCGCACTCATCCAAGGCCAAAAAGCCGAAATCGTTCGCATCAACCACGAATACGATGCGCTGCGTACTCGGATGAAACCCCTGTGGGCCAGGGCATCGGCAAGGCAATAGTCGCCGCCCAGCTGTCAGCTAGAGGCAGCCTTGGGAAATGCGTCAGGGCGCCAGCCCGTTTGGATCGAAATCCATCGGCATCAAGGCGGGCAAGTAGGCCACGCCTTCATTGCCCCACGATTGCCGCGCACTGCGCACCACCGCTTGCAGGCCATGCGCGGCATGGGCGTTTTCAGCCGAGGCTTGAGGGAAGAAATGGCGCACCATGTCTTGCGCTTGCACGCGCTGCGGGCCGGCCCAGGTGATGGCGAATAGCGATCCATCGGCCCCGATGTATTCCTGCACCGGGATGCCCTGAGGCCCCGTTGCGGCGCGGATCTGCAGATTGTCCGGCAACGAGCGCGACACAATCTGTGCGGTCGCGGCCGGAACCATCCGCCGCTTCGATGCGTCGGGTTGTGATGAGTGTGTCTGGGTCAGACTGGCCCAGGCAATAGGCGCGGACAAAGCAACGGCCGCGCCGAGAACGATCCAGCGATTTTTCATGATGTGAACAGGCTCTGGGTGCGAGTGCCCGGTCTGCCCGATAAGCCAGCCGCGCCTGATGGCAGCATCCGACCAGAAGAGCTAGGGCCGGACGCAGCACTCTTGCCAGAATGCTGCAGCGCAAAACTGACGCCGTGCTGAATCAGTTCATGCTGATTCAGTCGTTTTGATGCTGCGCTGCAGCGCCAGTTGTATCGAGCATGGGCCTGCCACATTCCCTCGACAGACCGTCAAACCGGCAATACCACGCGCCCCCAAGCCTCGTTGATGACTTCGGCCCCTGCGAGATAAAACGCCAGTGCCGCCGTAATCAGTCCCAGATAGCCCCCGAATACGGTCAAGCCACTGTTGCCGGTCAATGCGCCCGCAGCCAGCAAATAGAAGGTGGGAACCAGCGCTGTGAAAACCAGCATCAGGGCGCGTCCCTTTTTCCAGGTGGCGATCCACAGATAGGTGGTGAAAACACCCCAGAGCAGCAAATACCAGCCGACGAACGGGCCGCCAACGCCCTTGGCGAAAAAGTCGACGAACAGGGCGAAGCTCCACCAGAACGCGCCGTATCCGCAGAACGCCACAAAGCCAAAGCCGTTGCCAACGAATCCCTCCGCCACACCCGCAACAAACTGCGCCGTTCCACCGAATGCAAAGGCGGCGGCCAGCACCATCGGCACATCCGCGCCGGGGAACCAGCCGGCATTCACCATGCTCAGCAACCACGTGGTCAAGGCAAATCCGGATAGGCCTAGCGGCGCCGGGTTGATCGCTTTTTTCTCAGCCATTTCAATCTCCTCGTTGTTTTCAGGGAACACAGCGATGATTTCGCCGTGGTGGCTGGCGCATTGCCAGTCCGCGCGAAGCTTCGACAATCTGCCTGACGGGTCGCCTACATGTCACAAACTTCGTGCAGGCTTTACACCTCGTCACCCGGGTCACTTCCGAAAGACGTAAATCATCGCCTCGCCACAAATCAGCACAAATCCTCACAGAACTCATAAGACTGTTCTTATATGCTGTCGCCACCATGCTCGCAGACCTGACCCTGACCCAACACATCCTGTCCGTCGTTTCTGGCGTGGCAGTCGGTTTTACGCTCGGCCTGATCGGCGGAGGCGGCTCCATCCTTGCGGTGCCGCTCTTGCTCTATCTGGTGGGTTATCCCAATCCTCACGTCGTGATTGGCACGACGGCGCTGGCGGTATCGATCAACGCCTATTTGAATCTGATTCCGCACGCACGCGCGGGCAATGTGCGTTGGAAAGAAGCGGTGATCTTTGCCATCGTCGGCGCTATTGCGGCGTATATCGGTTCTACTTTGGGCAAGGCGGTCGACGGCAAAAAGCTGCTATTCCTTTTCGCCATTCTGATGCTGGTCATCGCCGCCTTGATGATTCGCCCGAAGAAGGTCAAACCCGGCGAAATGGAAGGGAATCCCGGCCAGTTTTCGATGTGGAAATTGGTGGTATCCGCGGCCATCGTCGGCACGCTCTCGGGTTTCTTCGGCATCGGCGGCGGTTTTCTCATCGTGCCGGGCTTGGTGTTCGCAACCGGCATGCCCATGCTGGCGGCGGTGGGCTCCTCGCTGTTCTCGGTAGGCACATTCGGCCTGACCACGGCGGTGAACTATGCGAGTTCCGGCCTGCTCGACTGGACGGTCGCGGGGCTATATATCGCCGGGGGCATTGCGGGCGGTGTGTTCGGCGCACGACTGGCCACCCACTTAGGTAAGAGCAGCAAAGGCACGCTCAACCTTATTTTTGCGGCGCTGGTGGCCGTGGTGGCGGCTTACATGATCTACAAAAACATGTCGGCCTTCGGCATCCATCTCTAAATTCAGGTCGGATGGTCGGCATCAGGCCATCAGGTTTTGACCAGCCGCAATCGGGCAGGTCGAGGATCTCGATCGGGGTGGAACCTCCGGCCTTCGATCTGTTCTGATGTTGCATTCGTTTACAGGAGATCGAATGCAACGCCGTACCTTTCTATCCGCCGCGCTAGTCGCTGCCGTATTGGGCTCCAGCGCCTCGCCTGCGCTGGCCTTGGCTTCACCGCTAGGCGTGGGAGGCGCCCTGCCCCAGACGCAATTCGAGAATCAGCACGGAAAGATGGAAGACTTTCCGGGTGCTGATACCCGGGTCGTGTTGTTCGCGGTGGAAAAGGCCCCCTCCGACGTGGTCAACGACTACCTGACGGCCTTGGGCGTCGAAGCGATGCACAAGCAGGGCATCGTGTTCCTCGCGGATATCAGCGGCATGCCGGGGTTTGTCACCCAGACCTTCGCTCTGCCCAAAATGCGCAAACGCCCTTACTCCATCCTGCTGGCCAGCAAGGCAGAACAGGCCGCCTTCATGCCGCACGAAAAAGATGCGGTGACGGTCATGCAGGTTCGCCAGGGCAAGATTACACACATCGGCTTTGCGCGTGATGTGGCCGCGCTCAAGGCCGCCATCGGCTCGCAGTAAATCTAGAGGCCGGGCGCCGCCCGGCCCCGGAGCGGCTCAGACCAATTCACCCACCAGGTCGTGACCGTCGGTGCGCACGATGCGGGCGCGCACGAACTGGCCGCCGCTTTGCGCCAGGCGCATTTTGGTCGAGGGTTTATCGGGCGGCAGCAAATGCACTTTACCGTCGATTTCGGGCGCATCGGCGAAGGTTCTGCCCACTCCCCCCTCGCGGCTCGCCTGATCGACCAACACCCGCATCACCTGCCCCACCCGCTTGTGCAGTTTGCGGGTGGACACCTCTTCGGCCACGGCCATGAAGCGGGCGCGGCGCTCTTCTCGCAGCGCTTCGGGCACCGGATCGGCTAGCGCGTTGGCGGCTGCCCCTTCCACCGGCGAATAGGCGAAGCAGCCCACGCGGTCGAGTTCGGCCTCGCGGATGAAATCGAGCAGAGTCTGGAATTCCGCTTCCGTCTCGCCCGGAAAACCCGCGATGAAGGTTGAGCGCACCACCAGTTCGGGACAAATCTCGCGCCAGCGGGCGATGCGTTCGAGGTTGCGTTCGCCACTAGCCGGGCGCTTCATGCGTCTGAGCACGTCAGGGTGGGCGTGCTGCAAAGGCACGTCCAGATAGGGCAGGATGCGCCCCTGCGCCATCAGGGGCAACACTTCATCCACATGCGGATAGGGATAGACGTAGTGCAGACGCACCCAGGCGTCGTGCTCGGCAGCCAGACTGCCCAGCGCATCGACCAGTTCGGTCATGCGAGTGCGAATCGGCCGACCGTCCCAAAAGCCCGTGCGGTACTTCACATCGACCCCATAGGCCGAAGTGTCCTGACTGACCACCAGCAGTTCTTTCACGCCCGACGCGAACAGCGCACGCGCCTCGCTCAAGACCTCTCCGATCGGGCGCGACACCAGATCGCCGCGCATCGCCGGAATGATGCAGAAGGTACAGCGATGGTTGCAGCCCTCGCTGATTTTGAGATAGGCGTAATGCTTGGGCGTGAGTTTGATGCCCGCTGGCGGCACGAGATCGACAAAGGGATCGTGCGGCTTGGGCAAGACGGCATGCACATGCTGCAGCACCTCGTCGGTCGCGTGCGGCCCGGTGACGGCGAGCACCTTGGGGTGCACTTCGCGCACCAGGTTGTTGCCCGTGGCTGCATCGTTGCGCGCACCCAGGCAGCCGGTCACGATCACTTTGCCGTTTTCGGCCAAGGCCTCGCCGATGGCATCGAGACTTTCTTGCACTGCGGCGTCGATGAAGCCGCAAGTGTTGACGATGACCAGATCCGCCCCCGCATAACTCTTGGAGGTGTCATAGCCTTGTGCGCGCAGTTCGGTCAGGATGCGCTCGGAATCCACCAGCGCCTTGGGGCAGCCGAGCGAGACAAAACCGATTTTTGGCGCCGCGGCTGCGGCAGGCGATGTTGGCGTGAGGGATGTTTCCATCCCGACATTGTCGCTGAAGCCAGGCGGATTTATTCACACCCACTCAGCTCACCAGGGGCTTCACTTCTTGGGCGCAGGCGGCTGAAAGGCACCCAGCATCTGCTTGGCCTGCTCCTGCATCTGTTCTTGCATCTGCATGTAGAGGTTCTTGCTCTGCTCGAGGTAATTGCCCATCATGTTTTGCAACATGGGGCTTTGCACGTTGAGAAACTGCGTCCACGCCTCGGGGTTGACGGCTGCGTTGTCATACACGCCGCGCGACTGCTCGGCGAGCTTGTTCTGGATGTCGATGAACGCCTGCACATTCTTTTCCAGATAGCTGCCCATCATGCCCTGCATGGCGTGGCCGTAGAAACGGATGATCTGCTCGAGCATGACCGAGCTGAACATGGGCACGCCGCCGCTCTCTTCTTCCAGAATGATCTGCAGCAAGATGCTGCGGGTCAGGTCTTCGCCAGTCTTGGCGTCCTGCACCACAAAGCGCACCCCGTCCATCACCAGCTGCTTGACATCGCTCAGGGTGATGTAGGCGCTCGCCTCCCTGTCGTAAAGACGGCGGTTGGGGTACTTTTTGATGATGCGCAGAGGAATATCGGACTTGGGCATGGCGGTGGAATGCAGTCGGCAAAAGCGGTCGGAATAAGCGAAGGTGCACAGGCAAAAGATTTGCGGATTGAACCATACTCCCCGGCGAGCGCCACCGAGGCTTTCCCGCACCGCAGCGTCGCGCTTCAGCTCATGTGCAGCCCGCCGTTGCAACTGAATTCGGCGCCGGTGGTGAACCCGGCGTCCTCGCTGGCCAGCCAGACCACGATGGAGGCGATCTCTTCGGGTGTACCCAGACGCTTGACCGGAATGGAAGACACGATCTTGTCGAGCACGTCCTGCCGGATGGCCTTGACCATATCGGTCAGGATGTAGCCCGGCGACACCGTGTTGACCGTCACCCCTTTGGAGGCCACTTCCAGCGCCAGCGACATGGTGAAACCATGCATACCCGCTTTGGCCGCGGCGTAATTGGTCTGGCCGAACTGGCCTTTTTCGCCATTCACCGACGCGATGTTGATGATGCGGCCCCAGCCCCGCTCGACCATGCCGTCGATCACCTGCTTGGTCACATTGAACATGGAGTAGAGATTGGTTCGCAGCACCAGATCCCAATCTTCATACGTCATTTTGCGCAGCACCGCATCGCGGGTGATGCCGGCGTTGTTCACCAGAATGTCCACCTTTCCGTGCTCGGCGAATACTTTCTGAAAGGCCGCCTGAGTCGAGTCCCAGTCGGCCACATTGCCCTCGGAGGCATAGACATCGAAGCCTTGCGAACGCATGGTTTCCAGCCAACTATCCTTGCGGCTGGAATTGGGGCCGCAGCCCGCGATGACCTTGTGCCCTGCCTCGCACAGCCGTTTGCAGATGCCGGTACCGATACCGCCCATACCACCCGTGACATAAGCTACTTTTTTGCTCATTTTGTTCTCCTCGTTTTGGTTTCAGTTTGATCAATCTGCGGTGGTTCAACGCTCCAGCGCCATGGCCACGCCCATGCCGCCGCCGATGCACAGCGAGGCCAGTCCCTTTTTCGCATCGCGCTTGTTCATCTCGTGCAGCAAAGTCACCAGAATGCGGCAACCACTGGCGCCGATGGGGTGGCCGATGGCAATGGCCCCGCCGTTGACGTTGACCTTGGCGGTATCCCAGCCCATCTGTTGATTCACCGCGATGGCCTGCGCGGCAAACGCCTCGTTGATCTCCATGAGATCGAGTTCCTGCGGCATCCACCCTGCGCGCGACAGACAGCGGGTGGAAGACGGCACCGGCCCCATGCCCATATAGGCCGGATCGAGACCGGCGTTGGCATAGGCCCGGATGGTCGCCAGCGGCTTGAGGCCGAGCTCAGCGGCGCGCCGGGCCGACATCACCACCACCGCCGCAGCACCGTCGTTGAGGCCCGAGGCATTGCCCGCGGTAACCGTGCCGCCCTTGTCGAACGCCGGACGCAGCCCGCCGAGACTCTCCGCCGTCACGCCATGCCGCACGAACTCGTCGGTGGCAAACGCGATGGGGTCGCCCTTTCTCTGCGGCAGCATCACCGGCACGATTTCATCGGTGAAGCGCCCGGCTTTCTGCGCCGCCTCGGCCTTGTTCTGGCTGGCGGCGGCGAAAGCATCCTGCATTTCGCGGGTGATGCCGTATTTCTTTGCCACGTTCTCGGCCGTGGTGCCCATGTGGTACTGATTGAAAGCATCCCACAGGCCATCGACGATCATGGTGTCGATCATCTTCCAGTCGCCCATGCGCTGGCCGTCGCGCGAGCCCGGCAGCACATGCGGCGAGGCGCTCATGCTCTCTTGCCCGCCCGCCACCACAATGTCGGCATCGCCATCGCGAATCGCCTGGGCGGCCAGCATTACCGCCTTCAGGCCGGAGCCGCAGACTTTGTTGATGGTCATCGCGGGCACCATGTCCGGCAACCCTGCCTTGATGCTGGACTGACGCGCCGGGTTCTGTCCACAGCCCGCTTGCAGTACTTGCCCGAAGATGACCTCGGACACTTGCCCTGGCTCCAGCTTGGCGCGCGCGACTGCTTCCTTGATGACCAGAGCGCCCAGATCGACCGCCGACACTTTCGCCAGCGCACCGCCGAATTTCCCCACCGCCGTGCGCACGGCGGACACGATGACGATATCAGTCATGATCGAATTTCCTTTTGAGTGAAATGACGAATACAAAAATAAAAGACCGCTTGCAGAGCATCAGGCCCGCACCTTGACGTAGCGCCCGGGCGCGGGCTCGATCGGCTTGTAGCGAGCGTTGCCAGGTTTTTTCGGCGCGGCGACTTCCGGCCCGGCCTGTTTCGCCAGCCACCGCGCCCAATCGGTCCACCAGCTTCCCGGATGTTCTGTTGCGGCGTCGAACCAGGCTTGCGCTTGCGCAGGCAGTTTGCGCTGGCTGGCAGGAGAAGTCCAGTGGCTGCGCTTGTTGCGCTTGGCCGGGTTGATGACCCCGGCGATATGCCCCGAAGCGCCCAGCACGAAGCGCATCGGCCCGCCGAGGATGCGCGTGGTTTCATACGCGGTTTTCCACGGCACGATGTGATCTTCGCGCGAGGCGTATACATAGGTCGGTAGCTTCACCGCCTGCAGGTTCAGCGGCACCCCAGCCACGGTGAGCGCTCCGGGCTGGCGCATCTTGTTTTCGAGATAGGTGTTGCGCAGATACCAGGCAAACAGCGGCCCCGGCAGATTGGTCGAATCGGAATTCCAGTACAGCAGATCGAACGGCGGCGGGGTTTCGCCCTTGAGGTAATTGCCGACGACGTAATTCCACACCAGATCGTTCGGTCGCAAGCTAGAAAAAGCCGAGGCCAGTTCACGCCCGGTCATCAGCCCGCCCTTGCCCAGCGTGGCTTCGCGCAGGGCCACCGAGGCTTCATCGACGTAAACGCTCAGAATGCCTGTATCGGTGAAATCGACCATCGTGGTCAGCAGGGTCGCGCTATGGGCGAACTGCTCGCCTCGCGCCTGCAGCACCGCCAGCGCGTTGGCCAGCAGGGTGCCGCCTACGCAGAACCCCAGGGTGTTGATGGTGCCACCGCTGCCCTGCGCCGCGATGTCGCGCACCACCTCCATGGCGCGAATCACGCCGTCCTGCACATAGTCGTCCCAGGTCAGGTGGCCCATGCTGGCGTCCGGGTTGCGCCACGACACGACGAAAGTCCGGTGCCCCTGCTCGACCGCAAACCGCACCAGCGAGTTGTCGGGCTGCAGATCGAGGATGTAGTACTTGTTGATCGAAGGCGGCACGAACAGCAGCGGCCGCGCATGCACGCGCTCAGTCAGCGGGGTGTACTCGATGAGCTGGAACAAATCGTTTTCAAACACCACCTGACCTGCGGTGGTCGCCACGTTGCGGCCCACCTCGAAAACCGATTCATCGGTCTGCGTCATTCGACCCTGTTTCAGATCCTTGAGCCAATTTTCTACGCCGGCGCGCAGGCTTTCCCCCTGCGTCTGCACCGCTTTCTCAAGGGCCTCGGGATTGAGCGCCAGAAAGTTGGACGGCGCCGCCGCATCGACCCACTGCTGCACCGCGAAGCGCAGCTTCTGCCGCGTCGTCTCGTCGGTCTGCACGTTTTCGGCCAAATCGAACAGGGCCCGCGCGCCCAGCAGATAGAGCGCAGCGGTGTAGCGGGAAATGCGGCTCTCTGCCCAGGAGCTGTGGGAGAAACGCCGATCATTTTCCGGCGGGGCGGATGTGTTGGCCGCGTCCGCCTCCAACAGACCGCTCCACAACTGGCGAAACTCGTCAACGTAGCGTTGTTGCAGCGCCTGCAGCCGCGAGGGCTCGAACAGGACGGGTTGCCCCTTTGCCGCGCCTGAAAGCAGCGAAGTCCACACCGGCTGCATGTCGGCCCATGCGGCCCAAGGATCGGTCTGTCCCGAAAAAAAAGGCGGCGCGGCGGAGCCGGTCGAAGTGTTTTGGGCCATGGGGTTGGGGGCGACGGGGAAGGGAGCGAGCCCATCCGCAAAGGCGGCAGGCCACGGCATTCTTGAACAGGCCGCAGGCCGTGTCAACGGCGCTTCCACGATGCGGAAACCACCCTACTCCACCCAGATGCAGCCGGCCTGCCGCCCGGTAACCGGTTGGCGGCGGTAGGAGTAAAACCGCTGGGCAAGGCCGAAGGTGCAAAGACCGCCGCCCGCAATATGCTCGGCCGACAGGCCCGCCGCCTGCAGGCGGATGCGCGCAAGCTGCCAGAGGTCGGCCCACCATTTTCCCGGCTGACCCGGCAAAAACGCGGCGGCTGTCTGCGGATGAAGGCTGACAAAAGCCGCTCTCACCTCATCACCCACCTCGAACGCCCCGGGCCCGATCGCCGGGCCCAGCACGGCCTGCACTTCGGCCGCAGGGCAACCGGCGCGGTCGCAGACGGCCTGAAGGCTGGCTTCGAGCACGCCGCCCGCCAGGCCGCGCCACCCGGCATGCGCGGCGGCCACCGCCCTGCCCCCAGGTGCGGCAAACAACACCGGCAGACAATCGGCGACCAGCACCGTGGCCGCAACGCCGCGCTGCGAAGTGCAGGCCGCGTCCGCCACGGGTTCCGGGGCATCGTCGTGGAACTGATCGAGATCGGCCACCGCGATGCCGTGCACCTGCTGCAAATAACGCGGCTGTGCGCCGCCCAGCGCGTCGCTGAGCAGCCTGCGGTTCTTTGAGACGGCGGCCGGATCGTCGCCGACATGGTTGCCCAGATTCATTCCACCGCCCAGAGCGCTTTGTGCGCAGCCATAGGCCGCGGCACTCACGCCCCCGGCGCAGCTGGAGAACACCGCGCGCACCCGCGGGTTTCCCGGCCAGGCAACTTGCAGCCAGGGCGCTTGCGCCGCGGGTGCAGCGAGGTTGTCGGGGCTGAAGTCCGTCAGAACAGGCGTGTGGAGCATGACGTGTGAGGCCAGCGGCAAGCCGGGCCCGGAAAAAGGGTAAGGGATGTATCAATCTGCTGCGGTCGGCAGAGTCCGCAGCCTGTGGGCTGGGTGCGCAATTTATAGTGAAAGCGTACAACCCGTTTCAGTCCCGATCCTTCTACCCTGCGATGCGCCTTTCCGTCATCATTCCCGCCCATCGGTCGCACGCCTTCATCGGCGATGCGCTGGATTCGCTGGCGGCGCAGCAGCAGCCAGACGGTCTCGCCCTCGAAGTCATCGTGGTTGCGGATGACGGCACCGACTATGCCCACCACTTCACCGCTGCCCGCCGACAAACTCTGGAGTGCCTTTCCGCCACGACAGGACGCATCGCGGCCGGGCCGTCGGCAGCGCGCAATATCGGACTGAATCGCGCCAGCGGCGACTTTATCTCGTTTCTGGATGCGGACGATCTCTGGCTGCCCGGCCGCGCCGCCGCCTTGCTCCCTTTGGCCGCAGCCCACGGCGCCGCGGTGTGCCGCATGGCGATCACCGCCCTCGACGCGCCAGGCACGCCGAAGCTGACCCCGGTATTGCCAAAACACGGACACCTCTCGCCGCAGGACAGCCTGCTGATCGACGGTGGGTTCTGCCCGGTGTACCGCCGCGATTGCATCACCCACACCTGGGATGAAGATCTCGATTTCGCCGAAGACCTGTTGTTCAACCACGTTGCCGTGGTCAACGCCGGTGGTCTGTTCGTGCATCCGCAACCCTTGATGCACTACCGCATCCGTCCGGATTCGGCCACGCATCACATGCCCTCTGCCAGCCACCGGGCCGAGCGGGCCTACGCGCAAATGTTGTCGCGCTTGTCGCCGGCCTCGGGCGAAACCGCGACATTGGCTGCGTGTCTGCGCCGCAAACGACGGCTCAACGCGGCCTATCTGCAGGCTTGGCAGCAAGAGCCCGGGCTGCACTTCGAGCAGTTCGTCCGGGCTATATCCCCCTGACGCGTGCAAAGATAGGGCAGCGCTCACCAGCCCTGCGGATCGATCTCATCCATCTCACCGCCGCAGGCGTCCCAGAAACTCGCCATATCGTCCGGAATGGGAGCGATGAAATCCATCGGCTTGTCGTTCAGGGGATGGGCAAACGCCAGCCGCGCGGCATGCAGCGCCTGCCGCTGCAACGGCAGATCGGGCCGCAAGCGCCCGCCATAAACTGAATCGGCCACCATCTCCAGCTTGGCAAACTGCAGATGCACCCGAATCTGATGCGTGCGCCCGCTGTGCAGCTTGCAGCGCAGCGCCGTCAGCGGCCCCCAGCGGGTGTCGAGTTCGGCCAGCGGGGTGAAATCGGTACGGGCGGGTTTGCCGCCATGCACCACCGCCATGCGCAGACGATCGCGCGGGTGACGGCCAATGGGCGCCTCCACACTGAACGCGCGGCTCACCGAGCCCCAGGCCAGAGCGAGATATTGGCGGTGGATGGTGCGCGCCTGTAACCGGCGCACCAACTCGGTCTGCGCCTCCAGCGTACGCGCCGTCACCATCAGCCCGCTGGTGTCTTTGTCGAGTCGGTGAACGATGCCCGCTCGCGGCAGCCCTGCGGTCTCGGGGTAGCGGGCGAGCAAGCCGTTGAGCAGGGTGCCGCTCCAGTTGCCCGCGGCCGGATGCACCACCAGCCCCGCCGGTTTGTTGAGCACGGCCAGATCGGCATCTTCGAACACCACGTTGAGTGGCAAGTCTTCGGGCGCGAAGGCGGTGTCTTCAGGTAATGCGGGCACGGCGATGCGCAAGGTTTCGCCCGCGCGGGCCTTGTCGCGCACGCCAGCCACCTGAGCGCCCATGCGCACCAGCCCCGCTTCGCACCACTGCTGCAGGCGGCTGCGGGAATATTGCGAAAACTGCGCGGCAAGCACTTTGTCGAGCCGCTGCCCGGCGTCGGCCTCGGGGACGACGGCTTCGAGCACCGTCGAATCGTCAGCGGCGCTGTCTTCGTCGAGATCGGCGAAATCGCCGTCGACCGCAGAGGGCGAAGCATGTGGAGAGAGATCGGTCATGAGGGGGAAGCGAGGCTCCCTATAATCTGCAAGCTTTACACCACCCTGGGCGATTGATATGCGTGTTGCGTTGTACCGTCTCTGGACGTTGCGGTTGTTGGGCGCTGCGGCGGCAGTCGTGCTGCTGGGCCTTGCAGGCTGTGCCTCCACACCGTCGAAAGACGAAACCCTGGGCTGGTCGTCGGCCAAATTGTATGCAGAGGCCAAGGACGAGATGAACAGCGGCAACACCGACAAGGGTGTGAAGCTGTACGAGAAGCTCGAGTCGCGCTATCCCTACGGGCTGTTGGCGCAGCAGGCGCTGATCGAGATCGCCTACGGCAACTACAAGCAGGGCGAGCGGGCGCAGGCCCTGGCCGCCGCCGACCGCTTTCTCAAGCTTTACCCCAACAACCCCTACACCGACTATGTGCTCTACCTCAAGGGCCTGATCAACTTCAACACCGATCAGGGCTGGTTCTCCTTCCTGTCCGACCAGAAGTTGTACGAGCGCGACCAAGCGGCGGCCAAGCAATCGTTCGAGAGCTTCAAGGAACTCGTCACCCGTTTTCCTGAGAGCAAGTACGCGCCCGACGCCCGCCAGCGCATGCGCTACATCGTGAATTCGCTGGCCGAGTACGAAACGCATGTCGCGCTGTTCTATTACCGTCGTGGGGCCTATGTCGCCGCAGCCGACCGCGCGCAACGCGCCATCGAACACTACCAGGACGCGCCGGCCACTGAGCTCGCCTTGGCGATACTGGTCGATGCCTACGGCAAACTGGGCCTGACCCAACTGCGCGACGACGCCGAGCGCGTGCTCAAGCTGAACTATCCGAACTGCACCTATCTCACCGAAGGTCTGCCCAAGCGCGACGATCCGTTCTGGAAGCTCTGGTAAATCCGCTTTATTCTCGCTTTACGCCATCGCCTGCAAAAACGCCTGAGCCTCTGCGGTTTGGCTCACGCGCGTGAAGGGCGGCAGGCTCGCCAGAAGTTGTCGCCCCCAGCCGGTCGCCGTCAGGCGCCGGTCGCACACCACCAGCACTCCCCTATCGCTTTCGCTGCGGATCAAGCGGCCCGCCCCTTGCTGCAGCGAGAGCGCGGCCTGGGGCATGCTGTAGTCGGCAAAGCCGCTGCGCCCTTCGGCCTCGATCTGCTTGAGCCGTGCGGCGGTGAGCGGGTCGTCGGGCGGGGCGAACGGTAGTTTGTCGATGATCACCAGGGTCAGCCGGTCACCGGGCAGATCGACGCCCTCCCAAAAACTCTGACTGCCCACCAGCACCGCCTGCGGCGTGCTGGCGAAGCGGGCCAACAAGGCGGCTTTCGATTCGTCGAACTGTTCCAGCACCGCCCTACCCGGCAGCAGCGCGCGCAGGGTTTGCGCGATGATCTTCGCTGCTCGTAGCGTGGTGGTGAGCACGAACGTGCCGCCGGTATTGCCCGTGGCGAGTTGGGCGGCGAGCGCCCCCACCGATTCCGAATGGCCCGGCTGGTTGGGCAGCGGCAAGTCTTGCGGCACCAGCAAGCGCCCTTGCTCGGCATAGTCGAACGGGCTGGCCACGCGCAATTCGCGGCAACGCGGTGCCGTCCCGTCTTCCACCGGCGCACAGCCGCCCTGCTCCGGTGTCAGCCCCAGCGCGGCGCGGGCGTGGCGAAAGCTGCCGCCAACGCTCAAGGTCGCCGAGGTGAAAATCCAGGCCTGACTGCGTTGTGCCACCAGGGCGGCAAACGCCGGTGCGATGGACAAGGGCGCGGCTTGCAACCGCAGATGCGCGCTGCCCACGTCGGCCCAGCGCACCTGTGGCGGCGCGTCGGTCTGTTCGGGGTCAGGTGCGGTCTGCCAACTTGAAAAGGCCTGGTGCAAGGCGGTGCAGCGATCCATCAGCCGCTCGAACTCAGCCGCCGCCTCGACATGGGCCGACAACACCTCCGCGGTATGCGCCAGTTGCGCCTGGAGGTCGTGCAAGGCCACGTCCCACCCGGGCAGATCGAGCACCTGGGGCTGACTCAGACGCCCGGGGTTTTGCGGTGCGGCCAGGCGCAAATCGCGCGCTGCGCGCTCCAGCGCGCCGCTCAAGGTCTGCCAGTCGGCCAGGCCTTTGGCGTGTTGCAGGCCGCCGGCCAGCACGTCGCGGCTGAGATCGACCACCTGCGCCGTGCCGCAGCGCGCCCCGAGGAATTGCACCCCGATTTCGGCAAGCTGATGCGCTTCGTCGAGAATCAGCGTGTCTGCGGTCGGCAGCAATTCGGCCACGCCTTCACCGCGCAACGCCAGATCGGCGAAAAACAGATGGTGATTGATGATCACCACGTCGGAGGCCAAGGCCTCGCGGCGCGCTTTCATCACAAAACAGGCTTTGTAGTCAGGGCAGTCGGCCCCGAGGCAGTTGTCGGTGGTGGAGGTGACGAGAAAGTTAAGCGCAGAGTTTTCTTCCAGCCCCGACAGCGCCGACAGATCGCCACGCGCATCGCTTTTGGCGAACTGCGTGATGCGGCGCAATTGCGCATGGGCATGGCGGCCGTGCACCCATTCCGCCGCGCGCTGCAGGCGGTAGAGGCAGACGTAATTCGAGCGGCCTTTGAGCACGCAGGTACTCACCGCTGCGCCCAGCGCACGGCGCGCGGCGGGCAGATCCTTGTTGTAGAGCTGATCCTGCAGATTGCGGGTCGCGGTGGAAATGATCACCCGCCCGCCATGCAACAGCGCAGGCACGAGATAAGCCAGCGTTTTGCCCGTGCCCGTACCGGCTTCCGCCATGAGGATGGCCCGGTCGGCGATGGCCCCGGCCACCGCCATCGCCAGCTCTCGCTGCCCCTCGCGCACCGACCATTGCGGCAATTCCTCCTGCAGCGGACTGCCGGGAGAAAACAGCGCGTCGCAATGCTCGGCCAAAGCGGTGGAGCTTTCTGGCGCCTGAGGCGTCGTAGACGGGGAATCAGCGCGCATGCCGATGGCGGGCACATTCCAGTGCCGCGCAGCATGGCGAAGGCGGACATACGCGCCCCCTAGAATTAGTGTTTTCCATCAGTTTGTTCATCCGCTCACTCATCGCCGCCTTCTGCCCCGAATCGCCGCCGATTCTATGGATCCCACCGATCACTACCCGCCGTCCCGGTTGCCGCCCCTGCCCACGCCGGTGCAGCACCGCGCGGGTACCCGCTGGCGGCTGAGCGCGGCGAGTGGCCTGCACAAAGGCGACCGGCCGTATCAGCAAGATCAACTGCGGGTCATTGCCCACCCCCGCGTGCAGGGCTGCGTGCTGGCGGTGATTGCCGACGGCATGGGCGGAAAAAGCGGCGGACGCAAGGCGGCCGATCAGGTCATGCTCACCGCACAGCAACTGTTCGAGCGCTACCACCCGGACAGCGACGACCCGCATGCGCTGCTGCGGCAGATCGTGCAGGAAAGCCACAGCATGATCCGGCTCACCGCCCTGTCCACCGAGCAGGAGCCGCATTCCACCATCGTCTGCGCCCTGTTTCACGCCGACGAAGGCCGCTGCTACTGGTCGCATGTGGGCGACAGCCGGCTCTATATCTTCCGCAACGGTCGGCTGCTGCTGCGCACCACCGATGACTCGTATGTGCAAACCCTGGTCGACAAGGGCGAGATCACCGAAGCCAAGGCCCGCAACCACCCGATGAGCAATGTGCTGACCTGCAGTCTGGGCATGTCGGAGCTGCCGTCCAAGCCGGTGGAAGAAAGCCCGCTGATGCCGGGTGATGTGCTCATGCTGTGCAGCGACGGCGTGTGGCACTACTTCACCGATCAGGATCTGGAAATCGCCACCTCCAAACTGCAGCCGCGCGAGTGCTGTCAGTACCTGATCGACAAGGCCCGCACCCGCGCCGGCGGCCGCGGCGACAACCTGTCCCTCATCGTCATCGAGTTGGCGCGGCTGCCCGCGCCGGGCGAGACATCCAGCGCGTCATCAGGCGCCTGAGGCCACGCGCCAACTCGGTTCGCGTTTTTCGATAAAGGCCTGCACGCCTTCTAGCGCGCAGTCGTCGAGCATATTGCAGGTCATGGTTTGCGCCGCGAGTTGATAGGCCGCATCGATGCCGGTCTCGACTTGGCGATAGAACAGCGCCTTGCCCATGCGCACCGCGGCGGCGGGTTTGTTCAGAATGCTGGCGACGAGGCGCTCCACTTCCGCTTCCAGCGCATCGGCCGGGGCGACGCGATTGATGAGGGCGCGCTGTTGCGCGGTGGCGGCGTCGATGAACTCGCCGGTGAGCAGCATTTCCATCGCCTGCTTGCGCGGCAGATTGCGCGCCAGCGCCACGCCGGGCGTGGAACAGAACAGCCCGTAATTCACGCCCGAGACGGCAAAGCGCGCGTCGGCGCTGGCCACCGCCAGATCGCAACTCGCCACCAACTGACAGCCGGCCGCCGTGGCGATGCCATGCACCTGCGCGATGACGGGCTGGGGCAGCCGCATCAATCCGGTCATGACCTTGCCGCAACGGGCGAAGAGCGACTGGTAATAGGCCTGCGAAGGCTGGGCGCGCATTTCCTTGAGATCGTGCCCGGCGCAAAAAGCTCGGCCTGCACCGCGCAGGATGACCACGCGGGCGGCGTCGTCTTCCGTCAAGGCGTCGATCTGCGCCTGCAGTGCATCGAGCAAAGCCTCCGACAAGGCGTTGAACGCCTGCGGGCGGTTGAGCGTGAGGGTGACCACGCCGCGCGCATCGCGTTCATGCAGCAGGACGTCGGTCGGGTTCGTGGGGTTGGGCATGGCGGTCTCCTTGGGTTTTCGGTAGATGATGCAAGCACATGCTGAACCTTATCTGACGCGGGTCATTTGGGTGGGCAGGTGGCGCCGGAACAGTGCAAAAAGCCGTCGAGCTGGGCGATTCGGGTGCGGATCATGCCCGACAGACAGTCATCCTGCCGCGTGCTCCAGGCGGCATTTTGCCAATCGGGCGGGCCGTTGCGGAACTCACATTCCGCATTCGCCCAGCGCCGCCACAGATTCTGTGCATGATCGAGTCGCCGCTCGGTGTAGGTGCCCATCACCTTCTGCAATTCCAGGCGATAGAGATGGGTCATGCGCTCATTGAGCGCGCGCCGGGTCTGCGCGGCGCAATCAGCGCTACGCGGTTGCGACAGGCAGATGGGCGGGGTCTTCACCCCAATCGCAGCCTGCGCCTGCCCGAAGCACGCCAACACCAACAGCCCGCCGCACAAAAAGCCGATTCCACGCATGTTCATCCTCTTTCAAAAGAAGGATGGAGCCGCGCCGCGGGCGGGCGTTCCCGCTGGTTTCAATCGGTCACAGCGCGGCCTGGTAATAGCGGTTTTGCGGATGGCGGACCTGGGCGAAAAAATCCCAGCGCTCGGCCAGCATGCCCAGCAGGTTGCTCGCCAGCGCCAGCGGCCAACCGACCCAGCGCAGCGGCTGCGGCGTGAGAAGCAGCAGCAAAACCGGCAGCACGAAGCCAAACACCACGAAGCCCCAGCGCGTACCCGCCACCCACAGCGCGCTTCGTCCATGAAAGAACTCGCGGGTGTTGAATGCCCCGGCGGTGAAGCCCTTGGAGGTCTGGCGGATCACCGCACTGCCCACCCCGATGGCCGACTGCATCGACCCCGCAGGTGTCAGACCCCGCACACGCAGCAGCGCCGCCAGACGCCCCACCAAGGCAACGCCCAGCAATGCGGCGGCGGCGCGGGCATAGAGCGCCGCCTGCGGCGCGAGCCGCCACAGCGCCAGCACGGAAGCCAGCAGACAGCCGCTGGCCAGACCCATCAGCACGAAGTTCAGCACGGTGAGCGGGGTGGCCCATTCGCGCAGAAACCGCACCCCCGCGTAGATCATGGCGGTGCAGACCCAGAGCGCCAGCGCGCCGACGATCAAGACCGCGGCCAGCAGACCAGGCCAGTCGTGCAGGGTTTGAATGCCCAGCAGGCTCAAGGCGGTCAATCCCAGGAAGGCCGGCAGGGCGATGACCTCGCGCGATAGCCAGGAGGTGCGCCACATGGCGGCGGCGCGCCAGGCGCGCTCCGGCCGCCCCAAATGGCCGAACGAGGCGGCCAGCCCGATGACGCCCAGCCCCAAGATGATCCACAGACTCAAGCTGCAAAACGCCAGCCAACAGGCGCTCTGCGCCGCGCCGAACAGCGCTGGCAGCGCCACCACAACCCCCAGCCCCTGCGCGCAGCCGACCAGGGTGGTGAGCAATAAAACGGAAAACGCGGGACGCATGACTTTAGCGAGCCTCCAGTTGAGTGGCCTCGGCGGTCTTGTGGCCCGCGCGCGTTTGCGAGGGCTTGGAGAACGCGCCGAACAGCTTGGCGAACAACCCGCGCGCTTCGACTTCCAGCGCCGCTTCGCTCGGCGCCGGGCGCACCGCAGCGGCTTGTGGGCGCGCCGTGGTCTGGTGCGGCGACGCGGCCTCCGCGTTGGCCGGTGCAGCGCCTTGCGGCAGTTGGCGAGGCAGATAGTGATTGGCCGGACGGGTGCCGAGTTCGGGCATCAGGGCATAGCCGCCGCGTTCGCGGATGGCGCGAGACACCTCGGACTCGGGGTCGTGCACATCGCCGAACAGCCTTGCGTTGGTCGGGCAGGCGTTGACGCAGGCCGGGCGGCGCTGCGCCTGCGGAATGCTCTCGTCGTAGATGCGATCGACGCACAGGGTGCACTTGGTCATCACCCCGCGGTCTTCGTCGTATTCGCGTGCACCGTAGGGGCAGGCCCAGGAGCAGTATTTACAGCCGATGCACTTGTCGCTATCGACCAGCACGATGCCGTCTTCCTGGCGCTTGTACGACGCGCCGGTCGGGCAAACGGGCACGCAGGGCGGCTCTTCGCAGTGCAGGCAGCTCTTGGGAAAGTGCACGGTCTGCGTCTGCGGAAACTGCCCCACCTCGTAGGTCTGCACCCGGTTGAAAAACACCCCCAGCGGATTCTCGCCGTAGGGTTCGTGGTCGCTCAGATGCCCGGCCGTACCGGAGGTGTTCCACTGTTTGCAGGAAGTGACGCAGGCGTGGCAGCCCACGCAGACATTGAGGTCGATGACCAGGGCGAGTTGGGTCATGGCTGTTTTCCTTGGCGGGACGAACGCCCGGCGAAATAGCGCAGCACACTGAGGTGCGGTGCGTGCAGCGCAGGCTGGGGCAGCGCGGCGGGAGGTGCAAATTGCGGCCAGCTCTGCTCGGCGAAAGCGGGCAGTGGCTCGTCGGTTTCAGGCGGCGCTTCGGCGTGGTCGATGCGCACCCGCACGTCATACCAGCCGGCCTGGCCGGTGACCGGGTCGCTGTTGGAGATCAGCGCCCCCTGGGCCGGGCTGCGCCCAGCCCGCCCCCCGCGGGGGTCAAGAAAACTTGGGGCGGCCCGGCGTTTTCTTGAGTGTCCCTGCCCCCCACTCAGCGCGGCGGCCGGCAGCTCCTCGCGGATGAGATGGTTGAGCAAAAAGCCGGTCTGCGCCTCCTCGGCATGCGGATGCAGTCCCCAGAAGCCGCTGGCCTTGCCGATGGCATTCCAGGTCCACACTGTGCCGGGCTCGACCGCCTCGCTGTATTGGCAACGCGCGCGCACCCGGCCCCAGGGCGAGGTGATCCACAGCCAGTCGCCATCGGCGATGCCTTGCTGAGCGGCTACTGCGGGATTGACGTAAAGCCGGTTGTGGCCGTGAATCTGCCGCAGCCAGGCATTCTGCGAGTCCCAGGCGTGATACATCGCCATCGGGCGCTGGGTCACGGCGGCCAGCGGATAGCGCGCCAGATCGGTGGCCGCATGTTCCAGCGGCGGCTCCCAGAAGGGCAGCGGATCGAAGTGATGCGCCACCCGCGCCCGCAGCGCTTCGGGCGGTTGCCGACCGGGGCGCTGGCCGCGCGCCGCCAGCCGGAACTGCTGCAGCACGTCGGAGTAGAGCGCGATGATGATGGGCGTGTTGCGCGCGCGCCAGCCCTGCTCCTGCGCAAAGTCGAGGTAGTCGCGGTTCCAGTTGCGCATATAGCGCAACGACTCGGGCAGGTGGTGAAAGTGCACGCAGTCGTTTTTCGCATACATCTCCCATTGCTTTGGGTTGGGCTCGCCCTTGAGCGACTGCGTGCCGTCCTTGCCGCGCCAGCCCGACAGAAAGCCGATGCCTGAGCCGGGCGCGGTTTCGTAGTTGACGATGAAGTCGGGATAGTTTTTGTACTTGCGGCTGCCGTCGGCGTTCACGAAAGCCGGCAGGCCGAGGCGACCTGCCAGCTCCACCAGCACTTCCTGGAATGGCCGCGTTTGCGCCAGAGGCGGCAGCACCGGCACGCGTACCGAGTCCACCGGGCCGTCGAACTCGGAGATGGGCCGGTCGAGCAAGGACATGGCGTCATGCCGCTCCAGATAGCTGGTGTCGGGCAGCAGCAGATCGGCGAAGGCGGTCATCTCGCTCTGAAAGGCATCGCACACCACGAGAAAGGGAATGCGGTAGCTGCCGTCTGCGCGTTTGTCGCGCAACATCTGCCGCACGTCCACGGTGTTCATGGCCGAATTCCACGCCATGTTGGACATGAAGATCAGCAGGGTGTCGATGGGATAAGGGTCGCCGCGCCAGGCGTTGGTGATGACGTTGTGCATCAGACCATGCACCGCCAGCGGATGCTCCCAGGAAAACGCCTTGTCGATGCGTAGCGGGCTGCCGTCGTCCATCAGTGCGAGATCGTCGGGCGAAGTCGGCCAGCCCAGCGGCGCGCCGTTCAGCGGCGTGTCGGGCCGCACGTCCTGCGGGCCGCGCGGGTTGCGCACCTCGGGCGGAACGTCCTTCGGGTACGGCGCTTTGTGGCGAAAGCCGCCGGGCGCATCGATCGTACCCAGCAGGCTCATCAGAATGGACAACGCGCGGATGGTCTGAAAGCCGTTGGAATGCGCCGCGAGACCCCGCATGGCGTGAAACGCCAGCGGTTTGCTGCGCACCGTGGCGTGCTCGCGGCCGAGCCAGTCGGTCCAGGCGATGGGCAGGTCTTCGCCCTGATCGAGCGCGGCCTGCGCCATCTCTTGTGCCAGTTGGCGAATGCGCTCGGCGCTCACGCCGGTGATGCCCGCGGCCCATTCGGGCGTGCTGTCGGCCAGTTGTTCGCGCAGCAGTTGCAGCGCGGGCGCGACCGGCGTGCCATCGGCCAGACGGTAGTGGCCCGAAAGCGCGGGCTGCGCGCCCTCAGCCCAGGCGGGCACGGGACGCTGGGTCACGGCGTCCCACCACATCCGGCCTTGCGACTGCTCCGCGCCAGAGGCATCGGGGATGAACAAGCCGTCTTGCGCGTGGCCCGGCTGCACCCGCAGCAGTTGCGCGCCGTTGGTGCAGTGCGCGGTGAAGTCGGCATCGAATCGGCCGGTGCGCAGCAGTTCGTGCACCAATGCCTGCAGCAAAGCGCCATCGGTGCCGGGGCGAATCGGGATCCACTCATCGGCAATGGCGGAATAGCCGGTGCGCACTGGGTTGATGGAGATGAAGCGCCCGCCCGCCCGCTTGAATTTGGACAGCGCGATTTTCATCGGGTTGCTGTGGTGATCTTCGGCGGTGCCGATCATCACGAACAGCTTGGCGCGCTCCAGATCGGGGCCGCCGAATTCCCAGAAACTGCCACCGAAGGTATAGATCATGCCGGCAGCCATGTTCACCGAGCAGAAGCCACCATGCGCGGCATAGTTGGGCGTGCCGAACTGCCGGGCGAACAGCCCGGTGAGCGCCTGCATCTGGTCGCGTCCGGTGAACAGCGCAAATTGCTTGGGGTCGGTGGCGCGCAGGTGACGCAGCCGGTCTTCCAGCGTCTGCAGCGCTTCGTCCCACGAGATCGGCTCGAACTCACCCGCGCCGCGCTCGCTGCCGGGTTTGCGGCGCAAGGGCTGCGTCAAGCGCGCCGGCGACACCTGTTTCATGATGCCGGCCGACCCCTTGGCGCAAATCACGCCCTGGTTGAGCGGATGGTTGGGGTTGCCCTCGATGAAACGCACCTCGCCATCGCGCAGATGCACTTTGATGCCGCAGCGGCAGGCGCACATATAGCACGTAGTCGTCTTCACCTCGGTATCGCCGGGAGGCGGGGTCAGCGGATCGTGCAGCGGCTGGCCGTTGGAGAACAAGCGATCGAGCGGTTTGAACAGGGCGGACATGGCAGGGCGCAGTCTCTTTTTAAAGGAATGCCTAGACCTTAGCCGCCGATAATTGATTCAACAAACGAATTGTTCTGATTTTTTATATCTGATTTTGTGATGAATTGAGCGGCTTGTTCGCCTGCCCCTGTCAACAGACGACCGCGCCTTGCCCTGCGCCATCACCAGCGCCGCGGTTGGTTAGGCGGTGCCGCGCGCGTGCCCATCGCCACCAAGCTCATGGCGCCCACCATGCTCGCGGTGGTCATCAGCTTTCTGCTTCAGATCTGGCTGACGCGCAAAGCGCGTTATCCGTCGCTCTACGAGGTCCAACTTCCTGGGCCCGAGCAAAGCCCGATCTACAAAAGCGCTCCAGGCGCGCGCTGAGCCGGGATGCTCGGTCTGTTTTTCAGCACTCGTGCAGGCCTTGCGAAAGGCCCCTACGATATTGACGCACTGCAACAACAAAAGGAACGACATGACTGCACCTACCCTGTTCACCCCCCTCCAACTCGGCGCCCTGCAACTGCCCAACCGCATGGTGATGGCGCCGCTGACGCGCTCCCGCGCGCAACAACCGGGCGACATTCCGGGCGAAATGAATGCACGCTATTACGCCCAGCGCGCCTCCGCCGGACTGATCGTGAGCGAGGCGACGCAAATTTCCCGGCAAGGTCAGGGTTACGCCTTCACCCCGGGCATTTATACCGACGCGCAAGTCGCCGGTTGGAAAATAGTCACCGATGCGGTGCATGCCGCCGGCGGCCATATGGCCATGCAGCTCTGGCATGTGGGACGCATCTCCCATCACCTGCTTCAACAGGACGGCCAGGCCCCGGTCGCGCCCAGTGCCCTGCGCAGCGACACGGGCGAATCCTTCGTCGTGCTGCCTGATGAAGGCCCCAAGCGCGTGCCCTGCGATATGCCGCGCGCGCTCGAAACCGCCGAAATTCCGGGCATCATCGCCGACTACCGACGAGCAGCCGAGCGCGCGCTGCAAGCGGGCTTCGACCTGCTGGAGTTGCACAGCGCCAACGGCTATCTGCTGCAACAGTTTTTGGCGACCAACGCCAACCAACGCACCGATCAATACGGCGGCAGCTTGGAAAACCGCGCCCGCATCGTGCTCGAAGCCATCGATGCACTGATTGCGGTGGCCGGCGCCAACCGGGTAGGGGTGCGAATCTCGCCGCATTTCAATCGTCACGACATTCAGGACGCGCAGACCGAAGAGATTCACCTCTACCTGGCGCAGGAATTCAATCGCCGAGGCATTGCCTACATCCACATCGCCGAACCCGACTGGGCGGGCGGACCGGCGCTGACCGACGAGTTCCGCAAAAAGCTGCGTGCCGCCTATGCGGGCCGCATCATCGTCTGCGGCAACTACACCCGGGAATCCGCCGAGGCCCGCCTGGCTTCAGGACTGGCCGACGCGGTAGCCTTCGGCCGCCCCTTCATCGCCAACCCGGATCTGGTGGCGCGTTTTCAGCAAGGCGCTGCACTGAACAAACCCAACCCTGCCACCTTCTACGGCGGCGGCGAAGCCGGCTACACCGACTACCCCTCACTCGACGCCACCCCGGCGACGGTCTGAACGGGTCAATTCAACGCCCGGATTGACGCCCTGCCTTGCTCTCTCAGCAAGCTGTCTATCCGGCAGCTTGCTGAGAGAAAGATCAACGATCAAACCTTGACCTTTACGACTTGGCAACGTACCACGGCATGGCGATTTTCAAGCCGGCGCGCACGCTGAAATCGGGGCTGTAGCCCAACAGGCGTTTGGCCTTGCTGATGTCGGCAAGAGAATGACGTACATCACCCTTGCGAAAGTCGCGGTAGACCGGCGGGGTGAATTTCACGCTAGTGTCGAGCGCCATGATTTCCTCGCTCAACAACTGGTGAAGGGTGTTCAGGCTGGTCTGCTCGCCAAACGCCACGTTATAGACCTGATTCGCCGATTCTGGATGGGTGCTCAGCCCCGCCAGCACATTGGCCTGCACCACGTTGTCGATATAGCAGAAGTCGCGTGTGGTTTCGCCGTCGCCATTGATGAAACAAGGCTGATTGCCGCGGATGGCTTTGGCCCAATTGGGAATGACCGCCGCATAAGGGCCATTGGGATCCTGGCGGGTGCCGAACACGTTGAAATAGCGCAGCCCGATGCTCTGCAAGCCATAGACCCGGCCGAACACGTCGGCATAAAGTTCGTTGAGATATTTAGTTACCGCATAGGGCGACAGCGGCTTGCCGATGAGGTCTTCGACCTTGGGCAAGCCCGGATGATCTCCATAGGTGGAACTGGAAGCCGCGTAAACGAAGCGGCCCACGCCCGCGTCGCGCGCGGCGACCAGCATGTTCAGAAAACCCGTGGCGTTGACTGCATGCGTTGCCAGCGGGTTTTCAATCGAGCGCGGCACAGATCCCAAAGCCGCCTCATGCAACACGATGTTGACGCCCTGACAGGCCTGCTGGCAAGTCTGCGGATCGACAATGTCACCCTCGATGAAGGTGTGCCGCTTCCAGGCCTCCTCGCCAACCAGGCGCCGCACTTCATCCAGATTGGATTGATGGCCGGTTGAAAAATTGTCCAGACTGACTACATTCTGGCCATGGGTCAGAAGCGTTTGGATCAGGTGAGAGCCGATGAATCCGGCGCTCCCCGTCACCAGCCAGCGCTGGGGCTTTGAAGACAGCAATTGTTCGATCGACATGGCGGCTCAAAGTCTCCAGACCTGGGCGCCGTGCGACTGGAGCGCGGCAGCGTCGTATTGGCACTTGATGTCCATGAAAATGCCCGACGGCAGCAGCTTTTCGAGGGTTTCGGCCACAGACATGTCCTTGTAGGCTTGGTGCGCCACGGCCGCCACGATCGCCTGAGCGCGAGGCAATTCGGCCCAAGGCGTCAGCGTGACGCCATATTCATGCACAGCCTCACCCGCATCGGCAATGGGATCGTGCACGATGACGTTGACCCCATATGACGCCAGTTCGCGAATCACGTCGATCACTTTGGAATTGCGCAGATCGGGGCAGTTTTCCTTGAAGGTCAGACCGAGAACGATCACGTCGCTCCCCTTGATCGGCAGGCCCGCCTGACTCATTTGCTTGATCGTCTGTTCAGCGATGTATTTGCCCATGCCGTCATTGATGCGACGCCCCGCCAGAATCACTTGCGGGTGATAGCCGAGCATGTCGGCCTTGTGCGTGAGGTAATAAGGATCGACACCGATGCAATGCCCACCCACCAGGCCCGGACGGAACGGCAGGAAATTCCACTTGGTGCCCGCCGCCTTGAGCACGTCTAGCGTATCAATGCCAATGCGGTGGAAAATGAGCGACAACTCATTCATCAGCGCAATATTCAGGTCACGCTGCGTGTTTTCAATCACTTTCGCCGCCTCGGCCACTTTGATGCTTTCGGCTCGGTGAACCCCGGCCGTAATCACTGAGGCATAAACATTTGCGACGGTTTCAAGCGTTTCCGAGGTATCTCCGGAAACCACCTTGACGATTCGGGTCAGGGTGTGCTCTTTGTCACCTGGATTGATACGCTCGGGTGAATAGCCGACGAAGAAATCTTTTTTCCACTTCAGCCCCGACTGTTTTTCAAGAATCGGCACACAGATTTCTTCGGTAGCCCCAGGATAAACGGTCGATTCATAGACCACGATGGCGCCGGGTTTGAGATATTTACCGACGGCGGTACTCGCGCCCACGAGGGGGCTGAAATCCGGGTTGTGGGCATCGTCAACCGGCGTCGGCACGGCGACGATCACAAAGTCGGCCTCCTTCAGTTTCGAGGCATCGGTTGTCGGCTCGAGCAAGGTCGCCTGCTTGAGGTTCTCCTGACTGACTTCCCCAGTCGGATCGACATGCTTGCAATAAGCCGCTATTTTTTCGACCGAGAGGTCGAATCCGATCGTGCGATATTTTTTACCAAACTCGACGGCCAAAGGAAGACCGACATACCCCAATCCCACCACAGCAACTACTGTCATCGTTCTCTTTCTAAAAGTTAAAAATTATCTTGCGCCTTCACCGAAAATCACGACACGCACCGTCTCAAACAAAATAAAAAAATCGAGAAAGACGCTGTTATTTTTTACGTAGTAAAGATCGAACTGCAGCTTACGCTTCGCATCTTCCACCGAGGCGCCATAGGCGTAGCGCACCTGCGCCCAACCTGTGACCCCCGGTTTGACGCTGTGACGAATCGCATAGAAGGGAATATCCTTTTCGAGCATGTCCACAAAAGTCGGGCGCTCCGGGCGCGGTCCGACCATACTCATTTCTCCGCGCAAGACATTGATCAGTTGAGGCAGTTCGTCAATACGTGTTTTGCGGATGAAAGCGCCGACACGGGTGATCCGGTTGTCATTGGTGCTGGCCCATCGTGCCACGCCATCTTTTTCTGCATCCGTGCGCATACTGCGGAATTTGAGACAGTAAAAAGACTTTCCAAACAAGCCGACACGCTCTTGCTGAAAAAATACAGGCCCCCGATCTTCTAATTTGATGAACAGAGCAGCCAATAACATGATGGGCCAGAGGGCAAGCAGAAGAACGCTGGCGCTAATGATGTCGAATAGACGCTTGGCCCAGGCACGGATGTGGCCTTGTGTAAAACCGCCTCCATAAATCAGCCAACTCGCTTTCATGCTTTCCAGCGGAACCTCGCCTTTCAAGCGCTCGTAGAAAGTCGGCAGATTGTGAACCGGCGTGCCGAGAATCCGGGCCTCGAGCAGTTGGCGGATCGGGAGTACGCCTCCCCGATGTTCGCGCACGGCAACAATGATTTCATCCACCCGCATATCGAGCACGACCTGCTCGAGAGGCGTATTTTCGTCAAACACCTTACCAGCAAGTTGAACCGGCGGCTGATCATTTTGCTGAGTGGGATAGAAGCCGACGATGCTGTAGGAAGTACCGTGATTTTCCATGATCTGGCGCGATAGCGCTTGCGCCTCGCGCCCATTTCCGACGATCAAAATGCGTCGCGTCATGCCAGACAACGCTGTTTGTCGCAAGAAAATATAACGGATCAGCACGAGAAGTGCCATTTGAAACAGATAGGCAAACGCCAGCACTCGAAACGAACTACCGGCTTCGGTGAACATCAGGGTGAACCAGTAAACCGGAAAGAAGACGAAGGCGAATGCAACCGAGGTGCGCCCTAAAAAGCTGCGCAAGCTGTTTTCCGCATCAATACGGTAAACACCCAATGCGGTGTATAGCAAAATAGTCAACGCCGTATACAGAATCAGCGGATAGAACCCCTGCTGAATCCAATACGAAAAATCTTGCTTACCTACAGTCATCACATAAACAGACCAGGTTGCAAGCGCAAAGGACAGAATGGAAATCGCCAGATCAACCAGCAATTCCAGCGTCATTTTTGCGGGAATGTATAGATTAAAGATCTTGAACATTTTTCACTCTGGGTATGGGATTATTGCGTCAGGAGAACGAGGGCAATCCGGCGCGGTTGCGACACCACCTCGTTGCTAGAATTTTGCGCTGCGAGGCGGTCAGATCGATGTGAAATTTTTGGCAGTTCTGACGACAAATCTGGGTTTCTTGTTGGGTTCGTGGGATTGTTGTCAATCGGGAATGACAGGTCTATCCCCGGCACAGGCGGCACACCCCCCAATTCAAAGGGTGCGATTGCAAAACCAATCGCAAAACCAATCGCAAAACAACAAACAGCACGACTTGGGGTCAGTTATCGGCGAGGAGCCATGCGCTGGCGCGCTCGGCAATCATGAGCGTCGGAGCGTTGGTATTGCCCGTGGGGACCTCGGGCATGATGGCCGCATCCACGACATGCAGGCCCTCGATGCCCCGGACGCGAAGCTGCGGATCGACCACACTGGCTTCGTCAGCCCCCATGCGACAGGTTCCGACCGGGTGATAGACCGTTTCGGCTTTGCTGCGGATGAATTCGGTAAAGTCGCCGTCCGGCGAGGCGAGCGTTCCAGGAAAGATCTCGGCGCCTCGCCATGGGTCGAATGCGGGTTGCGCCAATATTTCGCGCGACACGCGCGCGGCTTCGCACATGCGCAATAGGTCGAAGCCATCGGCGTCGCTCAGGTAGTTGGGCTGAATCAGTGGATGTGCGGCGGGATCGGCACTGCGCAGCCGGATACGCCCGCGGCTGCGCGGATGCAATACGCAGGCGTGCAGGGTGTAGCCGTAGCCTGGCAGGCGTCCCCTGCCATGGTCGTCGAGCAGCGCGGGAACGAAGTGAAATTGCAGGTCGCAGCGCGCATCGGTGGCGTAGCGCGAGCGCATGAAGCCGCCGCCCTCGGCGGCATTGGAGGTTCCAACGCCCTGACGGGTGAGCCAGAACTGCAAACCGGCCAGGACGACATTGACGTGGTCGTAGGTTACGGGCTGGGTGGCGGCGTTCAAGGTGCAGATGTCGAGGTGATCCTGCAGGTTCTCGCCCACGGCCGGTAGATCGCGCACGACCGGAATGCCGATGTCGCGGAGATGATCGGCTGGCCCGATGCCCGAGAGCAGCAGAAGTTGGGGCGAATTGATCGTCCCGCCGCTGAGCACCACGCGCCCGGCTTCGATGCGCGTCGGAGAAGCGCCGCGCGTGCGTACTTGCACGCCAACTGCCCGGTTATGCTCGATCAACACGCGCTCCGTCAGGGTCTGCGTCAGTACGGTGAGGTTGTTTCGCCCGCGTACGGGAGCAAGAAAGGCGGCAGCACTGGAATGCCGCAAGCCGTTTTTCTGCGTGACCTGATAGAGCCCAACGCCTTCCTGAGTGGGGCCGTTGAAATCGGCGTTGCGGTTCAACCCGAACGACTCTCCAGCGGCCATGAACGCATCGGTTAGCACATTGTGATGCCGCAGATCGCTGACCCCCAATTCGCCTTGATCACCATGCCAGGCGTCGGCGCCGCGCGTGTTGCATTCCATGGCGCGAAACAGCGGCAGCGCGGCGTCCCACGACCACGCCGACTCTCCGGTCAGCTCGGCCCAGCGGTCATAGTCCTGCGGCACACCCCGCACATAGCACATGGCGTTGATCGCACTCGAACCCCCGAGCACCCTGCCCCGCGGCCACCATAAACGGCGATGGTGCAACTGCGGCTCAGGCTCCGTGGTGAAGCCCCAGTTGAAGCGCTTGTGCCCAGCCAGCTTGGCGATGCCCGCAGGCATACGAATGTAGGGATGCCAGTCCGAGCCACCGGCCTCGATCAACAGCACCCGGTGGGCGGGGTCGGCACTGAGCCGATTAGCCAGCACGCAGCCCGCCGAACCCGCGCCGACAATCACCGTGTCGAATTCCATCGCGCCTCCTGTTTTCTGTCTCCAAATCTACACGACAGTCGGGGGGCGATGGGGGCCTCAGTTCTTGCTTTGGTTCAACGCCTGAATGATCTGGATCTGCGCCGGATAACTGGTACTCAGCTTGGCCCACGGATCGTTGCCGCTGCCCTGATCGGTCAGATAAACATAACCGACGCCCTGCTGGTACAGACTGGAAAGCGTAGCCGCCTGAGTCTGCGTAAGATTGCTGATACCCAGCGCCAGATAGGCGAATTTCGCCGGCGGGTAAGAAGCGAGGCTCGCCGGCGCGGCGGGTAGATTCAGGTCTGCGCTTTCGTGCATCACCGTGATGTCGGCCGTCTGGGCGATGGACAGGTCGGGATAGGTGCCGGGATTGATCGCGACCAGCGCGGCCTGACCACTGCCCGGCTGAATGTCCTTGCGCACCGTGGCAGCGGCCGCTGCGTAATAACTCGCCAGGCTGCCCTTATTGGAAACCTCGTCAAAAAAAACGCCGTCCACGCCATAACACTGGGCGTAGGTCTGCACATCCTGCTGCACCAGCGAGAGCGCGCGCGAGCCGTAACTGGTGTGAACGTAGCCCAGTACTTTCACCCCGGCGGCGTGAAGCTGACCGATGCCCTGCGTGAAAGCGCTGAGCGTGGCCGAGGGCGGAGTGGTGCATGCGACCGGCCCGTTTTGCGGGTTGATGATGGCGACCGTGGGCACCGCGGCCGCATTAGCGGCCACCTCCGTCCAGGCGGGATTCTCGGCCGTCGTGTAAGTCGCGCCGCTGCCGCTGGACACCAGCGGATAGCCGTAGAGCGGCACGAGCACACCCATCGGCGTGGTGCGCTTTAAGGCAACAGGTGTGGCGCCCGTGGTCGCACTGTCGGTAGAGGCGCTGGTGCCGCCCCCGCCGCCGCAGCCTGACAACAACAAGCCCGTCAGGCCGATCCACAGGCCTGCGTGGCGCAAATTTTTAAGCATAAATTTGCTCTCCCCGTTTGATCTGCCGCCATCCCAGTAATTCGTTGCCTACTAGTGCGAACATGATCAGTCCACCGCCCATCAAAGTCCCGATGCCCGGTTGTTCACCTGCGCCGATCCACGCCCAGAGAATGCCGAACACAATCTCCAGCAGACCGAGCAAACCGACCTCTGCCGGGGCCAGACGCTGAGCCGCCCAGACAGCGAGCAAACCCGGTACAGCGAGCTGAAACACGCCCAAGAACGCCAGCCAGAGTAGATCGTGCAGGTCCACGCTCACAGGCCAGGCCGGAAACGCCACGGCAAGCACCGAGAACAGCGCACCCAACATCACGGCCGCCTGCATCGGCACAGCGGGCCCGGCCCGTCTCAGACTGACCCAGTTGGCCGCCGCGCTGAACGGCACGGCCAGCGCGACGAGCATACCGAGCAACTGTGTCGATCCGTTGAGGTGATGCAGGTTTTGCCAGACGATCCATCCCATGCCCGTCAGGGCAAGCGCGATGGCCAGCCAGGTCCGCGCGGGCAAGGCGTGGCGCAGCACCAGCCAACCCAGCAAGGCGGCGATGAGGGGACTGAGACTTTCGGCGATCAGGGTTTGCGCCACCGTGGTCAGGGTGAGCGCCACCATGAAGGCGGTGAACATCACCCCCCAGAACCCGGCCGACAGCCACAACAGCGGCGAAGCATGCCGCACGTCGCGCGCCAGACCGCGTGGCCCTTGGCGCCAGAGCAGCCAGGCCAACACACCCAGCGCCGCGAAGCTGCTGCGCCAGAAGACCAGATCGAGCCCGTTCTGGTGATGCAGATGCCGGGTGATCACCCCCGCCACGCTCCACATCAGCGTGGCGCCCACCATGGCGAGCACGGCGCGGACGTGAGGTTTGGCCACCATCTGCCGCGCGGGGTGTAGAGCGGGATTCGGGGCGGGATTCAGAGCAGACTCAGGCCGAGCGACCGGCGCGCTTGCGCTCTTGTTCGGTCAGATAGCGTTTGCGCAGGCGCACGCTCTTGGGGGTGATTTCGACCAGTTCGTCGTCTTCGATGAACTCGACGCCATACTCCAGATTCAGGTCGATAGGCGGCGTGACCTTGATCGCATCTTCCTTGCCGGACACGCGGAAGTTGGTCAGCTGTTTGGTCCGGGTGGCGTTGACCACCAGATCGTTGTCGCGGCTGTGTATGCCCACGATCATGCCTTCGTAAACCGGATCACCCGCCTTGACGAACATGCGGCCGCGGTCATCGAGCTTGCCCAGGGCGTAGGTGAAGATTTCACCATCGTCCATGGAGATGAGCACGCCGTTCTTGCGTCCGGCGATCTCGCCCTTGTGCGGCTCGTAGCCGTCGAAAATATTGGAGATCAGGCCAGAGCCACGAGTCAGATTGAGAAATTCGTTGGTGAAACCGATCAGGCCGCGCGCCGGAATACGGTATTCGAGGCGCACGCGGCCGCGGCCGTCCGGCTCCATATTGACCAGCTCACCCTTGCGCTCGCCCAGCGCCTGCATCACGCCGCCCTGGTGCTGCTCTTCGATGTCAGCGGTCACCAACTCGATCGGCTCATGGCGCACGCCGTCCACGTCCTTGAACACCACACGCGGCTTGGACACCGCCAGTTCGTAACCTTCGCGGCGCATGTTTTCCAGCAGAATCGTCAAGTGGAGTTCGCCGCGGCCCGAGACTTCGAAAATGCCGTCTTCGTCAGTCTCCTTCACCCGCAGCGCCACATTGCTCTGCAATTCTTTCTGCAGCCGATCCCAGATCTGGCGGCTGGTGACGTACTTGCCTTCTCGGCCGGCCAGAGGGCTGGTGTTGACGCAGAAGTTCATGGTCAGCGTCGGTTCGTCCACCTTGAGCATGGGCAGCGGCGCCGGGTTGAGCGGATCCGTGACGGTCACGCCAATGCCGATGTCGGCAATGCCGTTGATCAGCACAATGTCGCCCGGGCCCGCCTCGGTCACCTGCACGCGGTCGAGTCCCTGGAAGGTCAGCACCTGATTGACGCGGCCCTTGAACGAGTTGCCGTCCACCCCTTCCATCACCAGCACGTCCATGCCAGGTTTGATCGTGCCGGCATTGATGCGGCCCACGCCGATGCGGCCGACGAAGCTGTTGTAGTCCAGTGCCGAAATCTGCAGTTGAAGCGGCGCTGCCGCGTCGCCGCTATGCGGCGGCACATGCTTGAGAATGGTGTTGAACAGGGCGGACATGTCCGGGCCCCATTGCTGGCCCGGCTCGCCCTCTTCCAACGAAGTCCAGCCGTTGATGCCCGAGGCATAGACCACGGGAAAGTCGAGCTGCTCGTCGGTGGCGCCGAGCTTGTCGAACAGGTCGAACGCGGCATTCACCACCGCATCGGGCTTGGCGCCCGGCTTGTCCACCTTGTTGACCACCACAATAGGCCTGAGCCCCAGGGCCAGCGCCTTTTTGGTGACGAAGCGCGTCTGCGGCATCGGGCCTTCCTGGGCATCGATCAGCAGCACCACGCCATCGACCATGCTCAGCGCGCGCTCGACTTCACCGCCGAAGTCGGCGTGGCCCGGGGTGTCGACGATGTTGATGTGCGTACCTTCCCAGCTCACCGCGCAGTTCTTCGCCAGAATGGTGATGCCGCGCTCGCGTTCGATGGCGTTGTTGTCCATCACCGTATCCACGACTTTTTCGTGTTCGGCGAAGGTGCCCGACTGACGCAGCAGCTGGTCGACCATGGTGGTCTTGCCATGGTCGACGTGGGCGATGATGGCGATATTGCGGATGGATTTGCTCATGGTGTTGCGTCCTGATGGAAAGATTCGGGGAGAGATTCGGTTCGGGGTTGTGAAATGGGTAGCGGTATCGCAAAAGTTCTGGCAGGGGCGAGTTCGTCGGAGCAAAGCAGGCGGCGCGGCGATAACACAACCGACTCCGCGCCTTGCTCCCAGGCGCCGATGCCCAGCAGCACGGCGTCCTGGCCCGCCGCTAGCGGTCCGTAAACCCGTACGTCTTCGCCCGGCACTACAGGTTCATCCGGCGCCAAACCACTCAGACGAGCACCGTGCAAAAACCGCTGGGCCAAGGCAAGATCGAGATTCTGGCGCGGCGAAGATTGCAGCAGCACGTCGGTCGACAGCAGCCTGCTGCGCAGATCGGCAGGGGCCAGCGCTTCGGCCTCGTCGAGCGTCAACGCCTGTTCCAGCGAAAAACCGCCGCTTGCCGTGCGCGTCAGTGCCGCCAGATGCGCGCCACAGCCTAGCGCCTCACCGATGTCACGCGCCAGCGCGCGAATGTATGTGCCCTTGCCGCAATGCACGGTCAGCGCCAGTTGGTCGTTTTGCAGCGACAACACGTCCATCGAGTGAATTTGCACCGTGCGGGCCGCCACCTCGACGGTCTCGCCCGCCCGGGCATAGGCGTAAAGCGGCTTTCCGTCGCGCTTGAGCGCGCTATGCACCGGCGGCGTCTGGCTGATGGCGCCGATGAACCGCGGCAGAACGGCATCGACCTGTGGCCGGCTCACCTGTATGGCACGGCGTTCGACGATCTCACCTTCGGCGTCATCAGTCGTCGTGCGCACGCCGAGTTGCAGCACTGCGGCATAGCGTTTGTCGGCTTCGAGGTGACGCTGGGCGAACTTGGTCGCGGCGCCGAAGCAAAGCATCAACAGACCGTCGGCCAGAGGATCGAGCGTGCCGCCATGCCCGGCCTTCGCGGCGCGCAGCCTGCGGCGCACGCGAAACAAAGCCTGCTGCGAGGTCAACCCGCGGGGCTTGTTCAGTAGGAGCACGCCGTTGACCGCCTCCCAAGGCGTTTTCTGGACATTCATGGTGGTCAAAACCCGGGCGCGGCACGCCGGATCAATCGTCTTTGGCCTGTTGCGCCAAGGCCTGGCGGATCAGCCCGTCCATCTCCGCCGCCTTCTCGGTGGTCGGATCGAACAGAAAGTGCAGCGTAGGCACGGTGTGGATCTGCAGGCGCTTGAACAGCAGGCTATGCAGATACCCGGCTTTGTCGCTCAAGATCTGGCGCGCAGTGTCTGGCTCGGCGCCGATCACGCTGAAGTAAACCTTGGCGTGGGCGTAGTCGGGCGTGAGCTGCACATCGGTGAGCGTCACCAGCCCAAGCTGCGGGTTGCGCAGCTCGCGCTGAATCAGTTCGGCCAGATCGCGCTGGATCTGGTCGGCGATACGCTGGGTGCGGTTGGGCGTTGCGCGCTTCATCTCAGTCTGGCTGCTGGCCCATTACAGGGTGCGCGCCACGTCCTTGATCTCGAAGACTTCGAGCTGATCACCCTCTTCGATGTCCTGGTAGTTCTTCAACGACAGGCCGCACTCGAAGCCTTCCTTGACTTCGCGCGCATCGTCCTTGAAGCGCTTGAGCGAATCGAGCTCGCCGGTGTGAATGACCACGTTGTTGCGCAACACGCGCACCTGCGCGGAGCGGCGCACCAGACCCGACAACACCATACAGCCGGCCACCGCGCCCACCTTCGGGATGCGGAACACCTGGCGAATTTCGACCAGACCGAGAGTCTCTTCCTTCTTGTCCGGCGTGAGCATGCCTGACATGGCCGCCTTGATCTCGTCGACCGCCTCGTAAATGATGTTGTAGTAGCGGATGTCGATGCCGTTGTTCTCGGCCAGTTTGCGCGCTCCAGCATCGGCGCGGGTGTTGAAGCCGATGATCACCGCATTCGAGGCGATGGCCAGATTGACGTCGCTCTCGGAAATGCCGCCGACCGCCGCATGCACCACTTGCACCTTGATTTCGGAGGTGGAGAGCTTGGTGAGCGCATGGATGAGCGCTTCTTGCGAACCCTGCACGTCGGCCTTGATGATGAGCGGCAGGTTTTGCGCGCCTTCGTTCAATTGCTCGAACATGTTTTCGAGCTTGGCGGCCTGCTGGCGGGCCAGCTTGACATCGCGGTACTTGCCCTGGCGGAACAGCGCAATTTCGCGCGCCTTGCGCTCATCGAGCAGCACCATGATTTCTTCACCGGCGCTGGGCACTTCGGTCAAGCCTTGAATTTCCACCGGGATGGACGGCCCAGCCTCGGTCACCGGCTTGCCCAACTCGTCGAGCATGGCGCGCACGCGGCCGAATGCGGCCCCGGCGAGCACCACGTCACCGCGCTTGAGCGTGCCCGACTGCACCAGGATGGTGGCCACAGGACCACGGCCTTTGTCGAGGCGCGATTCGATCACCAGCCCTTTGGCTGGGGCGTCAATCGGGGCCTTGAGCTCCAGCACTTCGGCCTGCAGCAGAATCTGTTCAAGCAGGCTATCTATGCCTTCGCCGGTCTTGGCAGACACGGGCACGAAGGGCGAGTCGCCGCCGTATTCCTCGGGCACCACGCTCTCGGCAATCAGTTCCTGGCGGACGCGATCCGGGTTGGCCCCCGGCTTGTCGATTTTGTTGAGCGCCACCACCAAGGGCACGCCTGCCGCCTTGGCGTGGGCGATCGCTTCCTTGGTCTGCGGCATCACGCCGTCGTCTGCGGCCACCACCAGGATGACGATATCGGTCGCTTTCGCACCACGCGCCCGCATGGCCGTGAAGGCTTCGTGACCCGGGGTGTCGAGGAAGGTGATGATGCCGCGCGGCGTTTGGACGTGATAGGCGCCGATGTGCTGCGTAATGCCGCCGGCCTCGCCTGCCGCCACTTTGGCGCGGCGGATGTAGTCGAGCAGCGAAGTCTTGCCGTGGTCGACGTGACCCATGACCGTGACCACCGGCGCTCGCGGAAATTGTTCCGCGTCGGCCATCGCGCCTTCGCCGTCTTCCGTCAGGAAGTTTTCGGGATCGTCGAGCTTGGCGGCAACGGCGGTATGGCCGAGTTCCTCGACCACGATCATCGCAGTTTCCTGATCGAGCACCTGGTTGATGGTCACCATCTGTCCCAGCTTCATCAGGCTCTTGATGACCTCGGCGGCCTTCACCGACATCTTGTGCGCCAATTCGGCCACGGTAATGGTCTCGGGCACATGCACCTCGCGCACGATTATCTCGGCAGGCGCTGCCTGCACATGCTGCTCACCGCCCCGATCATTGCGTCCGCCGCGACGCCCAACCGTCGTTTTCGGGCCGCGCCAGCCACCCGGCGCTCCGGTGGGATTGCCGCGGGGTTTGATCGACGCACCGCGCTTTTTCGCCGCGTCGTCCGCCCAGGAGGACGACAGCTTTTCCGACTTGACCTGCTTGTCGTCCTTCTTCGCCGCAGTACCCGGCGCGGCCGTGGCACTGGCCCCGGCCGTCTTGGCTGCACCCGCCGCCGGTTTGTGGATCGTGCCCTTGATGGTGCCGCTGACGGGAGCTGCCTCGGCCGTCTTGACCGCAGGCTTCTCGGCGCGCATCACCGTGCGCGGGCGGGCCATCATGTCGCGAATGGCGGCGGCTTCCGCCTCGGCGGCCTTGCGGCGCTTTTCGATCTGCGCCAGTTTGGCGGTTTCTTCGGCGTCCTGCTTCTTCTGCGCTGCGGCGCGCTCGGCTGCAGCGGCCTGCGAACTCGCCAAAGCCGAGGCAGCCGCCTCGCTCGCTTGCGACGGCTCCTTGTCTTGCTTGTCTTGTATTTGCGCGGTCGGCTCGGCCGTCACGGTCGCGGGCTGTTGCGACTTGGCTGCAGCTTCGCGGGCCGCCTGAGCCTCGCGCTCGGCCTGCTCGCGGGCTTGCTGCTCCTGGCGCTCCTGGGCAGCCCGACGCTCCTGCTCGGCTGCGCGCTGCGCAGCCAGTTCTTCGGCCTGGCGCGCGAGCAAATCGGCCTGACGCTGCGCCTCAGCCTCGCGGCGTTGGAGTTCGGCATCATCCACCACCGGCTCGTTCGACTCGGGTGCAGCCGACGCCTCGGCAACCGGTGCGGATTCGTCGCGTTTGACGAACACACGCTTTTTGCGCACTTCCACGTGAATGGTGCGCGCCTTGCCCGTGGCGTCCGCCTGCTTGATCTCGCTGGTCTGCTTGCGGGTCAGGGTGATTTTTTTGCGCTCGCCGCCAGCTGCACCGCCATGCGCCGCGCGCAAGTGCTCAAGCAGGCGGGCCTTGTCGGCCTCACTGATGACGTCGTCTGCCGCGCGCGCTCCGACTCCCGCCTGTTGCAGTTGTTCCTGCAAGAGGTTCAAGGGTTTGCCGAGTTCTGCAGCGAGTTGTGAGACGGTATGACTGGCCATTGATGGTGTGTCCTAGTACGGCTTGAAACGTGTGAAGTGCGGGCGACAGGTTCGGAGGGGTTCAGGCGTCGAACCAGTGCGCGCGCGCCTTCAGAATGAGGTCGGCGGCCCGGGCCTCGTCGGTGCGGAGAATGCCGGTGAGCTCGTCGGTCGCCAGATCGCCCAGATCGTCAAGGGTGAGCACACCGGCTTCGGCCAGCAGGGCCAGCTCGTCTGCGCTCAGGCCATCGAGCGCCTTGAGCGCCGGATCGACCTCATCGAGCTTCTGCTCGCGCGCGATTTCCTGCGTGAGCAAGGCATTGCGGGCGCGTTCGCGCAGTTCATTGACCGTGTCTTCATCGAAGGCCTCGATCTCCAACATTTCGTTGATCGGCACGTAGGCCAGTTCTTCGAGGCTGGTGAACCCTTCTGAAATGAGAATGTCAGCCACTTCCTGATCGACGTCGAGCTTTTCGACGAACAGGCTGCGCATTTTCTGCGTTTCCTGGGTGTTGCGGGCGTCGGACTCTTCGGCGCTGAGAATATTGATCTTCCACCCCGTCAACTCGGAGGCCAGCCGCACGTTCTGCCCGGTGCGGCCGATGGCCAGCGCCAGATTTTCCTCGTCCACAGCCACATCCATGGCGTGCTTTTCTTCGTCCACCACGATGGAGGAAACATTCGCCGGCGCCAGCGCGCCAATGACGAACTGCGCCGGATCTTCCGACCAGAGCACGATATCGACCCGTTCGCCGCCGAGTTCATTGGTCACCGCGGTGACGCGCGAGCCGCGAATGCCCACGCAGGTGCCGATGGGATCGACACGGCGGTCGTGCGACACCACCGCAATCTTGGCGCGAACTCCCGGCTCACGGGCGCAAGACTTGATTTCCATCAGGCCCTGCTCGATCTCGGGCACTTCCAGGCGGAACAACTCGATCATGAATTCCGGCGCGGTGCGCGAGATTTCGATCTGCGGGCCGCGGGCGGTGCGGTCGATCTTGGTAATCACCGCGCGCACCCGGTCACCCACCCGCAGGTTTTCCTTCGGAATCAGATCGCTTCGGCGCAGTCGCGCATCGACCTTGCCCGATTCGATGATGAGGTCGCCCTTGTCGAGGCGCTTGACCGAGCCGTTGAAAATCTTGTCGTTACGGGCCAGGAAATCATTGAGGATCTGCTCGCGCTCGGCGTCACGGATTTTCTGCAGAATGACCTGTTTGGCCGCCTGCGCGCCGATTCGGCCGAAGGCGATGCTCTCGATCGGTTCCTCGATGTAGTCGCCCACTTCGATATCGGGAATCTGTTCCCGCGCTTCGAACAGCAGAATTTCGCTGTCGGGCAACTGCAGTCCGGCTTCGTCAGGCACCACATGCCAGCGACGGAAGCTTTCGTATTCGCCGGTATTGCGGTCGATCTGCACGCGCACATCCGCCTCGCCTTCATACAAGCGCTTGGTTGCGGAGGCCAGCGCGGCCTCGACGGCGCCGAAGACGACATCGCGATCGACATTCTTTTCACGCGCCAGGGCGTCCACCAACATCAAAATCTCGCGACTCATTTTCGACCACTCCCAAAATCGACAACAGGCACCAGGCGCACATCGCGCACCTCGGCCAGACTGAAATTCATGACGGACAACACGTCCTGCTCTTCTGCCTTGGGAGCGACAGGCGCTCCGACAGCTTTCGGCTTTTTGTTCGCGGCGCCGGGTTTGCCTTTGCCTTTGCCTTTTGCGCCCACCTCAGGCGGCGACAAGGCGACGGAAAAACGCCCCGGCTCGTCGTCTTGCGAGCGCTCGAGCAAAACGCCGCGGTACTTCTTGCGGCCCTGAAACGGCACGCGAAGAACGACGTCGATCTCCAACCCGGCAAATCGCACAAAATCTTCTGCCTTGCGCAGAGGACGGTCCAAGCCGGGAGACGACACCTCCAGACGACCGTAGTCCACGTTTTCCACTTCAAACACATACTGCAACTGACGGGTCACCCGCTCGCAGTCTTCCACCGTCACCGGGGCGCCGTCGGCATGATCGATGGTCACGCGCAGCAAGCCGCGCGGAAGGTGTTCCACCTCCACGAGTTCCAGTCCAAGACTGGTGACTGCCGTATCGATTGCCTGTGCTGCACTCATGCGTTTGCCAATATTCCGTTCATCACCTGACCGCAAATCTCGTCAATCGCCCGCCGCGCAAGCAAAAAAAAAGGGCGATGACGTCGCCCAGTTTTTGCTCACTGCTGTGGTCGGGCCCGCACACTGCGCTCTCCCGGTGTTCTGCCACTGCCAAGCGACTGCTCTTTGACTACTTTTTCTTTGAAAACTGCGCTCTGAACTGCGCCCTCTATGCCCCATCAGATAAAGTCTGACAAAGCCTGAGTCTGAAATTCTCGGAAATTTTCTTGCGGTCAACAAAAAAGTGGATTATAGAGAGGAAGGAACTTTTTGGCAATAACGCGGCTCGGCTGCGCACACTTTGCGCTATCCGTCGCGCACTTCTTCCCCCAGATCGGATGCTGCGAGCAAGGCCTGGGTGTAGGGCTGGCGTGGCGCACGCAGCACGGCGTCTGCCTGCCCTTGCTCGACCACCTTTCCCTGGTGCAGCACCAGCACACGCTGCGACAGCGCGCCAATGACCGACAGATCGTGGCTGATGAGCACATAGGCCAGCCCATGCCTTTGCTGCAATGCAGCGAGAAGATCAAGTACCTGCTGCTGCACGGAGACGTCGAGCGCGCTGGTCGGCTCGTCGAGGATGAGCACCTTGGGCTCCAGAATCAGGGCCCGCGCGATCGCGATGCGCTGGCGTTGCCCACCCGAAAATGCGTGCGGATAGCGTTGCATTTCGGCCGGAGAAAGCGGCAAGCCGACTTCCGCCAGAATCTGCTGGGCGCGCTCGCGACGTTGCACGGCATTCCACCCAGGGCGATGGATTTCCAGACCCTCTTCGACGATCTGCGCCACAGTGCGACGCGGCGACAGGCTGGAAAACGGGTCCTGGAACACGATTTGCGCCTGCGCGCGCAAGGGGCGCAGCGCAGCAGCGGACAACCGGGCCGGATCGCGTCCCAGCAGACTCACCTCCCCGCCCTGTCGGCGCAGCAGACCGAGCAGTGCGAGCGCGAGGGTCGATTTGCCGCTGCCCGATTCGCCCACCACGCCCAAGGTCTGCCCTGCGAGCAATTCCAGCGAAATGTCCTGCAGCACGGTGTGCCAGTGTTTGCGCCAGAAGCCGCTGTTTTGGGCGAAGCGCACGCTCAGCGCGCGCGCCTGAAGCACGGTGGGCAGCGGCGCCGCATTTTTTTCGGACTCCTGCACGAGGCGGCGCGGGCGGCTGCGCAGCAGCATTTGCGTATAGGGGTGCTGAGGCGCGGCGAACACTGCGCAAACCGTTCCGGCTTCCACCACCCTGCCCTGCTGCATGACGGCCACGCGGTGCGCATAGCGCCGCACCAGATGAAGGTCGTGGGTGATGAACAGCAAGGCCAGGCCGTACTCGGCCTGCAAGGCGTCGAGCAGATCGAGAATCTGGCGGCGCACGGTTACGTCGAGCGCGGTGGTGGGCTCGTCGGCCAGCAGCAGGCGGGGGCGGCAAGCCAACGCCATGGCAATCATTACCCGCTGCCTCTGGCCGCCGGAGAGCTGATGCGGATAGTCCGCCGCACGCCGCGCGGGCTGGTCGATGTCCATCTGCCCCAGCAACTCCACGGCCCGCGCCCAAGCCGCGCGGCGGGACAGCGCCTCGTGCAGCTCCAGCACCTCGGCAATCTGCCGCCCGACCGGATGCAGCGGGTTGAGCGCGGTCATCGGCTCCTGAAAGATCATGGCGATGTCTTTGCCGCGCAGACCGCGCATCTGGCGCTCGCTCAGTGTGGAGAGTTCGCGCCCGTCGAACATCACACTGCCGGTCTGTTGCGCCCCGTCCAGCAGACGCAGCAAGGCCAGCGCCGAGACGGTCTTGCCCGAGCCGGATTCGCCGACGAGCGCGACTTTTTCGCCCGCGGCGATGTCGAGATCGACGCCATGCACCACGGTTTGGGCGCCAAAACGCACCTGCAGATTGCGTACTTTGAGCAAAGGGGTTGAAGGCATGTCGCTCATCCCCGGCCCGCGCCAGTGTGCCGGGGATCCAGGGCGTCGCGCAGCGCCTCACCGATGAAGGTCAGCAGCAAAAGAATGCTCACCAGCGCGCCGAAAGCTGCCGCTGAAATCCACCAGGCATCCAGGTTGGCCTTGCCCTGCGCCAGCAGTTCGCCCAGACTGGGCGTGGGCGGCGGAACGCCCAGACCGAGAAAGTCCAGACTGGTGAGCGCCAGCAGCGCCCCACTCATGCGAAACGGCAAAAAGGTGACCACCGGCGTCAGGCTGTTGGGCAGGATGTGCCGCCACATGATGCGCGCGTGCGACAGCCCCAGCGCCTGCGCGGCGCGCACATAGTCCATCTGCCGGTTGCGCAAAAACTCGGCGCGCACATAGTCGGCCAGCCCCATCCAGCCGAACAGAGAGAGCAGCACCAGCAGCAAGGCCAGGCCGGGCGCGAACACCGCCGAAAAAATGATCAGCAGATACAGCTCAGGCATCGATCCCCAGACCTCCATCAGCCGCTGTACCGACAGATCGATGCGCCCGCCGAAATAGCCCTGCACGGCGCCGATGAGCAGGCCCAGCAGCGTGCCCGTGACGGTGAGCGCCAGCGCGAACAGCACCGACAGCCGGAAGCCGTAGATCAGCCGCGCCAACACGTCACGCCCGCGATCGTCGGTGCCCAGCCAATGCCGCGCCGAGGGCGAAGAGGGAAAAGGCCGCTGCGCGAAGTAGTCGATGGTGGTGGCGCTGTAGGGAATGGGGGGATAGAGCGCGAAATTTCCGGGGGCCGTCAGCTTGGCGCGAATGTAGGGGTCGAGATAGTCGGTCGGCGTGTGGAAGTCGCCGCCAAACGTGGTTTCGGGATAGCCGTGCAGCAGCGGCAGATAAAACCGTCCGTCATAGCGCACCAGCAGCGGTTTGTCGTTGCTGATCACGGGCGCGAGCAGACTCAGGCCGAACAGCAGCAGAAACAGCCACAGGCTCCAGCGCCCCAGGCGATGCGCCTTGAACCGCGCCCATCCCTGCGTGAGAAAGGGATGGCGCGCGGGCTGCGCCTGCGCCAGCGCGGCGGCGCTCACCGCAGCGCTCCGAACTGGATGCGCGGATCGACCCAGACATAGCTCAGGTCGGCGATCAGTTTGGTGAACAGTCCGATCAGGGTGAAGAGATAGAGCGAGCCCATCACCACCGGATAGTCGCGCCGCATCACGGCCTCATAAGACAGCAGTCCCAGCCCCGGCAGCGAGAACAGGGTCTCGATCAGCAGCGAGCTGGCGAAGAACGCACCGATGAAAGCCGCGGGGAAGCCCGTCACCAACGGCACCAGCGCATTGCGCAGCACATGCCGCCACAGCACGGTGCGCTCGCTCAAGCCCTTGGCGCGCGCCGTCAACACATATTGCTTGCGGATTTCCTCCAGAAACGCGTTCTTGGTCAGCATGGTGATGATGGCGAAGCTGCCCGCCGTGGCCGCCAGCACCGGCAAGGTGATGTGCCACAGGTAGTCGGTGATCTTGTGCCATAGACTGAATTGCGACCAGCCGTCGGACACCAGCCCGCGCAGCGGAAACCACTGCAACCAGGTGCCGCCCGCAAACAGCACCAGCAGCAGCACGCCCAGCACGAAGCCCGGAATGGCGTAGCCCACCAGCACCGCAATGCTGGTGGACACATCGAAGCGGCTGCCATGCCGCACCGCCTTGGCGATGCCCAGCGGAATGGAAATCAGATAGGTGAGGAGAAAATTCCACAAGCCCAGCGAGATGGAGACTGGCAGCCGCTCTTTGATCAGCGTCCACACCGCTTCGTGGTGGTAATAGCTGCGGCCGAGGTCGAAATGCGCAAACTGCCACAGCATGTCGAGGTAGCGCTGCAGCGGCGGTTTGTCGAAACCGTAGAGCTGGCGCAGCTCGGCGAGTTGCTTGGGCGAGATGCCCTGCGCACCACGGTAAATGCCTTGCGCAGTGGCGGCTTCACCTGCCGCACCGCCTTCCTTGCCGCGCAGTTGCGACACCATCTGCTCCACCGGCCCGCCGGGGACGAACTGCACCACGATGAAGGTGAGGGTGAGCACGCCCAGCAGAGTGGGAATCATCAGCAGTACGCGCTTGAAGATATAGGCCCAGAGATTCACGTCGGCGCTCCGGAAGCGGGTTTGGCATCAGCCCACCAGCATTGCACCGCCCAGCCTTCAGGCTGGTAGTACAGCGGCAAGGTCTTCGGCCAGGAAAATTTGTGTGCGGCAATCGCCACGCGGAAGGTGTCGCTGTACCACTGCGGCACCGAATACCAGCCGCAGACCAGCACGCGGTCGAGCGCGCGGCAGGCCGTTTGCAGGGCCTGCATGGAGGTGGCCGCCACCACGCGCTCGATCAGCGCATCGACGGCCGGATCGCGCAGGCCCCAGACATTGTCCGAGCCCTGCACCGAAGCAGCGCGCGAGCCGAAGCGGTCGAACAACTCGTTGCCCGGGCTGGTACTGCCGCCGTAGCGGATGGTGGTCATGTCGAAGTCGAAAGTGTCCATGCGCTGCTGGTACAGCGCGAAATCCACCAGGCGATAGTTGAGCGTGATGCCCAGCCGTTGCAGCGCCTGCGAATAAACCGAGATGATGCGCGACATCGAACCCTGGCTGTCGAGGTAATCGATCACCAATGCCTGCCCCTTGGCATTGCGTAGCGCACCATCGCGCCAGTGCCAACCTGCCTGCTCCAGCAGCGCGCGCGCCTTGAGCAGATTGCCGCGCAGACTGTTCGGCGGGGCCGTCGATGGCATGCTCGGCAAGGCGCCGAAGGCCTGCGGCGGCAACTTGGCGCGCAGCGGCTCCAGCAAGGCCAGTTCATCCGGCCCCGGCGCGCCATGGGCGTCGAACGGCGAATTGGCGAAATAGCCTTCGATGCGTTTGTACGCGCCGTAGAACAGCATGCGGTTGAGCCACTGGAAGTCGAGCGCCAGCGCCAGCGCCTGACGCACCCGAACGTCCTGAAACTGCGGACGGCGCAGGTTGACCACGAAGCCCTGGAACCCGGCCGGGTTGTGGTTGGGCAGCTCCAGTTTTTTCAGCGCGCCGCTGTCGAACTTCGGGCCGCGATACTGTCTCGCCCAGTTGCGGGCGATGAACTCCTGCAGCAGGTCGTACTCCCCCGCCTTGAAGGCTTCGAGCCGCGCCGTGCCGTCGAGATAAAGCTTGTAGCTCACCTCGGAAAAATTGAACTGCCCGCGACGGGTGGGCAAATGCCAGCCCCAGTAGTCGCTGCGGCGTACGTAGGTGATGTCGCGCTGCTGCGAGGTGCGGGCGATGCGGTAGGGGCCGCTGGCGATGGGCGTGTCGATTACTTCGTTGAACGCGCGCTGGCCCGCCCACTTGGGCGAAAACACCGGCAGGCCCGCAAGCAAAATGGGCAGCTCGTGATTGCGCCGCTTGAAAGTGAAGCGCACCCGCCGCTCATCCAGCGCGGCCACGCCGGCCACGTCGGCGTAGATACTGGCGAACTGCGGCGCGGCCGCGCTGCTGATCAGGGTGTTGTAGCTGTAGGCCACGTCGTGCGCGGTCACGGAGTCGCCGTTGGAAAACCGCGCCAGCGGGTTGAGGTGAAACAGCACGGAAAGCCCGTCTGCCGCCACGGCAATATCGTCGGCCAGCAGACCGTAGACGGTGTTGGGTTCGTCCCAACTGGCGGTCATCAGGGTCTCGAACACCAGGGTGTTCAAGCCCGGCGCAGCGTTGCCTTTGAGGGTGAAGGGGTTGAGCTTGTCGAAACTGCCGCCCACGGTGGACGGCGTGAGCACCAGGCTGCCGCCGACCGGCGCTTGCGGATTGACGTAGTCGAAATGAGTGAATCCGGGCGGATACTTCGGCTGGTCGTACAGCGCGTAGGCCGGTTGTTCCGGCTGTTGTTCCAGCTGACTCGCCCACGCCGCCCCAAACGGAAACAAGCCCAGCGGCAGACTTTGCAGCAAGCGGCGGCGGGCGGGAGATAGCGGACGGGACAGGGCGTGTGCCATGCGAGAATTCTGCATGACTTGCCACGGCTGCGTGGCAAACCCCTGCAAGACTGCATCACAACTGAAAGCGCCCCATCATGGCATTCCTTCAAGGCAAACGCATTCTCATCACCGGCCTGCTGTCCAACCGCTCCATCGCCTACGGCATCGCCCAGGCCTGCCACCGTGAGGGCGCCGAGTTGGCGTTCACCTATGTGGGCGAACGCTTCAAGCAGCGCATCACCGAATTCGCCGCCGAGTTCGGCAGCAGCCTGGTGTTCGACTGCGACGTGAGCGACGACGCGCAGATCGACGCCACCTTCAGCGGCTTGGCCGCCCATTGGCCGCAGCTCGACGGGCTGGTGCATTCCATCGGTTTCGCGCCGCGCGAGGCGATTGCCGGCGACTTCATGGACGGCCTTTCTCGCGAAGGATTCCGCATCGCCCACGACATCTCGGCCTATTCCTTCCCCGCGCTGGCCAAGGCCGCGTTGCCGCTGCTGAGCAAATCGGTGGAAGCGGGCCAGATGCCTTCGCTCATCACCATGACCTACCTGGGCGCAGAGCGCGTGGTGCCCAACTACAACACCATGGGCGTGGCCAAGGCCGCACTCGAAGCCACGGTGCGATTCATGGCCGAGTCGCTGGGCCCGCGCGGCATGCGGGTGAACGGCGTGAGCGCCGGGCCGATCAAGACTCTGGCCGCCTCGGGCATTGCCGATTTCGGCAAGATGCTCAAGTTCAACGAGGCCAACGCCCCGCTGCGCCGCAATGTGGACACACAGCAGGTCGGCAACGCCTCGGCCTTTTTGCTGTCCGATCTAGCGGCCGGCATCACCGCGGAGATTCTGCACGTCGATGCCGGCATGCACGCCGTGGTCGGCGGCATGGCCGCTCTGGGCGAGTAAGTCACACGCCCGGCGTGGAAGTCGGGTGAGCCATGCGGACACGAATCGTTCCCGTGCTGTGCTTTGCCGCCATCTCTGCGGCACTCCTTCTCACCGCTTGCGGCAAACGGACTGAATCCCAGTCCGTTTGCCGGGGCAAGCGGCGTACCTGACTATCTCGCGGGCGCAACCGCCTAATTCGGCTGGTCGAAGTGACGCGCTAAAGAGGTCAGTCGTCTCGTTGACGAAACAGCAGCCACGCCAGCAGGCCGGAGGCCATCAGCACCACGGCCACCATGGTCCAGAACCCGGCCTTGTCTTCCGCGAAGGGAATGCCGCCCACGTTCATACCGAATAGGCCGGCGATCACATTCATCGGCAGCGCCACCACCGTCACCGCGGTGAGCACGAACAGAGTGCGCCCGGTGCGTTCTTCAATGCTGGCGGCGATTTCTTCCTGCAGTAGCTTGATACGCTCCTGCTGCGCCACGAGATCGCGCAGCACCACCGAGAACTCCTCGGTGGAATGCCGCAGTTCCTCCCAGTCCTGCGGCCCGAGGCTTTGCGGCGGACGACTGAGCAGGCGGAACATGGCCGCGGGTTCAGGCGCCAGCAGGCGTTGCAGCCGCAACAGATTGCGGCGCAGCGCACCGAGTTGCACCCGGCGTCGGCCCAGACGGCCGGCCAGCAGCTGATCTTCGATGGCATCAACCTTGCTGGCGGCGCCGCGCAGAATGGCGATAAGTTCATCGGCCTGATCGCGCAATAGATGATCGACCAGCGACAGCGGCGAGGAAAACGTCTCGCCCGCCTTGACCGCGATTCGCAGGCGGTCGATGGCCCGCAGCGGCTGCATGCGCACGCTGATGACCCGACGCCGCTCCACACTCATCCACAGGGTGGAGACCTGCAGCGATTCGCGCTGTGCGAAGTCGTACACCACATCGTTGACCACGGCCACCAGCGCCTGATCCACCACTTCCAGCCGGGTGGAACGCACCCCCTCGCGCAGGGTCTCGAAGCAATGCGCGGCATGCGGCAGGTTCGCCAGCAACCACTTTTCAGCGGTGACATTGGCCGCGTTGAAATGCAGCCAGACGAAAGACTCCCCCTCCGTCGGCGCCGCATCACCGAACCAACGCTCGGCTTGGTACAGATCCAGCGCTTGGCCGCGCCCCTGTGCATCGAACAGATAGCCGCAGATCAAGCCGGATTGGCCAGGTGCAATAACAGAAACGGGTACGGTCATGGGCGGGATGGCGAGAGTGGCAGACGCAATGATCGCAAACTCCAGTGAATACCCTGTCATGCACCTCCCAGCCCGGCAGTGCAACAATTGGTAAACATCACAAAACAGGAGACCGCCATGCTGGGCTTGATGCAAAACCATCCGCTGATGATTTCCGGGCTGCTCGATTTCGCTGCGCGCTATCACGGCGACACCGAAATCGTCTCTCGCCGGGTAGAGGGCGATGTTCACCGAACCACTTATGCCCAAGTGCAGCAGCGTGCCGCCCAGTGCGCCAACGCGCTCGACGCGCTGGGGCTGACGGCGCAAGACCGCGTGGGCACCCTCGCCTGGAATGGCTACCGGCACTTCGAGCTGTATTACGGGGTGTCGGGCAGCGAGCGCATTTTGCACACCCTCAACCCCCGGCTGCACCCCGAGCAGATTGCCTGGATCATCAACCATGCCGACGACCGCATGGTGTGCTTCGATCTCACCTTCGCCCCCATTGCCAAGGCGATCGCCGCGCATTGCCCTGGGGTGAAACACTGGGTGGCGCTGTGCGAAACTGGTGCCCTGCCCGCCGATCTGGCCGAGGCCATCCCAGGGGTGCTGAGCTACGACGAATTGCTCGCAGCGCAACCCACCCGCTACGCGTGGCCCGTGTTCGACGAAAACACCGCCTCCTCGCTGTGCTACACCAGCGGCACCACCGGCAACCCGAAGGGCGTGCTCTACAGCCACCGCTCCACCGTGCTGCACGCCTACGCCGCCGCCCTGCCCGATGTGATGAACCTGTCGGCGCGCGATAGCGTGTTGCCCGTGGTGCCCATGTTCCACGTCAACGCCTGGGGCATTCCCTACGCGGCGGCGCTGACCGGCGCCAAGCTGGTGTTCCCCGGCCCGGCGCTCGACGGCAAATCGCTGTTCGAACTGATGCGCGACGAGGGCGTGACCCTAGCCGCCGGTGTGCCCACCGTCTGGCTCGGACTGCTCAATTTCATGCGCGACAACAAAGTCAGAATTCCCACTTTGCAGCGCACGGTGATCGGCGGCGCGGCCGCCGCCCCGGCCATGATCCGCGCCTTCGAAGAGGAACTCGGCATTCACGTGCTGCACGCCTGGGGCATGACCGAAATGAGCCCGCTGGGCACCTTGTGCAGCCTGAAAAACAAACACCTGGCACTGGATAAAGCATCGCAATTTTCCATTCAGGTCAAGCAGGGGCGGCCGATTTTCGGGGTGGATGTACGCGTGGTAGACGGCAACGGCGCCGACCTGCCGTGGGACGGAAAATCCACCGGCAACCTGCTAGTGCGCGGGCCGTGGATTGCGAGCGACTACTACCGCAGCGAGGCGCCCAGCCCCTTGCAGGACGGCTGGTTTCCGACCGGCGACGTCGTCACCATCGACGCCGACGGCTATATCCAGATCACCGACCGCACCAAGGACGTGATCAAGTCCGGCGGCGAATGGATCAGCTCCATCGAACTGGAAAACATCGCCATGGCCCACCCTGCCGTGGCCATGGCCGCCTGCATCGCCCGCCCCGACCCGAAGTGGGACGAAAGGCCGCTGCTGGTCGTGGTCAAGCGCGAAGGCAGCACGCTGGAGCGCGACGAGCTGCTGGCGTTCTACGAAGGCAAGGTGGCCAAATGGATGATCCCGGACGATGTGGTCTTCGTCCCGGCCATTCCCCTAGGCGCCACCGGCAAGATTCTGAAAAACCGCCTGCGCGCTGAGTTGACCGCGTCCCCGCAAGCCTGAGGTAAGACTCGGGCTTCAATGCCCCGCAGCTCCCTTGCTGTCAGGGTCGTTGTTGTTCAGCGCGCCGGCCATGCGGGCCAGGGTTTGGATGCCGTGCTGCACTTCCTTGTCGCGCAGCATGTGCATTAGGCCGCCGAAGCCGCCGAGGTGTTTGTCGTCGGAGGCTTGACTGGCCTGATCGATCACCGCGCTGATTCTGTCGGGCAGCTTGAGCATCTGCGTCATGGTGGCGTTGAGGTCGGTGTCTCGCAGCCCCTCTGCCGCGAGGATGGCGTTATCGCGCAATTGCCGCAAAGCGCCCACTTCGTAGAGGGTGACGAGGGTGGCGAGCAGCTCGCGCACGGCTGGCAGCAGCTTGGGGTCTTGCACCAGTTCAGTGAGCGTGAGCACCGCTTCGGTCATTTCGCCGCCGAGGTTTTTCACCGCAAAACTGCCAAGTTCTTCGGCCTGCGCATAGCGGTCGGCCATACGGCCTAGCGCGGCCCATTGCGTCGGGTTGAGTGCAGGGGCGGCCGCGGTCCCCTTCGAGGTATCGGTCATGTCCATGGTGGTCTCCCGTTGCGCTGGCTCAAGCCGCCATTTTTTCGGCCATGATGCGGGCGGCATCCAGGCCCCACGGCGGCATCTTGCCTTTGGAGCGGAAGAACAGATTTTTGTACTGCATCTTCAGCAAATAGGGAATGTGACCGAGCTTGAGTACCTGAGTGTCGCCGCCGAACCAGGAGTTGGAGCGGATGTAGAAGGCCTGGTTGTTGCCAATGTCGCCAATGCAATACACCACAGGCTGGAGCTTGCCATCGGCCTGCTCGGCCGTGAGCCGCTTCATGTCTTTGGCAATTTGCTTGCCGACGATTTCAGCCTGCTGGTGGCCAATGGCGCCGAGCTTGGGCAGCGTGGCGGCGGCGCAATCTCCCGCAGCAAAGACCGTGGGATATTTTGGGTTGCGCATCAGCAAGTCGGTGATGATGAAGCCCTCGCTGTCGCTGATCGGCAAGCCTTTGAGGAAGGCGTGCGGCGTCCAGTCGGGGAAAATGATTTTCAACTCGGCCTCGACCGACTGGCCGTTGGCGAATTCCACACCCTCCTTGGTCAGCCGCTTGATGTCCTTCGTCTTGTTCATGTAGTGAAAACCCATGCCGCTGGCGATGTCGAGCAACTGACCGACCACTTTCTCGCCAGCGTCTTCGGCGATCAACGCGGCCGGGGTGAACACGGTGATCTTGTCCGGCCCGCCCTTGCCGTTTTGTCCTAGCCAGGTGGCGCAGGCAAGCATGGTTTCGACCGGCGGGCCTTCGCACGCGGCCTCGGCTGCAGGAATGCTGCCGCCGGGATACGGCTCCAGCCCCTTGGCGCCATCGCCCTGGGTGAAGCGCGCCGAGCCTATGGCTATCGGCCCGCCCTTGTAATCGTGCATCAGATACTGGCGCAGCGCCTCGCCGTAGGTGTTGTCGGTGACGGTGTGGCCGAACTGCGCGAAGCCCTCGATCTTGTCGAACGCCAGCCGGTTGCCCAAAGCCACCACCAGATAGTCGTAGGTCGTGGATGTGGGCGCTGCGCCGGGGCGCTCAGTGGGCACATAGTCCACGCGCTTGGCATCCACATCGAGGGCAGTGACTTCGCCCTGGATGAAGCGCGCGCCGATGTCGTGCAGCGGCTCCAGGATGTCCATGGTCATGGTGAGCTGCGGGTTGCGGTTCTCGAATACCTCTGCCGGAATATTGGGGACGTACAACAGGTAGGGTTTGCGGTCGATGACCGTGATGTCCACACTGTCGCCCGCGTACTTACGGATTTCCTGCGCACTGCCCAGGCCCGCGAAATTGCCGCCCAGAATCAAGACCCGTGGTTTTGCTGCACTCATGGCGTTCTCCTCAAGTGAGTTGTGGATCCGGGGAAAGAGAGCCCAACCCCGGTGGCCGAATTCACCACACCAAGACACCTGTGCGACAACCGACCTGCACAAACCATAGTCCAGCGAGTATGTCAATTCAAACCAAACATCTCGTTTATTGCATCCATTTACGCCCGCGACGACCTTTCACAGAACGGTGGTAACCAAACGCCGCATTTCAGCAAGACTTCATTTTTGCAGCGTCAACTGTTCAAATTTTGCGCTTCAAACCATCGCCTGCGCCACGGCTTCGTCAGCGCAGGCCGGCCAGATGTGCAGGGCCTCGCGCACGGCCAGGCGCGGGTTGACCGCCTGCGTCACTGCGCTGACCACCGCCGCGCCGGATACCCCGGTGGCCCGCACAGCCGACATTTGCCCCAGGCTGATGCCGCCGATCGCCACCACCGGGTAGCGCGGGGACAACCACTGCCGCCACTGAGTCAGGCGCTCCAGGCCCAGCGGGCGATAGGGCATGGCCTTGAGCGTGGTGGGAAAGACCGGGCCGAGCGCAATATAGGAAGGCCGAAGCGCATGCGCACGGGCGATCTCGGCCGGGGTATGAGTGCTCAGACCCAGACGCAGCCCGGCCGTGTGGATGGCGGGCAGGTCGGCGGTATGCACATCATCCTGCCCGAGGTGCACGCCATAGGCGCCCGCCTCGATGGCTTCGCGCCAGTGGTCGTTGATGAATAACTGCGTGCCCGGCACCTCTCGCGCCGCCTGCACGGCTTCGCGAATCTGCATGCGCAATTCGGCGCCCTCGATTTCCTTGATGCGCAGTTGGATGGTGCACACGCCCCACTCCAGCAGACGCAACACCCAATCCGTATCGGGCACGACGGGATAAAACCCGATCTGCCCGGAGAGCCGCGCGAAATCGGGCGGCGCCTCTTCAGACTGCCCCGGCAACGGCAGCCAGGGCAGATCGTCGCTGTCAGCCCGCGCGTCGGTTCGGGTGTTCGGCCGACCCGGTCCGGCCGCAATGGCCTGATCGATGCCGGCATGTGCTCGCAACTGCGCCTCGGCAGCGGAGTCGAGCACGCTCCAGCCCTCGGCCAGTCGCGCGGCGCACACACTGGCATGAACGCTGCCCGAGCCATGCGCACTGCGCGGCAGGCGGCGGCTGACGAGCGGCAGCACCGTGCTGCTGGTGATGTACCAGTCGGTGCTGTGCGCCCCCCAGGCATTGCCGCCTTTCACCACCACGGCGCGATGCGGCGCGCCCGCTTCCAGCCAGCGGCTGCGAATCGCGTTGATCCATGCGGCCGGGGGAGGCCCCATCTCCCAAGCAGGCAGATCGAGCAAGGCGCTGGCCTCCGCACGGTTGGCAGTGATGAGGTCGGCCCGTTGTGCCAGACGCATGGCCAGACCGCCTCCGTGCGCTCGGGCCCAGGGCTCCGAGCCGTCCGCCGAAGCCAGTTGCGGGTCCCACACCACCGGGCACTGCCGCGCTTCGACAAACTGCGCCACCTCCTCGGCCACCGCGGCATGGCTGATCATGCCGATTTTCACTGCGGCGGGCTCGCCGTCAGCCAGCAAGGTCCGCAGGCTATTGCGCAGCAAAGCCACCTCCGCAGCCTGCACGCCCTGCACGCCGTAGGAGTTCTGCGCGGTCAGCGCCGTGGTGATGCTCGTGCCGCGCCAGCCCAGCGCAGCCCAGGTGGCAAGATCGGCCGCTTGGCCCGAGCCCCCCGTGGGATCGTGGGCGTCAATGGTGAGGAGATAGGCAGTCGTCGTCATATTGGAGTTTTCTCGGTTGCTTACCGCAGTGTAGGCAAGCTGCGCTACGGCTCAAGTCTTGTAAGCTGAGCACCCCTATTTCAGTTCGATGGCAAGACCCACTTGTCAACTTTCCCTGATCGTCTCCGTTGGTATCCCATGAAACCAAATCTCGCATTCCCCGCCCTCCTCCTGAGCGCCTGCGTCTGGGCTTTGCCTGCGCACGCTGATGGCCCCCCGGTGAGCATTCAGTTCAGCATTGGCACGCCGCCCCCGCAGCCGGTCTATGTGGCGCCGCAGCCGGTGTATGCGCCGCCGCCCGTAGTCGTCGCGGCGCCGCCCACCATGATTTGGCTCCCCGAATTCGGCGGCTATGTCGCGCTGGGGGTATCGCAGCCTTTGTTCTACCTTGGCGGCGTCTATTACTACAACAGCGGTGGACGTTGGTACACCGGCCCGCACTACGGCGGCCCGTGGCATCCCGCCGCACGCATTCCGCCCGGCCTGCGCCAATTCCATGATCGCGACTGGCAGCGGGCCCAAGACCGCGCTTATCGCCACGACCGCGATCCGCAATGGAAGCGTTTCCGCGCCGAGTCGCCCCGCCCCGGTTATCGCCCCGAGGGCGGCCCCCCGGGACAACGCCCAGACCACGGACGCGGCCCGGACCGACATGACCGGGAACAGCAAGGATACGGGCCTGACCATGGGCCAGGCAACGGTCACGGACGCGACAATCACTGAAAGCCGCGAGAGACAAGGCGGCCATCGCGGCCCTCTGATCAGCGCCCCTGCGCTGTTTTTCAGGCGGGCCAGTCCAGCATCATTCGGGTTCCGTGATTCGGAATGCTCTCGACACTGACCTCGCCGCCATGCAGGCGCACGATGTTGCGCACCAGGGCCAGGCCCAGGCCCAACCCACCGCGGCTTCGGCTGCGCGCGGCATCGGCGCGGTAAAAGCGGTCGAACAGGTACGGCAGATGCTCGGCGGCGATGCCGCACCCGGTGTCGGCCACTTCAATACGTATTACGCCTCTGTGTGGATGCGCTGAGAGCGTCACCGCGCCGCCGCGCGGGGTGTGCGCCAAGGCGTTGCCGATCAGATTGCCCATGGCCCGCTGCAGCAGCATGCGGTCGGCTTGAAAGGCCAATTGCGGTGTCACCCGCACATGAAGGCGCACCTCGGCCTCGGCTGCGGTTGCTTCGAAGAAATCGGCCAGGGTGCGGAGTTCCTGCGCGACATCCAGCCGTTCCAGCCGCAGCGCGGCATCTGGATGCTCGGTCTGCGCCAGAAACAGCAGGGTCTGGATCATTTGCGACAGACGCTCGCACTCCTCCACCGCCGATTCGAGCGCCTCACGGTACTCGCCAGGTTCACGCGGTCTGCCCAGCGCCACCTCCAGCCCGCCCCAAAGATTGGTGATGGGTGTGCGCAATTCATGCGCCATGTCGGCGGAAAACTGGGAGATGCGGCCGAACGATTCCTCCAGCCGTTGCAGGGTGACATTGAAGGCCAGGGCGAGCGTCTGCAGTTCTGCGGGCAGGCGTTGGGTATCGAGCCGCTTGTGCAGGTCTTGCGCACCGATACCGCGCGCGGAATCGGCCATATGCCGCAAGGGACGCAGACCGCGCCAGGCGATGCCATAACCCGCCGCGGCCGCAGCGAGAATGGCCGCGAGCAGCACTGCCGAAAGGCGGAGCCGGTAATCGGCCAAAATACGCGACTCCGCCGTACGGTTCAGCGCCACTTCCAGGCGCATGGGTGTGAGCGCCGCCCCTGCCACAACCCGCGCCGTCAGGGGCAGCAGGGCGGTGAGGTAATGCTGATCGTGAGGCAGATGCACTTCGTGCAATCGCGGCGCTCCCTCAACGCCCGGCGTGAGAAAAGCGCCTTCATTCAGCGCACGGCTAAAGCCCGGTGTTTGCAGCAGCACGGCCCCACGAGCGTCCAGCAGGCGCAGGTAGAGATCGCGCGGCGCATCCGGCGGCAGCTTGAGATAAGCCTCCTGCCCCACCTCATCACTCTGCACGGGGTGGGTCTGCAACAGCGCGGCAACGGTATCGAGTTTGCGCAGCACCGACTCGCGGTCTTCCTGCATCATGCGCGCGCTCAGACCCCAGTACACCCAGCTGCTTGCCGCCAGCAGGATGAGCGCCAATGTCAGCGAAAACGCTCCCGCCATCCAGGCCGCCAGCGAGCGCGGCGGCAGCCCGTACTGGCGCAGACGGCGCAGCGCAAAGTCGGTCCAGCCCAGCAGGCCCATGCCTTGCCTCTTTCGGCCCTCGCCTGCCTGGGTTCGCGGGGAAGGCCGGGAAGCGACCACGGCCTCGGTCGAATCACTTTGCATCGCGCACTTCCAATACATAACCCACCCCGCGGACGGTGTGCAACAGCGGCGCGGGGAAGGGCTCGTCGAGCTTGCTGCGCAAGCGACGAATGTGTACGTCCACCACATTGGTGTCGCTGTCGAAGTTCATATCCCAGACCTGTTCGGCAATCAGGGTGCGCGACAGCACCTCGCCAGCGCGTCGTGACAACAGCGCCAGCAGCGCGAACTCCTTGGGGGTGAGCGCCAGCCGCAGCCCGCCGCGCTCGGCGCGCTGGCGATGCATGTCAACCCGTAGATCGGCCACTTCCATCACGTCGGGCATGCGCGTGACACCGCGCCGCAGCACACTACGCACCCGCGCCAGCAGCTCGGAAAACGCGAAAGGCTTGACCAGATAGTCGTCGGCGCCCAGCTCCAGCCCGCGTACCCGATCGGCCACGCCGTCGCGCGCGGTGAGCATGAGCACCGGGGTGGTCTGCCGCGCCCGCAGTTCGCTCAACACACTCCAGCCGTCGCGGCCGGGCAGCATGGCATCGAGCACGATCAAGTCGTACGGCTGGGTCAGCGCCAGATGCAGACCATCCGTGCCATCGACGGCGACATCTGCGATGAAGCCGTTCTCCCCGAGTCCGCGCTTGAGATAGGCCGCCGTCTTGGCCTCGTCTTCGACAATGAGAATTCGCATCCCCCATTGTCGGCCCGCCGCTGGCAGAGCGACGTATCGGTCTGCAACATGACGGAATCGTCATGCGGACTTCATGTCGGCGTCAAGCCCCGCAGTGCAGCATGCGGGGATGACAGCACGCTCATCAAACCGCTCTTACGCGGGTCGATTGCTACTTGCAGCTCTGCTCGCAGCGCTGCTGGGGGGTTGCGCGAGCGCACCGGCTTTGCCCACCGAAGTCACTCCGCAAGCCAGCGCAAATGCACTGCAACACCGCAGCCTGCTCGATCCGCGATTGCAGCGTTTCATCGCCCTGCAGACAGGGAAGCCGCACCCAATCGCCCAGCCCTGGACGCTGCAAGATCTGAGTCTGGCCGCCCTCTACTTCCACCCCAGCCTGAAGGTGAGCCGCGCCAACGCGCAACTGGCCCAGGCCGACTTGCAGATCGCCCGCCAGTATCCCAACCCCAGTTTGCAGCTCGGTCTGAAATACGGCGCTGCGGCCGGGCTGCTGGCGCCGAGCCCGTGGACTGTGGGCATGGCCATCGGCCTGCTGCTGCAATCGCAGGCTCAACGCACCTCAGAGACCTCGCGTGCCGAGGCGGGCGTGCACGCTGCGCAGTTGCTGCTGAGCGGCGCACGCTGGACGGTACGCGACCAAGTGCAACAGGCCTATGTCTCGCTTTGGGCGGCGCAGCAAAGGGCGCATCTTCAGCAACAAGTGCTGGAAACCGATCTAGCCTTGCAAGGCCGCACCGCCGCGCGGGCGCAAGCGGGTGTGGACTCGCCACTGGCCGCCGCGTTGGCCCAGCAGGCCGCACAAAGCGCCGCCCTGCAAAAGAGCCGCGATATCGGCGCGGAAGGCGCCGCCCGCGTCGCTCTGGCCGGTGCGATGGGTCTGCCGGTTGCCGCGCTGCAGGGAGTGAAAATCGACTTTTCTGCGCTTCACAGCCTTCCAACCCTTCCAGATGCAACCCAGCTAACGCAGTTGCGGCGCAAGGCGCTGGAACAGCGCGACGATGTTCGCGCCGCCTGGCAAGAGGTGCTCTCGGCGCAGGCCGCCCTGCGGCTGGCGCAGGCCCAGAGCGACGGCGGGCCGCCGTCGATCGCTCCCGGTGCCGAGCGCGATCAGGGTGTCAACCGTCTGATGCTCGGCGCTCGCATCCCTCTGCCCCTGTTCAACCAGCATCAGGGCCAGATCGCTGCCGCCCGCGCGCGTTTGAGCTTGCGTGAAGCCCTGCTCAAGCAAACGCAGGCGCGAGTGCTCGTGCGCATCGAACGGACGGAAACCGCCCTGCAAGCCGCACAAGACCGGGTGCGCCAGGCCGAGCAATTGATCGCCGCCAATCGGGCATTGCTCAACGCCGACCTTGCCGCACAGCACCGCGGACTGCTTGGACCGGAACCTGCCCTGCGTGCGCAACTGCGACTTCTGTCCACCGAGCAGGCGGCGCTGCAAGCGCGCACCGATCAATGGCAGGCGCTCGGCGCATTGCAGGGCGCGCTCGAGCAACCCATTGTTTCGGCAGCCCGGTCGCGGCGTTCCAACTCGGCGCCGCCCGCTGTCATGCCGCCCGCTGTTGCGCCGCACCTATCTCAAGTGATCTGGCGCAAGGAGTAAAGCCTGATGCAGAGCAAAAAACCCTCTCTCTCCCGCCTCAGCCTTGCGGCCTGTTGCGCGGCCGCATGCTGGCTGGGGGCAACTTCGGCGCAGGCCGCCTTGCCGCAGCCCGTGCTGTGGAGCTCTGCGCAGATGGCGTCGGCCGACTTGCGGATCGAGCACCTCACGCCCGCGAATTACCGCACGCGATTCACCGCCAGCGCCACCGTCCAGAGCCCATCGGGTTTGCTGCGCAGCCTGACTGCACTGGACGCGGCAAGGTCGCGGCTCAAGGTCGCTCAAAGCAACCTGCAACTCGCCGCCATGCAGGCGCAGCGCGATCAGGGGCTATTCGAGGCCGGACAAAATGTCGCGCTGGCCGAGGTGCAGCAAGCGCAGACGGAAGCCGAGCAAGCGCGGGCCGAGGTCGACAGCGCCCGTGCGGCAGTGGACGTGGCTCAAGCACAGCTCACCGCCCAGCTTGGCACGGCGCTGGCGTCGCAACTGAGCAGGCAAACTGCGGTGCGGCAGGCCATTCTGAATGGGAGCGAACTTATCGTCGATCTCACCTTGCCGCCGGGCCGAGCCCTGCCCCAGACAGCGCAAGTCGAACTGCATATTCCAGGCAGCCAACGCACAGTGCACGCCCGCGTCATCGGCCCGGCCGCTGCGGCCTCCAGCCAGTTGCAGGGATGGCGCGAGGTGCTCATCGCCCCCGCCGCACCCGGTCTGATGCCGGGGCTGGAATTGGTGGCCGAAGTGCAGTCCGCACGAGCGCAATCTGGCGTCAGGCTGCCGTCCAGCAGTGTGGTGTGGACTGACGCCGAGGCGGTCGTGTTTGTCGCCGCCTCAGCCGACGGCAAGGCCCGCTATTTCACCGCGCGCAAGGTGTCCACCGCCTGGCCGTTGCACGGCGGGTATGTGCAACCGGGCTGGGGCGCGGTGGATGTGGTGACGCGCGGCGCCGGACTGGTGCTGACGCCGCCACCGAAACCACACGCCCTGCCCACGGTTGGCGGAGACGACGACTGATGGCTCGCACCTCGGGTTGGCAAGCCGCGCTCATCGCCTTGAGCATTCGTCGCCGTGGCGTGGTGCTGGCGCTGGCGGTTTTGCTCGCCGTGCTGGCGGTGAACGTCGCGCGCACCGCGAGTACCGACGTGTTCCCCGAATTCGCCGCCAAGATGGTGAAGGTGCAGACCGAGGCCAACGGCCTGTCGCCCGAGCAGGTGGAACTGCTCGTTACCAACCCGCTGGAGGCGGCGTCCAGCGGGCTGCTGGGGGTGAAGCAGGTGGCGTCGAAAAGCCTGCCGGGTATCTCCATCCTGAAGCTGTATTTCGAGGACGACACCCAGCTGCAGGAGGACCGCTGGCGCGTGGCGCAACACCTCGCCAGCGTGCATCTGCCTGCGGGCGTCGGGCCGCCGCGGCTGATTCCATTGACCTCCAGTACGGGCACGGTATTGATGGCCGGGCTGACTTCGCACCGCAAGAGCCTGATGGATCTGCAGTCCATCGCGCAATGGGATATTCGCCCGCAGCTCATGGCCGTGCCCGGCGTGGCCAATGTGCTGGTGTTCAGCCAGCAGGTGCGGGCGCTGCAGGTGCGGGTCGATCCGCAGGCGCTGCAGAGTTTTCATCTCGATCTGCAGCAAGTGCAGGCGGCCACCCAGCACGCCACGGGGCTGCTGGGCGCGGGCTTCATGCCCACGCCGCAGCAACGCGTGCTGCTGGTCAGCCACGGCGCGGCCGACACCCCACAGGCGCTGGCCGACACCGTGCTGCGCGCCACGCCGGACGGCGCCATCACTCTGGGCGATGTGGCGCAAGTGGGCTATGCCTCGCTGCCCGCCATCGGCGGCGCCAGTATCAGCGGCCAGCCTGCAGTCATCCTCAAAATCCAGGAGTCTTACGGCGCCAACACTCTGCAGGTGACGCGCGGGGTGCAGGCGGTGTTGCAGCGCCACCGGGCCGCGCTCGCGGCGCAGGGCATCGCGCTGCATGCCAAGCTGTTCCGCCCGGCGGACTTCATCACCATCGCCATGCGCAATGTGCGCGATTCGCTCGTGCTGGGCGCGCTGCTGGTGGTGCTGGTCATTGCGCTGACGCTGCTGGACTGGCGCGCGGCGCTGATCTCCTCGCTGGCCATTCCGCTGTCGCTGCTGGCCGCGGTCACCGTGCTGGTGTGGATGGGTGTGACGCTCAATGTGATGACCCTGGGCGGCCTGGCGATCGCTATCGGCGTGGTGGTGGACGATGCGGTGATCGACGTCGAGAACATCCTGCGCCGACTGCGCGCCAACGCCGTGGCCGCGCACCCGCAGCCGCCGTTGCGCGTCGTGCTCGCCGCCTGCCTGGAAGTGCGCGGCGCGGTGGTTTACGCAACGGCTGCGGTGCTGCTGGTCATCGTGCCGATCTTGTTGCTGCCGGGACTGTCGGGCCGCTTGTTCGCGCCGCTGGCGCAGGCTTATGCGCTGTCGGTGCTGGCCTCGCTTGCAGTTGCGCTCACGGTCACGCCAGCGCTGGCCGCGTTGCTGCTGGCCGGGCGCGATCACCGGCTTTATACGCCTGCCCCGGTACGCGTCGCCCAACGTGGCTATGGCGCCCTGCTCCACCGTCTGCTGCCGCACTGGCTGCCCGCGGCACTCATCACCCTTCTGCTCGTTGGCGGTGCGGCGCTGCTGGCGCGGGGCATGGGCGGCAGCTTTCTGCCACCGCTGCAGGAAGGGCAATACATCGTGCACATGCGGCTGGCGCCGGGCGCCTCCATCCAGGCTTCGCTGGACGAAGGTGCGCGCGTGACCCAGGCGCTCGAACGCTTGCCCCAAGTCCGCTTGGTCGCGCAGCACACCGGCCGCGCCACACTTTCGCCCGACGCCTCCGGCACGCAAAGCAGTTCGCTCGACGTGAATCTCAAACCGGGTGCTGATTCGGCTCAGGCGCTGGCCGCCATCGAGCGCGTGCTCGGCGGTTTTGTCGGGGCCAGCTTTCGCGTCAACAGCTTTCTCACCGAGCGCATGGACAACACCGTGGCCAGCGGCGCGGGTGCGCCGCTGGTGGTGCATGTGCTGGGCAACCATCTGCACCCCCTCGATGCCGTGGCCGCCCGAGTGGCCACCGTGCTGAGCCGCCTGCCCACGGCCACCGGCGTGCAGTTGCAGGCGCCGCCCGGAGTGCCGCAACTCGACATCAGCCTGGATGCGCAGGCGCTGCGTCGCTGGGGGCTGCAGCCGCTGCCGGTGCTGCAGACCATCCAGACCGCGTTTGCCGGCCGCATCACCGGCACGGTGTTCCACGGCGCGGTGCCGGTGCCGGTGCGCGTGGTGCTGGACCGCAGCGCCCGTAGCAATCCGCAGGCACTGGGCGATCTGCTGATTCACACGCCGACGCTGGGCTTCGTGCCACTGTCGCAACTGGCGCGCATCAGCGCCGCCAGCGGCCCGTCGGACATCCGCCATCTGGGCGGGCAGCGAGAGCAGACCGTGCTGGCTTCCACCACATCGACCAATCTCACCGGCTTTGTGCAACGCGCCCGCGCGGCCATTGCCCGGCTGGTGCAACTGCCGCCAGGAATCACCCTGCAATTCGAGGGCGAGGCGGCGCAGCGCAGCGCCACGCTGCAGCGGCTGGGTGTGGACGTGCTCGGGGTGCTGGCCGGATTGATCCTGCTGCTGTCGATCGCCTTGGGACGCAGACCTCATGCGCGGGAGGGGTATGCGGCCACGCCGCTGCAGGCCGCTTCCACCACGACGCGGCAGGTCCTGCTGGTGCTGCTCTCGGTTCCCACCGCTTGGGCGGGCGGCGTGTTCGCCGCCTGGCTGGTGGGCGGCGTGCTCTCGCTGGGCGCGGTGATCGCCCTGCTCGCGCTAATGGGCATCAGCCTGCGCAATGCCATTCTCATCTTTGCCCATGCCGCGCAATTGCAGCGCGAGCAGGGCCTGGACTGGAACACCGATACCCTGCAGCGCGCCGTGGCCGACCGTTTGGCCGCCATCGTGATGACCAGCCTGGTCACGGCACTGGGTGTGCTGCCGCTGGCGCTGGGCCTACACGCTCCGGGGCGCGAAGTCGAAGGGCCGATGGCCGTGGCGCTGCTCGGCGGACTGCTCACCAGCTTGCTCTACAACCTGTTCGTGCTGCCCTCGCTGGCGCTGCGCTTTGGCGTGGCCCATCCCCGGAACCGGGCGCCCGAATGAAGACTCTTACCGCTCACACTCATCCCTCGTTTGCAACCGGCACGAAGCGGTGGTCGCCGCCAGTTGTTGCACAACCCGCCATCGCCAAGGAGATCAACTTGCACACGTCCAACCCCCTGCGCGCTCGGGCGCGCAATGCCGCGGCAAGCGCGCTGCTGTCAGCCGGCGCCCTGCTACTGGCGCCCGGCAGCTTCGCCGCCACCGCCGCAACACCGGTCTATGTGCACATGAACGGCGCGAACATGTTTCTGGAAAACGTGGTGATGGTGCGCCCCGGGCAAAAGGTGGTGTTCGTCGATCAGGACACGGGCGCGCACACCATCATCGGCTACAACCCGCTGACGGGCAAAACCAGCACCCGCTTCGATGGCGCCGTGCAAGGCACGCCCGGCCCAGGACACCCGGTGAGCACCTACGCGATTGCGTTCAAGCATCCGGGGTTGCAGTTCTATTACTGCTCGGTGCACGCCGAACTGGCGAAGGAGCCGGGCGGCCGCACCGTGCCGAAAAAGCGCCCCACCGTGCACGGCTTCGGCGACCCGATGGCCGGGCTGATCATCGTCACCACCGACAAACGCCTGCTGGCCGATAACCCGCCGACGACGCACGAGAAAATTCTGCCGGGTTACTTTGGCGGCTGAGATCAGGTCACGGTGAACTGGCCCATCATGCCGTTGTCTTCATGCTCCAGAATGTGGCAATGGAACATGAAGGGATGGGCATCACCCGCCGGTTGACCGAAGTGGGCGATGAGCCGCACGGTTTCGCCCCGCCGCACCAGCACGGTGTCTTTCCACCCGGCTTCGTGCGCGGGCGGTGGGTTGCCATTGCGGCTCAAAATCTGGAACGAGGTGCTGTGATAGTGGAAGGGATGCGCCATATGGCCCTGATTGGCGACTTCCCAAATCTCGGTGGAACCCAGCCGCAGCCGCTGGTCGATGCGGGCCATGTCCATGTGGTGGTGGTTGATGGAAAACAGCTTCTGCCCTCCTACCCCCAGGCTCATGCCGCCAGGACCGACTTCGCTCGCATCCATCACCTGCGAGCCGCTGCGCATGCTCCCCATACCGCCCATTGCGCCGCCCATCATGTTGCCCGACATGCCCTGCAGGGTGAAGCGGCGCACTGGCGCGTCGGCACGCAACACGGGCAGATCCACCATCCGGGCAGGAAGCCGTGCGGGGGTTCCCGCAGGCGGGCCGACTCTGAACTCCAGCAGCTCGAAGCCTTGGTGATCGAAGGAGTCGGCGTCCATCGGCATAGCGCTCAGATCCGGCACCACGGCGCCGGAATTGCTGCGCAATATCAAGCGCTTGCCCTGATCGCCGCGTAGGTCCACCAGAATTTCAGCGCGCTCGCTTGGCGCCAGCAACAAGCTGTGCACCGGCACCGGGCGCGGCAACAAACCGGCATCGGTGGCGACGACATGAAACACGCGGCCATCGGCAAACGCCAAATTGAACACCCGGGCATTGGCCGCATTGAGCAGGCGCAGCCGCACCCACTGCGCCGGCGCGTTCCAGTACGGCTGCTCGCGACCGTTGACCAGAAAGCGGTCGCCCTTCATGCCCATGCGATCCATCATGCGGGTCATGTAAAGCAGTCGGCCATCGGCAGCGAGACGGCGGTCCTGCAGGATGAGGGGAATATCGTCCACGCCGTATTGCTGCGGCAAACCCAGGTGTTGGTCAGCAGGATCGTCCACCAGGAACAGGCCGCCCAGGCCCGCATAGACATGCGGCCCGGTACGGGTGTCAGGATGGGGGTGATACCAGAGCGAGCCCGCGGGCTGCTGCAGGGTGAAGTGCAGGCGGCGTTGCCCGCCGGGCGCGATGAGACTTTGCGGCCCGCCATCCATCTCGCCCGGCACATGCGCGCCATGCCAATGGAGGGTGGTGGACTGGTCCAGCGCGTTGTTCAGATCGATTTGCACGGCTTTGCCGCGCGGCACGCGCAGCGTGGGGCCGAGCACCGCACCGTTGTAGCCCCAGGTGGCAGTCTGCAGACCATCCACCAGCATGCTGTGCCCCGGCGCCATGCGCAGGGCGTAATGCAGCACGCCGTCGCGCGGCTGGCCATGAAGCTCCGCAGGAATGAGCAAGGCGCGGCTGAACACGCCGACTCCTGGCGCAGCAGCCGTCGGCCGTGACTGCCCCATGTCCATGCCCGCCATGCCGCCCATGCCCGGCATCCCCGCCATGCCGCCCATTCCAGCGCCGCGCGCCTGCCCGGCAACCGCAAAGCCCAGCGCCCCCAGCGCCAACAATGCTTTGCGACGGGGCAGATTCAACGGCGCATCCTCTGCGCTGGCAACAGTCTGGCGTTCAGCGGGTGATTTCATGGCGCGCCTCTCTTTAATGATTGGGTCAACATACCGGGTACTGTATGCGGATGCCGCCTGCCGAGTTGTGTGCAGATGTCATCAAACCGTGACGTTTTGCTAAGCGTGCGCTCATTCCAGAAGACGACACTCCTTCCATCGCAAACGGTTTGCGATCGCCGCATCCAGCGGTGTTTCGCTCGCAAGAGTTCATAAGGAGTTTGATCATGCAACAACGCAACAAAACCGCATTTCTGTTCGCCAGCGCGCTGGCTCTTGGCCTGGCCGGCGCCGCTGGCTCCGCCTATGCCATGGACGGTTCGCAATACACCAAGGAAGCCAAGGTGACGCTGAATGAAGCCCGCGCCATCGCTCTCAAAACCCTCCCTGGCGCCACCATCACCGACCAGGAACTCGAAAAGGAAAAGGGCGGCAGCGGCCTGCGGTATTCCTTCGACCTCAAAGTGGAGCAGACCGAGCATGAGGTGGGCGTGGACGCCCAGACCGGCGCCGTGCTTGAAAACAGTGTCGAAGGCGCCAACGCCGACTGATCGACCCCGCCTGAGCAGGCAGCACAAAGCTCTCGCTTCATTTCAACCCGGCGCCGCCGGGTTTTTTTGGGCCTATTTTCTCAGTCGTCGAGACTGATCTCCTGAGCCAGATTCAGGCTACCGGATTGGATGAAGCTCACATCAACTTTCGCCCCATTGACCAGTTTTCCATTCTTGGGCATGACGCCGTTGATCTGGATGGTCAGGGCGTTGATCTCAAAGCTGCTTGCCGTGAGGTTGTAGAGCGTGCCTTTGGTCTCCAGCACGGGCGAGGACGTCCCATCGCTGGAGCCAGAGGAGGCCTGCACTTTCTGAAACGACACGCTGTAGGCCAGCAGCCCGCTCGCCGTATTGGTGGCTTCGATCTCCACGTTGGCCCCATCGATCAATTGCGCGACCGTCCCATGGCTGAACACCACATTCGGGGCGAGCGTGACCGGTAAAGTCTGGGTCTTTCCGTCGTCCTGCACGCTTAGGCTGAACACGCCGCTGGCCGGATTCACTGCGCTGACCGTGCCCTGATAGTCCACCGTGCCGCCATCGGGCGCCTGGCTGAGCACGGACACGCTGCTGGCCGTCACCAGATTGCCGCTGCTGCCCGCCACTTGGCCGACCACGTCCACAAACACCCCGTTTCGCAGCGAAGCGGCGGTGCCGCCGGTGAACACCACGTTCGCCGCAGACGCATCCACCGGTACGCCGCGCACCAGAAAATTGCTGGCGCTCACAAAGCCGGTGATGGTGCCGCGCAATTCCACCTGCGCGGGGCTGTTCGCGTAGGTGCGCAAAGATGTGGCGGTGAGCACCCCGGTGGAGGCATCGGCCTGCCCCTGCACCACTACATACGCGCCATTGCTCAAGCTCTGCACTGCGCTGGCGAGATTCACCGCACTGGCATCGACCGGGATGCCCGCGACCTGGAAGCGGCTGCCCGCCAACTGCGCCACCAGCCCGCCCACCTGCGCCGGGCCGGAAACGCCGCGCAGGGTGCGCACGTTGACCGCGCCTGCTTGAATCGCGCCATTGGCCGCAGGTGCCGTGTTGCTCCAGACATTCACCAGTTGTCCATTCGCCAGCGCCATGCCCGACGGCGTGATCAGGGTTGAAGCCTGAGTCTGCACCAGGGTGGCGCCAATCTGGAAGCTGCCGTTCACCGCATTGAGATGGCTGACCACGCCGGTCAGCCGCGTCACCGGATTGCTGGCGGGCAACTGCTCGATGCGGGTGGCCTGGATATAGCCCTGCCCGCTGGCACTTTGGCCATAGGCGCCGTGTACCTCCACCTGCATGCCGCTCTGCAGACTGGAAAAATCGTTCAACCCGGTGTAGTAGGTCACCGGCCCGGCGTCTGCATTGCTGTTCACCCGAACCGCCACGCCATTGACCGTGAAGCCGCCTGCACCCAGGTTGGCGACCGGCCCCATCAGCTCAGGATCGATGACCACTTTGCTCGGATGCCCCTGGGCGTCGAGACGAATCTGCAACTGGTCGCCCAGATTCACCGCAGTGGAGGAAGTCTGCGCCTCTTCGTCCTGATCGGTGCCCGCGTAGTAAACCGGGCTGGCGCTGCTGTAGGCGGTGCCATCGAGCACCACACTGCCGAAGCCGGTGACGGTGCCGGTGGAAATGCCCGTGCCGCCCGTGCCGACGCCGCCCGTCGTGGCGACCGTGCCACCGCCCCCACAGGAAGCCAATAAGGCGGCCAGCAGAACCAGCGCCACCGCGCCCAGTTTGCGCAAATGATTTTTATGCATCATCACGGTCGTCTCCCGTTGCCGTGGGGTCGGGCTGCGGCGTCTGCTGCGAGACATCCTCCGCCCAGTAGTAGGCGCCAAAACGCAGGCGGCAGGTGGCATCGGCGCGGCCTTGGTCGGCCGCATAACGCCGGGTGGCCTCTGCAATCATTTCGGCGCGTGCCTGCGCCCACAGCTTGCGCGCCAGCTCGCCCAGTTCTCTGGACGATTCGGGCGTCACGCCCTCGGCGAACACGCTTTGCTCGAGTTGGGGCGGCTGCCCCAGCAAATTGCCGACGGCCGCCGCCGCATGGTCCGACAGATTGGCGCCGAACAGATCGAGCAGATCACGCGATCCCGGCGGCGGCACAAAGCCCTCGCGGTGCGGCACGATCCATTCCTGCTCCTTCACGGTCTTGACTGTCACCAGCCCGAGGCGCAGCAGATCGGTCAATGCGGTAAAGGGATGGATGTCCTGCGTGACGCTGCGCGCCAGGCTGTCAAAAGACGGCGCCGGCCCCAGACGCGGCAAAGGCTTGGGGCGTTTGCGCCGGTCGCGATAAAGAGGGTCTTGCACCCAGCGGGCGAACACCTGCGAACTGATCGACATCTCCTGCGCGATGCGGCCGCTCAGCCCATTCGTGCGCCATTCGCGCACATCTTTGCGGTGCACGCCGCTGAGCAGGCTGATGGCCGAATCGGTGTCTTTCTGCCCCGAGCGCAGCAGCTCCAGCCTGGCCTGCTCGATAAACAGGGGCTTGAGTTCCGCGGCGAGACGGGTGTAGTCCAGGCCACTGGCCAGCAGCAGGCGCGCCAGCGGTGCCATGACTTGCGCGAGCGCCCGCAACACATCCTCCGACGCAGGCAATGGATGCTCTGGCGGAGGAGGGCAAGGCAGACGGCGCGGGGGGCGTCCCATGAGTTTTGATCGAGGTGCTTGAAGACGTTTGAAGGGGTTGACCGAAGTTTAATGCAAGATTTTTATTGCATGTTATTTTTTCCCATCTATTATTCCGGCACGCATCGTCATGCGGCGCGCCACCGACCCATTCTTGGAGATCCTCATGCAGCCCTCGCAATCCCGCACACGTTCCACCCGAAAACTCTTGCCCATCGCAGCCGCCCTGGCGCTCAGCCTGAGCGCCTGCGGAGGGGGCGGCGGCGGCACGGCCCAGATCAACCCGGTCGCAGCCAACACCACGCTCAAAGGCGCCGTGATCGATGCGCCCATCGCCAACGCGGCGGTGACGTTCACTACGGTTGCCCCCATGGGCCAGCCAGGCTCGGTGGTAGTGGGCACCGCCACGGCAGACGCCAGCGGCAACTACACCGTGCAGACAACTTTGCCCAACACCTCCGTACCGCTGTTTGCCAATGCCACCTCGCCGGACGGCCAGGTGGTACTCACCGCCTATCTGGGCACGAGCAGCGCCGTGCTCGCCGCGGGCTCGCTCACATCGGCCAACTTGCCCAATCTGGTCATCAGCCAGGTGACCACCGCCGCGCTGGCGGTCTATATCGCCTCGGGCGGCAGCTATGCCAACCTCACGCCTGCTCTTTATGCCGCGCTGCTGTCCCAGCATCACGATGACATCCTCGCGCTGTCCGCCGCGATCAAGGCCGTGGCCGACGGCTACTGCGCTCGCCCGGCGCAGTATCACGACACCGAAGACATGGCGCATGACATCGCCAAGCAGGGGCTGTCCAACAACGCGGCCAGTGCACTGAACTCGGCGTCGACCACGCTCGGTCCGAGTTGCGACGGCAACCTTAAGTCGCTGATGCAGTACATCTCGTCAGATGAACGCTGGGCGCCTGAGCTTGACCTCGGCGACGTGCTGGAGCAAGGCGCACCTGCCGTGGCCCCCGGCACTTACAGCCTGCAGGGCGTGCTGGCGCAATCGGGCATGAGCGCCCTGCCCATGCTGCCGACCCCGCCGGCTTCCGCCGCATCCGCTGCATCCATTCCCACACAGACCAGAACTCTGCCACCTGGCATTCTCAACACCCTGGTCAGCGTGGACGCCAACGGCAACCTCAGTTCGGCGGACGGCAGCGGCACTGTGACCGGCGTGATCGTCGGCAATCTGATGACCCTGACGGTGAATGACGGCCAAGGCAACACCTATGTGCTGGCCGGCAAGGCCGGGCTGCTGCCGAGCGGCTTTGTCGTCGGCGGCACGGCGCCTGCACCCAGCCCCAGTGTGCCTGCGAGCAGCGCTTCATCGACCGCCAGCGTCCCAAGCGCTAGCGTCGGCTATGGCCTGCGCATGGGCGGCCGCACCCAGTCGGGCGGCGTACTCACCCGCTTCGATGCGGTGCTGGTGCCGCAGAACAGTGAGCCGGGCTGGGCGCAAATCGCTCAATACAGTTCTCAGCACAGCGACGGCGTGAATTGTGGGAGCAACAGCAGCATGTTTGGCGTGCGACTCATGGGTACGGGCGCCACAGTAGGGGGGTTGGTGCTCGGCGCCTGCGTCATGCCGCAGACCGCAGGGCTTGATCTCAGTCAGGCTCTACCCAACGGGAATGGACATGACTATAGCGACGACGATTTCAAGCCCGGCGCCAGCGTGAGCTTCGGCAATTTTTCCCTCAACAACACCCGCACTACGCCCTACATCCTGAATGCCCCCAGCGTCACCATCACCCAGTCCAATCCCTCCGGAAAAAGCAGCACCTTCACCGGCCAGATGTTCTATGTCATGGGTGCCAAGGACATGATCTACAGCACCGCTGCGCCCGCTTCCAACGGCCTGTTCGTGATGAACGAAAACCCGCTGGATACGCTGCAGGAAAATCCCGCCCATCAGGACCATTGACCATGGGCGCGCCGGAGTTCATCGCACCGTCGGCCTTGTCTACTGCAGAATCCCTCCTTCCGGCCCAGTGGGTGCGGGAGCGGCTGGGCGCCGCCAGCGGTAGCGACGCCTTTGCGCGCGCCCAACTGCGGCTGGCCTTGCAGGAACAGCGGCTGCGCGTGGCCTATCAACCCATCCTGCGTCTGGACGATCTGCAGACAATGGGCCAGGAGGCGCTGGCGCGTCTGCTGACCCCGCAAGGGCGGGTGGTGACGGCGGAGGCGTTCATCGGCACGGCCGCTAAATTAGGCATCGAGCCGCGCATCGACGCTGTCATCACCGCGCAAGCCATGGCCGCCGCTTCTCAGCCCGTACCGTTCGCGGCGGCCCCGGGGAAATTGTTCCTCAACTGCTCCAGCGCTTTCCTGGCTGAGCCGTCCTGCATGGACAAGCTCGCGCGGCAGCACCAGCACTGGCGGCAGAAGCAGAGCGGCGCTGATACAAGCCAGACACCCTGGGTGCTGGAAATCACCGAGCGCAATCTCGACACCGATCCGGCCCGTCTTCTTGCGAACCTCGAGCCCTTGCTCGATCTGGGCTTTGAACTGGCGCTCGACGATTTCGGCAGCAATCACAGTGCCTTCCCCTATCTGCTGGCCCTGCCCATCCGCTATCTCAAACTGGACCGAAGCCTGGTGCAGACGGGCCTGCGCACGGCCAAGGGCGAGCAGGTGATGCACCACCTGCTCCAGCTTGCGCAAGACCTGAACCTCATCACCATCGCCGAGGGCGTGGAAAGCCAGGCGGCGCTGCAGTGGCTGCGCGACCTCGGCGTGCATTGGGGACAGGGGTTTTTCTGGGGGCAGCCAACCGCCGTGCGGTCGACGCTATGACGCCCGACATGTCCTCCACCGCGCCTTCACTCGAAATATCCATCTGCCCGTCAACCCGTTTCCAACCCGAACCGTTCATCCCATCATGCAAACCACCAACTCCCACCCCCGCTTGCCTCATTTGTTCGCAAAAACCTTGGCGGCAATCGCGCTGAGCACTGTCGTCGCGCTTCCCGCCGCGCATGCGGATGACTCTCCACTCTGGTCACTGGCCATCGGCGTGCCGGGGCTGATCGCCAACGTCGGCAACGCCTACCCGGTGGCGCCGCAGCCGGTCTATGTGGCGCCACCGGTGCAATATGTCCCGGCTCCGGTCTATTACGCCGCACCGCCGCCCTATTACGCCCCCGGACCCCAATACCGCGGAGAAAGGCGCGATCACAGGCATTGGGATCGTCACCATGGAGAAGACGACCGCGGCGGCGACTGAGACGAGCGCGCACCCGGGCAGCGCCTGCCATCGCTCTGTGGGCGTTCACAGCTCGCTCCCTCCGGGGGGCAATGCGGATGACGAAATCGTCATCCGCTTTTCATTTTCACGAGCGCATGTCTTCACGAAAATGTGGCGCTTGCACGCCCGACAGGCTCCTGGCGGTTATAGGCCAATTTGCCAAACTCTTTGCCAAACTCCATTCGCAATTCGCTTTTCATGCGTCACAGCACCTCCCTGCATTGCTCAACCCCACAAGCCGCAGCAACGCCTGCTCACAAGCCAGGGCGGATCGCGGCGCTGGCCGATGCGCGGTGGCGAACCAGTCTTCTGCTCGATGGCCTTGTGTTGCTGATTGCATCGGCGAGCCTGTTCTGGCGTCTGGGTGCCGCCCCCATCCGCGACACCAACGAGGCGCTTTACGCCAGCATTGCCCTGGCGATGGCGCATGGCGGATCGTGGATCATCCCCCATCTCGACGGCGTTCCCTACATCGAAAAGCCGCCGTTGCTTTATTGGTTGATGGCGTTGAGCTTCAAGGCCTTCGGCGCCGGGGCCTGGCAGGCGCGGCTGCCCGACGCCCTGGCCGCGTGGCTGACGGTGCTCGGGTGCATCGTGTTGGGCCGGGCGGTGTCCGCGCCGCTTGCGGGCCGGTTCGCTGCGCTGGTCACCGGCACGGCATTGGGCTATGTGCTGGTCGCCCGCAACATCTTGTTCGATCCGCTGATGGTGTTTTTCTGGCTGGCCGCCCTGGCTCTGCTGGTGCTTGCGGTGGAGCGCCGGCAGCGGGCCTGGCTGCGTGCCGCCGCTGTTGCGGTGGCGCTCGCCACGCTGACCAAAGGCCCGGAGGCTCTGCTGTTGCTCGGCCTGGTCGCCCTGGTGCAACTGCTGGCGGCCCCCGGCGCATGGAAGCGCCGCGAACTGCTGAAGTTCTATCTCGATCCTTGGGCCATCGCCCTTTTCGTACTGGTTGCGGCCCCCTGGCATCTGGCCGCGCTGCGCATCCTGCCGGGTTTTGGCTGGTTTTTCTTTGTCAACGAAACCATCGGCCGGTTCCTGGGCACCCGCATTCCAGATGATTTTCACCATGGTCCTTGGTGGTACTACGGCCCCAAGCTGCTGATCGGCTTTTTTCAGTGGACGCCGCTGCTCGCCGTGCTCGCCGCGTTTGCGCCCCGCTTGCACGGCGACGATACGGCCACCGCGTCAGCGCGCTGGGCGCGCAACACCGCAATCATCCTCACCGTTTTCTTTAGCGCTGCGAGCGACAAGGGAGCGTATTACCTCCTGCCCGTGGTGCCCTTGGTCGCCTGGTGGCTAGGTGTGCGGCTGCAGGCGGCCCTATGTGCCGGTGACGACGGCGCCGCCTTGCCCCGTCGGCTTGGGCTGGGGGCGCTGCTGTTCGGCATGGCCGCGCTGGGCCTCTGGGGATTGACATTCACGCCGCCGCTGCAGGCCGAATTGCTGCGCTCTGGCCTGCCCGCAGCGCAATTCGGCTGGCTGCCCGCGCTGGTCATCGGGGTTGCGCTGGCGGCGTTCATCGGCGGCGCGCTGCTGTGGTCGCGCAGGCTGGCCCTCGGTCTGGCGGTCTTCAGCCTGAGCGCGGTGATCATGGTGGATTTCTCCGCTCAGCTCGCTGTCGCTAAAACGGCCGAGATCTCGCAGAAACAGGTCGCTGGGGTCATGCATCGACTCTTGCCCGCAGACACCGTATGGTTCTCCTGGCAAACCTTCGAGGATCACGACGCATCGCTTTTGTTCTACGGCGTCCCCCACTTGTTCGTGATCGACAGCGCCAGCGAAGACCTTTGGTTCGGCTGCCGGGACGACAGGCGGCAGAACACTTGCGTGAACGAAAACGCGCTGCAGAAGGCCCGGGCCGAGGGCAAGCCCTTCGCTGTGTGGGTGTCGCGCAAGCGGCTGCAAAGCTGGCTGGCCAGCGGGCTCGCCCAAGGGTTGCACAGCACGGCTTTCAAGGACAGCGTGGTGTTTTACAGCCGCGGCGCTAAACGCTAAACCTTAGCGCAGCGTTTTTTCAATCCGCCGGTCAGGAACCAGCCAGAGCAGCGCCACCCCTACATAAAACGCAAGCGCCGCCCCGGCCTGCCAAAAACTGACCACGATGCCTGCAAGGTAGAGCACTGGCGAGAGCTTGCCCTTCCAGTCCTGGCCCAAGGCGCGCCGCAGCACCGATCGCTCGCCTTCCGCGGCGATCAGCGTGTTTTGCAGAATCCAATAGGCCATCGCAGCCATCAGCAGCACGATGCCGTACACCGCAGCAGGCAGCGCGGCAAAGTGGTTTTCCCCCCAGCCAGCCGGTGACGAAAGGGAATAGCGAGAGCCAGAACAGCAGGTGCAGGTTGGCCCACAAGACCGCGCCCGAAACCCGGTCGCACGCCTGGAACAGATGATGGTGGTTGTTCCAGTAAATGCCCACATAGACAAAGCTGAGCACATAGCTGAGAAAGACCGGCCACAGCGGCAGCAGAGCGTCGAGATGCTCGCCGTGCGGCACTTTCAATTCCAGCACCATGATGGTGATGATGATGGCGAACACGCCATCGCTGAAGGCTTCCAGACGTCCTTTTTTCACGCGCTCAACTCCCCTGATGCCAGAACGGCACGCCCACCATGGGCGTGGAGGCTTGAGCCACTTCGCGCGTGCGCATGGGCAGCGCGCGGTGGGCCAGACGGCCGGCCTGCACACTCAGTGTAAAAGCGCGGGCCATCGCCACCGGGTCGCCAGCCTCGGCCACTGCGGTGTTCACCAGCACGGCGTCATAACCCAGTTCCATCACCTGCGCGGCGTGGTGGGGCGCGCCGATGCCGGCATCGACCACCAGCACGTTGTCTGGCAAGCGCTCGCGCAGGGTGCGCAGCGCGGGCAGGTTGCGCGGCCCGGCGCCGGTGCCGATGGGCGCGGCCCAGGGCATGATGGCGGCGACACCGGCATCGCGCAGCTTGAGCGCGGTCACCAGATCGTCGGTGGTGTAGGCGAACACGGCGAAGCCTTCACGCACCAGAGTTTGCGCGGCGGAGACGGTGCCCCAGGGATCGGGCTGCAGGGTGTAGTCGTCGCCGATGACTTCGAGCTTGATCCAGTGGGTGCCGAAAATTTCGCGCGCCATCTGCGCCAGGGTGATGGCTTCTTCCGCAGAGTGACAACCGGCGGTGTTGGGCAGCAGATGCCGCCCCATCTCACGGATGCGCTGCCACCACGCCTGCCCGGACTGACTTTCTGGAGCTAAGCGGCGCAACGACACGGTGAGCACCTCCACCTGCGCGGCCTGCACGGCCCCGGCGAGCACGCTGGGCGCCGGATAACGCGCGGTGCCCAGAAACAGGCGGCTGTTCAGGCTGACGCCGCCAACCTGCAAGGGGTCGGGCTGGCGCAGCACGGCGCAGTGGGGTTGCACGGGAGAAGCCGTCTGATTCATGTTGGCGAGATCCATTTCATCCTCCCACCACGGGGCTGACCACTTCGATGGCATCGCCCGGCTGCAAGACCTGTTGAGCCCAAAGGGTGCGCGGCACGAAATGCCGATTCACCGCGCAAGCCAAAGCCTGCGTGGCGTCGTAGCCGCGCTCGGTGAGCAGGTCGGCCAGCGTGGCGCTGGAAGTTTGCACGGGCTCGCCGTTGATTTGCACCGACAGAGCCTTTGCGATTTGAAGATTGGGGGTGCTCATCCAAGAGTCTCCACGGTCTGCGAGCGCAGCAGGGCCAACAGATCGCGCTCGGCCCGCTGCACCATTGCCGGAGCCACGAGATAGCCGTGACGATAGAAGCCATTCAAGTGCCAGACGCCCTCGCGCTGTGCCCACACGGGTTGATGGTCATCGGTTGCGGGGCGCAGGCTGGTGGCCACGCGGGTGATGCGCGCTTCGCCAAACGCTGGATGCACGCTGTAGAGCGCGCTGGCGAGTTCGAGCATGGAGCGCACGGTGATCGGCCCGGTGTCCTGCGACTCCAGTTCGGTCGCGCCGATGATGAAGCGCCCTTCGCTGCGCGGCACGATGTAGAGCATGTAGCGCGGATGGATCAGCCGCACCGGGCGGCGCAGGTTCACCGCCGGGCAGGTCACGGTGAGCACTTCGCCGCGCACGCCGCGCACGCCCGGCCAGGCCGCGTTCACGCCGCGGCAGTCCACCACCGCATCGGCCTCGATCAGCGCGCCGTCGGTGGTGTGTACCGAGCGGGCCTGCACGCTTTGCACAGTGGTGCGCTCGAGCCACTGCCCGCCCACGCGCGCCATGGCCTGCTCGATGGCGGCTTGCAGGGCTTGCAGCAATTGCCCGTTGTCGAGTTGGCCTTCGAGCGGCAGCCAAAGACCGCGGCTGAAACGTCCAGCGAATTCGGGCTCCAGCGCGGCGATGCCCGGCCCGTCCAGGCTTTGCACCGCGTCGCGTTTGTCGGCAGGCAAGCGGTAGCGGATGAGGTCGGCATAGTGCGCCAGACCGGGGTAGTCGGGCGCGTGCGCGACCACCAGCGAGCCTTCGTGGTGAAAGTCCACCGCCTGCCCGGTCTGCGCCTGCAGCGTGGCCAGCCATTGCGGCCAGATCGCCAAAGATTGCTCGCCGAGCGCGAACAGATCGGCATCGCCCACCACCAGCTCGGCATAGGGCGCCAGCATCGCGGCAGCCACCCCGGCCGCATGGTCGCGATCATCGCGGCCACGGGCATCGACCAGGGTGACCGGCACGCCTGCACTGAGCAGACGCCACGCCAGCAGGCGACCAGCAAGCCCGGCTCCCGCGATCACCACTTCAGCAGTCCGCGTCATGTCTTCAGTTCTCCTGCTGTTGCGGCGCAGGAGCCCGCGAACCCGGCAGCGGAGTCAAAGCCCCCACTGCTGCGGCTCCGCCTTCGCCGCCCCCCGAGGGGGCACGCCCCGCCTTGGTGCGGCCCGGCAGCGGGGCGTGCACATAGACCTCGCTGCCTCCCGCGCGGAACTCGGCCGACATTTCCGCCATGCCCACCTCGACGGCCTGCTCTGCATCCACGCCCTGTTTGGCGGCGTACTCGCGCACTTCCTGCGTGATTTTCATGGAGCAGAACTTCGGCCCGCACATTGAGCAGAAATGCGCGGTCTTGAAGGCGTCTTTCGGTAGGGTTTCGTCGTGAAACTCCTTGGCCTTTTCCGGATCGAGGCCGAGGTTGAACTGGTCGTCCCAGCGGAACTCGAAGCGCGCCTTGGAGAGCGCGTTGTCGCGCGCCTGCGCGCCGGGATGGCCTTTGGCCAGATCGGCCGCGTGCGCGGCGATCTTGTAGGTGACGATGCCGTCGCGCACGTCCTGTTTGTCGGGCAGGCCGAGGTGCTCCTTGGGCGTGACGTAGCAGAGCATGGCGGTGCCGTACCAGCCGATCATCGCTGCGCCGATGGCGCTGGTGATGTGGTCGTAGCCGGGCGCGATGTCGGTGGTCAGCGGGCCGAGGGTGTAGAACGGCGCCTCGCCGCACTTCTCCAACTGCCGGTCCATGTTCTCCTTGATGAGCTGCATGGGCACATGGCCAGGGCCTTCGATCATGGTCTGCACGTCGTGCTTCCAGGCGATCTGCGTGAGTTCGCCCAGGGTGTCGAGCTCGGCGAACTGCGCTTCGTCGTTGGCATCGGCAATACTGCCAGGACGCAGGCCGTCACCCAGCGAGAACGCCACGTCGTAGGCCTTCATGATGTCGCAGATATCCTCGAAGTGTTCGTACAGAAAGCTCTCCTTGTGATGCGCCAGGCACCACTTGGCCATGATCGAGCCGCCGCGCGAAACGATGCCGGTGACACGTTTGGCGCTCAGCGGAATGAAGGGCAGACGCACCCCGGCGTGGATGGTGAAGTAGTCCACGCCCTGCTCGGCCTGCTCGATGAGGGTGTCGCGGAACAGCTCCCAGGTGAGGTCTTCGGCCACGCCGCCCACCTTCTCCAGCGCCTGATAAATGGGCACGGTGCCAATGGGCACGGGCGAGTTGCGCAGGATCCACTCACGGGTTTCGTGGATGTGTTTGCCCGTGCTCAGATCCATCACCGTGTCGGCGCCCCAGCGGATGGACCAGACCATTTTTTCCACCTCTTCGGCAATGCTCGACGTGGTGGCCGAGTTGCCGATATTGGCGTTGATCTTCACCAGGAAGTTGCGGCCGATGATCATCGGTTCGCTTTCCGGGTGATTGATGTTGTTGGGGATGATGGCACGGCCGCGCGCCACTTCATCGCGCACGAATTCCGGCGTGATGCGCGATTGGATGTTCGCGCCAAAATGCTGGCCGGGGTGCTGCTTCAGCCGTCCGGCATCGAGCATTTCTTCCTGCCGCTGATTCTCCCGAATGGCGATGAACTCCATCTCGGGCGTGATGATGCCCTTGCGCGCGTAGTGCATCTGGCTGACGTTGGCGCCGGCCTTGGCACGTCGCGGCAGCGGCAACTGCGGAAAGCGCACCGCATCCAGACCCGCATCGGCGTTGTGGCGGCGCGTGGTGTCGGAGCTGAAGGCGGGCAGTCGCTCGGTATCACCGCGCTCGGCAATCCACGGCAAGCGCAGCCCGGGCAGGCCGCGCGCCAGGTCGATGCTCACCTGCGGATCGGTGTAGGGCCCGGAGGTGTCATAGACCGCGAAGGGCGGATTTTTTTCCACGCCAAATACCGCTGGGGTATCGGCCAGCCTGATCTCGCGCATGGGCACGCGAAGGTCGGCACGGCTGCCCTGCACATAAATCTTGCTGGACGCGGCGAAGGGGGTACGGGTGATGCGCTCGGTCAGCTCAGGGGCATCGACCTTGTAGCGGGATTCGGGCAGTGCAGACATGGTTCCTCCGGGGATGGATGAATGCCTGCCGTTGCACCGGCGCCTTGTTCCCTCCGCAGGTTGGAAGTGCACTTGCGGCGCACTTCCTAGCCCGATCAGGTTCAGCGGATTCTGCGTTACGCAGTCTCAGCCGGGAATTTCGCCCGGCGCTCCGACAAGCTCAGGCGCAGTATAGGCGTAGCCCCGCCAACTCGATCGCTTACGCCGCAATCTGGCCGAAACGGCCGCTGTTGAAGTCTTGCATCGCCTGATGAATCTCGGCTTGCGTGTTCATCACAAACGGACCGTAGCCGACGATGGGCTCGTCGATCGGCTCGCCGCTGAGCAACAGCAGCGTGGCGTCGTCCTCGGCCTCGACCAGCACGCCGTCGCCTTCACGGCTGAGCAAGCCGAACTGTGCCGAGCGCACCACCGCATCGCCGTTCACCTTCACCGCGCCGTGCAGCACCACCAGCGCCAGCGTGCGCCCCGCGGCGATGTCGAAGCGGGTCTGTGCGCCCGCGTTGAGCCGCACGTCCCACACGTCCATCGGCGTGAAGGTGCGTGCGGGGCCGCGGTGGTCGGCATACGTCCCGGCGATCACACGCACCCGCCCTGCCGCGTCGGGCAAGGCCACGTCGGGAATGGCGGCGTTCAACAAGGTCTGATAGCCGGGCGGCGACATCTTGTCCTTGGCGGGCAGGTTGACCCAGAGCTGCACCATCTCCAGCGTGCCGCCTCGCTCGGTGAACGCCTGCGAGTGGAACTCGTCATGCAGGATGCCGCCTGCGGCCGTCATCCACTGCACGTCGCCCGGGCCGATATGCCCGCCGGCCCCGGTCGAGTCGCGATGATCCACCTCGCCCTGATAGACGATGGTCACCGTCTCGAAACCTCGATGCGGGTGTTCGCCCACGCCGCGCGGCTGCTTGCCGGGCGCGAACTGCGTCGGCCCGGCGTAGTCGAGCAGCAGGAAGGGGCTGAGCTGCACGCCATGGCTGCTGTAACTAAACAGCGAACGCACCGGAAAGCCGTCGCCAACCCAATGTTGGCGCGGGTTGCTGTAAATGCCTTGAAGGGTTTTCACGCTGTTTCTCCTGTAAGCCGGGGCCCAGCCCCGCGATGGCTAAAGAATATGGGTGGAACGATACGTTCGGTAGTCGCAAAATTTGCCTTGATCGTTCTATAAATGGAACAATAAACCGATGCGCGACTTGAATGATCTGTATTACTTTGTCCAAGTGGTGGAATACGGGGGTTTCGCACCCGCCGGACGTGCGCTCGGCCTGCCGAAATCGAAACTGAGCCGCCGCTTGGCGCGACTGGAGACGCAACTGGGCGCAAGGCTGATCCAACGCTCGACCCGCAGCTTCGTGGTCACCGAACTCGGGCAGACTTACTACACCCATTGCAAGGCTATGCTGGTCGAAGCCGATGCGGCCGAAGAAGCCATAGCCCGTACCCATGCCGAGCCCTGCGGCGCCGTGCGCATGACCTGCCCGGTCGCCCTGCTCGATGCGCAAGTCGGGGGCATGGTCGCGGCCTTCCTGGTGCGCTATCCGCAGGTGCAGTTGCAGCTTGACGCCACCAACCGGCGCGTGGACGTGGTGGCTGAAGGCATCGACGTGGCCCTGCGCGTTCGCCCCCCGCCGCTCGACGACAGCGATCTTGTGCTGCGAACACTTGCCGAGCGGGTGCAGGTACTGGTGGCCAGCCCCGCCCTGCTCGCCCGCACGCAGATGCCGCAGACCCCGGCCAGCCTGTCCGGGCTGCCCAGCCTGGCTCTGGGCAGCCAGCTCGGCATCACACAGACCTGGGAGCTGCACGGCCCTGAAGGCGCGCAGGCCGCGGTTCGGCATCAACCGCGCCTGGTGTCGTCGAGCATGCCCGCGCTGTGCGACGCGGCGGTGGCGGGGGCGGGCATCGTGCAGCTGCCGCTGATGATGGTGCAGGCGCAGCTTGCCAGTGGCCAACTCACGCATGTGCTGCCCGGCTGGGCGCCGCGGCCCGAGATCATTCACGCCGTGTTCGCATCGCGCCGCGGTCTGCTGCCCGCGGTGCGGGCGCTGCTCGACTTTCTGGCCGAGCAATTCAGCGTAGAGCCGGGAGATCAGGGCGTGTGAACGCGGTTTCGCGGCAACGCCTGCTCAGCGCCCCCAGGGTCGGCTCGCCGACCCCCGTGGGGGATGAGGCCCGCAGCTCCAAGCTGCCCTGCGGCAGCTTGGACGGAGCCGAATCCGAGCAGCTTGCAAGCTGCGAGGTGGTCAAGGAAACTTGGGGCGGCCCGGCGTTTCCTTGAGCGCAATCGGGCCACGCAACTGGCGCAGCAGCGCACGCGCATAGGGCTGGGCAAACTGCCGGTCTTGCGCACTCTCCGCCGCGGGCAATTTGCTCCAGGGCAGCGCCGGGTGGCGATGATGGGTGGCGTGATAGTTGAAGTGCAGAATCAGCGCCGAGGCCCAGCGCGGCAGATCGAGCTGGCGCGCCTGTCGCACATCATCGCCGGGGGCGTGCAGCGGGGTCGCATAGTGATAGGCGTTGTCGGTGAGCGAAATCAGCAGCCCCCGGCCCAGCAGCGCCAGCAGCAGCATCCAGACATGCGCGCCGTAGAGCCAAACGCTGCACGTCACCAGCGCCAGTGACGCCAGGCTGTCCAGACGCATAGCGCGCAGGGTGTCGGGCTTGAGCAGTTGCCGCTCCAGACTCTGCGCCAGCGACGGCAGACCGGGCTCGGCCGGCAGACGCTGCGCCAGCCGCAGCAGCCAGGCCGGCGGCAACCACACCAGCAGCAGTGCGACCACTTCGCTGGCATACAGGCCGATGAGCAGTTGCGGGTAGTAACGCCAGGCGGCCGCGCTGCGCGTGGTCAAGGCCGGATCGAACACTTCGCTGCGGTCGATGGCGGTGCGGTTGAACTGGTGGTGCTTGAGATGCCCGAACCGCAGCACCGCAAACGGCGCCGGAAAGCCGATGGCCAGCAGGCGCGAAAGCACGTCGTTCAGGCGCCGGTTGGGAAGCAGCACGGCGTGGATGCCTTCGTGCAGCAAAGACCAGTAAAAAGTGGTCGCCAGCACCACGATCAGCAGACTCCAGCCCAAAGCAGGCAGCGCGGGCAGCAGCAGCGGCAGAACGATCCACAGCCAGCCCGACATCGTCAGCGCCAAGACCGCGAGCAACAGATTGAGCCGCGCCGGAATGCTGCGAGGGTCGGTTGCCGCGCTGCTCATGTTCACCTCAAGGCGGGCGGCACTTGCACTCCGACCTGCGGGCCGTACTGCCGCCGGTCGATAAACACCCGGTCGTAGGCCTGCGCCTTGGCCACTTTTTTCAGCTCGACCAGAAGGGCCGAAACTTCGCGGTGCGATTCCACCTGCCCCGAAGCCAAAGTCAGCACGCCGAAGGACACGGTGGGAAATCCGAACCACTGCGCTTCGCCTCGGCGGTTGACGGCCTCGTATCCGCCGCGTTCACGTTGATCCGCATTGAAGAAGCGCGGCATCTCGGCGGCGAATTCCTGCGGAATGGTCTGCAGACGCTCGACGGCATCGGGCTCGGCGCTCACCACGATGAAATCATCCCCGCCGATGTGGCCGACAAAATCGCCCGGCCGCGCAAAGCGCGCCCGCAGCAGATCGGCCAGCAGCACAATGACCTCGTCGCCGAGCCGGTAGCCAAACACATCGTTGAACGGCTTGAAGTGATCGATATCGCCATACGCCGCCACGAAAGACTGCCCCGAGGCCAGCAGGCGATCGATCTGTTCGTTGATGGGCACATTGCCCGGCAGCAGCGTCAGCGGGTTAGCATAGCGCGCAGTCTGGATCTGGAACTCGTTGACCAGCCGCAGCAGATCGCCCACCAGCAACAGGCCGCGATAGTCGCCCTGCTCGGTGACCAGCACGCCCTCGGTGGCGTGGCGAAAGCTGGCATCGGCGATCAACTGGCTGGCCTGGTGCAGACTGCTGCTCACATCGAGCTTGAGCACATCGGCGCTCATCACCTGGGCGCAGGGTTTGTTGCCCAGCAGGTCGCGTACATGCGGGCGCCAGAGCCGGTCGGCCAGCACATAGCGGTTGAGAATACCCAGGGCGCGCCCGTTCGCATCGACCACGGGAATCGACATCAGATCGGGCTGGGCGTCGAAGCGGCGCAGCACCTCTTCCAGCCGTACTTGCGGCTGGACCGGAGCGATCGGGCGCGCCAGGCCGAGCGCCGATTGTTCCACGCTGCCGCGCGAAGCCAGCGGGTACAACTCGGGTTGAGCCGCCTCGATCAAGCCCCGTTGCGCCGGGCGCATTTCACGCGACGGCGCGGCAGACGGCCGCTCCAACACAAAGCCCTGCGCCAACTGCACGCCGATTTCGCGCAGCACGCGCAGATCGCGGGCCGACTCCACGCCCTCGGCCACCACCCAAGAGCGGCTGGCCTCGGCCATGAGCAACATCGAGCGCACGAACGCCGCCTTGACCGCATCATCGGCCAGCCCGGCGCAGAACGCCCGGTCGATCTTGAGATAGCGCGGATGCAGGCGCTGCCAGGCTTCGAAGCGGCCGAAACCCCGCCCCATGTCGTCCAGCGCCAGCGTAAAACCGAGGCGGTGCAGATGTTCGGCCTGCTCCATGCCCACGCCGTCTTTCAGCAGATCATCGCTTTCCAGCAACTCGAACACGACGCGCGACGGCGGCAAGCCCAGTCTTTGCAACAAATCGAGCGCGGCCGAGCTGCCCAGCCAGCCCGAATCGAGCAAGGTCTGCGTGACGTTGATGAACAACTGCCCCGGCAAATTCAGCCGGGCGAACGTCTCTAAACTCGTGCGCACGCACAGGGCATCGAGCTCGTACAAGCGCCCGTTCTCCCGCGCGGTCTGAAACAGCGCATCCGGTCGCTCCAGCGGCGAGCCCTGCGGCCCGCGCGCCAGCGCCTCGAAGGCGTGGATCGAATGACCCCGCAGATCGAACACGGGCTGAAACTCCACACGCAGCTCGCCATGCGAAAGCAGCCGGTCGAGCAGGATGGCGAGATAGCCGATCTGGGGTTGTACGAGAGAAAGCATGGGGCGAAGTGCGGGAAAGATGCCCGGTTTTATCGCACCCACATCACAGTTTGATGACAGTCATGGCGATTTCATGTCGGCATGCCGCAACACAAAGCCCTGTCCTGCAAAAACGAGACAACTCAACCACAATAGGACTCACAGCGCCACTTTGGCCTGCTCCCTGATTCACCTGAAAGTTATCTAAAAGGACATCGAAAATGGCAAAGATTCTTGTTTTGTATTACAGCACCTGGGGTCATGTGGAAACCATGGCGCACGCGGTGGCCGAAGGCGCGCGCAGCGTGCCGGGCTGCAGCGTGGACATCAAGCGCGTACCCGAAACCATGCCGGCGGAAACCGCGGCTGCCATCCATGCCAAGACCGATCAGGCCGCGCCCATTGCCCAGCCCGCCGACCTGGCGGACTATGACGCGGTGATCTTCGGCACGCCCACGCGCTTTGGCAATATGTGCGGCCAGATGCGCAACTTCCTCGACCAGACCGGCGCACTGTGGCAACAAGGCAAGCTGGTGGGCAAGGTGGGCAGCGTGTTTGCCAGCACCGCCACGCAGCACGGCGGGCAGGAAACCACCCTCACTTCGTTCCACACCACCCTGTTCCATCACGGGATGATCGTGGTCGGCGTGCCCTATGCCTGTGCCGGCCTGACCCAGATGGACGAGGTTTCCGGCGGCACGCCTTACGGCGCCACCACCCTGAGCAAAGGCGATGGCAGCCGCCAGCCCAGCGCCAACGAGCTCGACATTGCCCGCTACCAGGGCAAGCATGTCGCGGAAATCACCAAGAAGTTGTTTGGTTGATGCCACCAGCCGCGGAGCCCGGCCACGCCTGCCGCCCCGGCTGCGCGGCCTGCTGCATCGCGCCGTCGATCAGCAGCCCGATTCCCGGAATGCCGCAGGGCAAACCAGCGAGCACGCCCTGCGTGCAACTCACCGCTGATCTGCGCTGCGCCATTTTCGGCAGGCCCGAGCGTCCGTCCTGCTGCAGCGGACTGCAGCCCAGCGCCGAGATGTGCGGCGACAGCCGCGAACAGGCGCTGCACTGGTTAGCTGCACTGGAGTGTGCAACGGCACCCTGAAACCTGCGGGGCGATTAGCCAATCGATCAGACCGCCAGCGGTGCGGAAATGGCATCCATTTGCGCCAGCACTTCTGGCGTGAGCTTGGGCAGCACGCTGAGTGTGCCCAGGTTCTCCTGCAGTTGCGACAACTTCGAAGCCCCCAGAATGACTGAGCTCACCCGCGGATTGTGAGCCACCCAGGCCAAAGCCAGTTGCGCCACGCTGCAGTCGAGCTGCTGGGCGATGGCTTCGAGCTCGCCCACTGCGGCATTCTTTCGCGCGTCGAGCAGGCCGTCGCGCAAAAAGCTCACGTTCTGCATCTCGCCCCGGCTGCCTGCGGGGATGCCCTGGCGATATTTGCCCGTCAGCAGGCCAGACGCCAGCGGGCTCCAGGTCGTGAGCCCCAGGCCGATATCGTCGTAGAGCCGGGCGTACTCCTGCTCCACCCGCTTGCGGTGGAACAGGTGATATTGCGGCTGCTCCATCACCGGCTTGTGCAGATGGTGCCGCTCGGCCACCTCGTAGGCGGCGCGAATCTCGTCGGCGCTCCACTCGCTGGTGCCCCAGTACAGCGCCTTGCCCTGCTCGATGACGTTGTGCAGCGCCCAGACGGTTTCTTCGATGGGGGTGTGCGGATCGGGGCGGTGACAAAAGATCAGATCGATGAAATCCAGCCCCATGCGCTTGAGGCTGCCATCGACCGCCTGCAACAGATACTTGCGGTTCAGGGTGTTGCGGCCGTTGATGCGCGGTTTCTCGGCCGTGCCCGCGTCGAGCCCCCAGAAAAACTTGCTCGACACCACATAGTCGAGCCGGTGCCACTTGAGCTGCGCCAGCGCCTGCCCCATCAGTCGCTCGCTTTCGCCATTGGCATAGACCTCGGCATTGTCGAAAAAATTGATTCCCGCATCGCGCGCGGCGGCCATCATCTCGCGCACGCCCGAAGCATCGACCTGATTGTGAAACGTCACCCAGGAGCCGAGCGAAAACAGGCTGACTTGCAGGCCGCTGCGGCCAAGATGGCGATAAAGCATAGGGTTGTGCATGGCGTTCTTCTCCGTGAGGTAAAGAACGCTAGCTTAGGCCGCCCGCCAAAACCCCGTGCTTGCAAAACCGCCCAAGTTCAGGCAGAGCGCAGCATCAACACCGGGGCTTTTGCCGGGGATGCCGCGGCGGCCTGCAGACCGCGCCACTGGTAGAGCGCTGCCGCGGTTTTGCGGGTGCCGCATTGGCCACAACTCCCGCAGGAGCCGCTGCCACAGGCGCTGCCCTGCGCATCGATCCGCTCGACCAGCCCGCGCTGCACCCAGTGCGCCAGCATGTCTTCGACCACTGACGCAGAAACCTGCACGCAGGCCGCAATCTCGGCGGCGCTGGCAAGCTGCTTGTCGCGCAGGCAATCGCGCACGGCGAACAGCGGGTTCATACCAGACTCTCCAGCCCCTGCGTTGCCACGCGGCGCTCGGTGCGGTCGCCGTATTGCCGCAGGCCCACCACCAGCAGCACAAAGGCGGCAACGCAAGCGACCACCCAAAGGGCGGATGATGGGGGATGCTGCGCAAACGTACCGATCTGATAGATCACCGTGGCCGCGGCCCAGGCGATGCCGATGCCGTAAAGCACGGAAAACACCATCCAGCCCCAACCCACCTCGCGACGCAGCGCCCCCATGGTGCTGGCGCAGGGCACGTACAGCAAGACGAACACCAGGTAGGCAAAGGCCGACAGCGGGGTGAACGCGGCCGCCAGCCCGGCGAGGGTTTCGTTGCTGGCGCCGCTGGCCTGCACAGCCTTGTCGGCGGACTGCAGATCGTGCAAGCCCAGCGGATCGAGGAAGTTGTTGAAAAAGGCCGCGGCGTTTTCGGGAATGGTCTTGGCAGCCTGCAACAGCTTGGCGCCCACATCAGGCTGGCGATAAGCCGCCATCGAGTCGGAAGCCTGCTGCCGCTGATAAATGCCGTTGAGCGTGCCGATCACGATCTCCTTGGCGGCCGCGCCCGCCAGCAGCCCCGACACCGCGGGCCAGTTCTCCCGGGTGATGCCCATGGGCTCGAACACCGGCGCAATGGCCCGGCTGCCCTGAGCGAGAAGAGAGTGATCGATGTCGGTCGCCTGCAAGCCCTTGTCCGTCCAGCCTATGCCGGGCAGCACGAACAGCACCACCCCGATGACCACGATCACCTTGCCGACGCGGAAAATGAACACCTTCAACCGCTGCCAGGCCTGCAGCCCAACGCTGCGCAGGCTGGGCAGGCGATAGGGCGGCAGCTCCATGACAAAGGGCATGGGCTCGCCCCGAATGGCCGTCTTGCCCAGCATCCACGCGGTGAGCAGCGCCACCACGATGCCCAGCACATACAGCAGAAATACCACCTGCCCGCCGGTGCTGCGGAAAAACACCACGGCGAACGCCATATAGATGGTCAGCCGCGCCGAGCACGACATGAAGGGCTGCATCAGCACCGTAAGCAGGCGGCCGCGCGGGTCTTCGATGATGCGCGAGCCCATGATGGCCGGCACATTGCAGCCAAAGCCGATGACCATGGGCACCAGCGAGTTGCCGGGCAGGCCCATGCGACGCATGAAGCGATCCATCGCATAGGCGGCGCGCGCCATATAGCCCGAGTCGTCGAGAAACGCGAGGAACAGAAAGGTGAGACCGATGGGCGGGATGAAGGAGATGACCAGGTTGAGCCCGCCGCCCACGCCGCCAGCGACCATGGACACCATCCAGTCGGGCAGCCCGGCCTGCAGCATCACATGCCCCACCCCGCCGATGAGTAGCGCCGACGAGGCCTGATCGAAAAAGTCGAGAAAAATATTGCCGCCGCTGAAGCTCACCACGAACACCAGATACAGCACCAGCAGAAACACCGGCACGCCCAGCCATTCATTGAGCACCACGCGGTCGAGAACATCGGTCACGCGGTGGCGCACCCCCATCTTGCCGGTGCGCTGCATGGCAATGGCCGCAAGCTGGTGCGCCCAGCCAAAGCGGGCGGCCGCAACCAGATCGGCCACTTCTTCGCCAGCTTGGGCGAGCACCTGCGCCTGCGCCGCCGCCACGCCGGCCTGTACCTCGGCCGAGGGCGACACCACCAGCCCTTCGAGCAGCCGCAGCGCATCGAAGCGGCGCCGTGGCGTCGAGGGCACGGCAAGTTGCGCGCCGACTTGGTCGATCGCCTGTTCGACCTCGGGCGGGTAGGTCGGCATCGAGGCGCTGGGCTTTTGTTGCAGGGCGGCCCGTATGGTGTCGAGCAGTTCTGCACGGCCACGGCCTTTTCGCGCCACCAGCGGCACCACAGGCACGCCAAGTTGCTTTGAGAGCGCGAGCACTTGCGGCTCCAGCCCCAGCGCCTGCGCCTCGTCCACCATATTGAGCGCGAGGATCAGCGGCTTGCCGGTTTCGAGCAGTTCAAAGGTCAGCGCCAGATGGCGTTCGAGGTTGGAGGCATCGACGATGTTGACGATGAGATCCACCCGCTCATCGAGCAAAAAGTTGCGCGCCACGCCCTGGTCGGCACCGCCGCCGCCCAGCAGACTGTACACACCCGGAAGATCGATCACCGAAAGCTTCAGCCCCGCCGCTAAGGCCGTTCCCCGGCGCTGCTCCACCGTGACGCCGGGCCAGTTGCCCACATGCTGATGCGCCCCGGTGAGCAGGTTGAAAATGGTGGTCTTGCCGCAATTGGGGTTGCCCGCCAGAGCGATCACCGGCAGGCCGGAGTCTGCTTCGGGGGAAACTGCGCAATCTGGATCGTGACACGCGCTCATGCCGCAGCCTTTTGATGCACCGCAGACGCCGCGGCCGCCGAAGCCACGATAGGCATCACGCGGATTTTGTCGGTCACGCCCCGCCCCAGCGCAATGCGCGCACCGCCCACCTGCACCACCGTGCCCCGCGGCCCGGGGCCGTGCACCACGCACAGCGGCACGCCACGGCGGATACCGAGCATGACCATGCGCTGCACCATGGCGCGTCCGCCATCGAAATCGACCACCTGGGCGCATTGCCCATAGGGAAGCTGTGCGAGGGAAACCACTACGGAGTCGGTGTGCATGATCTGACCTGAAAAAAGCTGCTTTGTGATGATGCGCAAATGATAATGTTTATCGTTTCATATATCGTATGCGCAGCGGCTGATGAAGATCAAGACCTGCCCCACGCGGGATGGCTCGATCTGTAACAGGGCGTGAATCAACGTGGAATCCGCGCCACATTTCGCCTCGAGTGACCTGTTCTCTGCCTACACTCGATCAACAAACCAAGACCGAACCCGTCATGCCCACCGCCTTTCCACCCCACTCTCCCGCCCTGCTGCCCATCGTGGGCAGCGATCTCGCCTTTCCCGTTCGCCGCGTGTATTGCGTCGGGCGCAACTACGCGGCCCATGCGCGCGAAATGGGCTCAGACCCGAATCGTGAGCCGCCGTTTTTCTTCAGCAAGCCCGGCGATGCCGATGCAGTGATTGCGGTTGCCGCAGGGCAGACCGGCGACATCGCCTACCCGTCCGTCACGCAAGATCTGCATCACGAAATCGAGCTGGTCGTCGCCATCGGCGCCGCGGGCCGCGACATCCCCGTGAGGCAGGCCGCCGCGCACATCTACGGCTACGCCGTCGGCCTCGACCTGACCCGCCGCGATCTGCAGGGGCAGATGAAGGCGCAGGGTCGACCGTGGGAAATCGGCAAGGCCTTCGACCAGTCCGCCCCCATCGGCCCGATCACGCCGCGTCAACCCGGCGCCGAGCTGAACACCGGCACCATTGCGCTAACGGTCGACGGCGCGCTGCGTCAGCAAGGGCGGCTGGAGCAGATGATCTGGTCGGTGGACGAAACCATCGCCCGGCTCTCCACCCTGTTCACCTTGAAACCCGGCGACCTGATTTTCACCGGCACGCCCGATGGCGTCGGCGCCATCACCCGCGGCCAGGTACTGCACGGCACGATAGACGGCCTGACGCCGCTGCAGGTGCGCATCGTCTGACCGCCCCAGACCTGCCGCGCTCAGCGGCCACGCTCAGTGACCACGCTCAGTGCGCCAGCTCCCAGTTGGCGCCCAGGCCCATTTCGGCCAGCAGCGGGACGTCGAGCTGGGCAACGCCCGCCATCAGGCGGGGAATGTGTTCGCGCACCCAGTGCGTTTCTTCCTCGGGCACTTCGAGCACCAGCTCGTCGTGCACCTGCATCACCACCCGGCTGCGCAGTTTTTCGCGCACGAGCGCGGCATCGACGGCGATCATCGCCATTTTGATGAGGTCGGCCGCGGTGCCCTGCATCGGCGCGTTGATGGCGGCTCGCTCGGCCGCGGCACGGCGCGGCCCGCTGGCGTGGATATCGGGCAGCCACAGTCGTCGCCCGAACACGGTTTCGACATAGCCCTGTTCCGCCGCCTGTTTGCGGGTGCGCTCCATATACGCCGCGACACCCGGATAACGGGCGAAGTAACGGTCGATGTAGAGCTGCGCCGCGCTGCGCTCCAGGCCGAGGTTGCGTGCCAGGCCGAAGGCACTCATGCCGTAGATCAGCCCGAAGTTGATGACCTTGGCCATGCGGCGCTGATCGCTGCTGACTTCCAGCGGCGTGACGCCAAAAATCTCAGCCGCGGTCGCGCGGTGAATGTCTTCCCCGGCGGCGAACGCAGCGAGCAGACCGGCGTCTTGCGAGAGGTGCGCCATGATGCGCAGCTCGATCTGCGAGTAGTCGCTCGACGCGATCAGCCAGCCCTTGGGCGCGATAAACGCCTCGCGAATGCGCCGCCCCTCGGCCGTGCGTACTGGAATGTTCTGCAGATTGGGATCGTTGGAGGCCAGCCGCCCGGTCACGGCCACGGCCTGCGCGTAGTTGGTATGCACCCGGCCGGTGTCCGGGTTGATCATTTGCGGCAGCTTCTCGGTGTAGGTGCTCTTGAGTTTGGACAGACTGCGGTGGTCGAGAATGACGCGCGGCAGCGGGTAATCTTCGGCCAGCTTTTCCAGCACTTCCTCGTCGGTGGACGGAGCGCCGGAGGCGGTTTTTTTCTGCACCGGCAGTTGCAGGCGGTCGAACAGGATTTCGCCGATCTGCTTGGGGCTGCCCAGATTGAAAGCGCCGCCGGCCAGCTCGAATGCCTGCGCTTCCAGGGTTTGCATTTTGGCGCCCAGCTCGCCGCTTTGCGCCCGCAGCAGATCGCCGTCCACCAGCACGCCGGTACGCTCGATGCGCTGCAGCACTTCACTGACCTGCATTTCCAGCGCGTAAATGCGCGTCAGCCCGGCATCGGCCTGGACTTGCGGCCACAGCCGCTGGTGTACCTGCAGGGTGAGATCGGCATCTTCGCCCGAATAGCGGGTCGCCACATCGAGCGCCACCTGATCGAAGGTGATGGCCTTGGCGCCCTTGCCGCAAACTTGCTCGTAGCTCAGGGTGTCGTCGCGGCCCAGGTGGCGGCTCACCAGACTGTCGAGGCTGTGCGGCTTGTGCGCCTCGATCACATAGCTCTCAAGCAAGGTGTCGTGCGCATAGCCGCGAATCGTCACGCCCGCGTTGGCGAACACATGGCGGTCGTACTTGGCGTTCTGCCCGAGCTTGGGTTTGTCGGCGTTTTCCAGCCAGGGCCGCAGACGTTCGAGCACCTCGGCCATGGGCAACTGCTCGGGCGCGCCGGGGTAGGCGTGGGCCAGCGGCAGATAGGCGGCCTCGCCGGGCGCGACGCTGAGCGAAATGCCGACCAGCCGTGCGCGCATCGGGTCGAGCGAGTCGGTTTCGGTGTCGATGGCGGTGAGCTCGGCCGCGTCGATGCGGGTCAGCCAGGCGTCGAACCGTCCCCAGTCGAGAACGGTCTCGTAGGTGCCTGGCGCGCTCTTTTCGGCCGGCGGCGCGTCGTCCAGCAGCGACACCTGCCGGGCGGCATCCTCGCTCACCGTCTGCGCCTTCATCTCGGCGCTGAAGCGGCGCATGCCGTTGCGGGTGAAGAAGGGCAGCAGCGCTTGCGCATCTTCCGGCGCCGGACGCAGATCGGGATCGAAGGCTTGGGCGTAGCCGTCCAGATCGCAGTCGGTGTGGATGGTCACCAGCTTGCGCGCCGTGGGCAGCCAGTCGAGCGCGGCACGCAGGTTTTTACCCGCAGCGCCGCTCACGGTTTCGGCCTGCTCGATCAGCGCATCGAGCGAGCCGTACTCCGTCAGCCACTTGACCGCCGTCTTGGGGCCGACCTTGTCCACGCCGGGCACGTTGTCCACCGCGTCGCCTACCAGGGTGAGGTAATCGACGATGCGATCGGGGGGAACGCCGAACTTTTGCTGCACCCCGGCGGGGTCGAGCACCTCGTTGCTCATGGTGTTGACCAGAGTGATGTGGTCGTTGACGAGCTGGGCCATGTCCTTGTCGCCCGTGGAAACCAGGGTGCGTATGCCCTGTGCGTGCGCCCGCACGGCCAGGGTACCGATCACGTCGTCGGCCTCCACTCCCGGCACCTCCAGCAGCGGCCAGCCCATCAGCCGCACAGCTTGGTGAATCGGCTCGATCTGCGCGGCCAAGTCGGGCGGCATCGGCGGACGCTGCGCCTTGTATTGGTCGTACATGGCGTTGCGGAATGTCGGCCCCTTGGCGTCGAACACGCAGGCCGCGTAGCGATAGCCCTTGGCCACCGGATATTGCTCGCGCAGGCGCCGCAGCATGGCCACCATGCCGTAGAGCGCCCCGGTGGGCTGGCCTTCGGGCCCGCGCAGGTCGGGCATGGCGTGGAAGGCGCGGTAGAGATAGCTGGAACCATCCACCAGCAGCAGGGTGGGGGCGGAGTCGGATTGCACGTCTGAATTCATCCGCGCATTATCAATGCCGCCGTAAAATCGGCGCATGAACATGTTTCGCCACGCCCTTACCGTCTCCGCCCTTGGCCTGTTCACGCTGCTCGCCAGCGTGTATCCGGGACCAAGCGCCCTTGCGCAGTCCAAGCCTGCGGCGCCGCTGACAGATACCCAGCCCAAGCCCAAATTCCCTGAACCTCGGGTGCGCGAAAACGTCACCCAGGATCGTGCGGTGCGCATTCAGGAGCAGCAGGTGCGCGGCGCCACCACCTCGATTCAGGTGCAGCCTTTGCACGGCGGCGTGGCCTACAACGTGGTGCCGCCCTCAATCTCGTCCAGCACCGACCCGGCCCATATGGAAGGGCAGGCGCAGTGGAAGGTGTTCACCTTCAAATAAACCGACGGGCTGACCGTTCAACCTGCTCGCTCAACCTGCTTTTCCAGCCTGCCTTTTCTTTCCCCATCCCGTTCATGGCCGTTTTCACACCGCTCGACGCAGCAGAGGTCGACTCCTGGCTGGCCCGCTTCGATCTGGGCACACGCACGGACCTGCAAGGCATCGCCAGCGGGATCGAAAACACCAACTACTTCCTGAGCACCACGCGGGGCCGGTTCGTGCTCACCTTGTTCGAGCGCCTGCAGGCCGAGCAGTTGCCGTTCTACCTCGGGCTGATGCACCATCTGGCCGCGCATGGCATTCCCGTACCCGACCCCATACCCGACCGGCAGGGTCAGACCTTGCACACCCTCAAAGGCAAACCCGCCGCGCTGGTCACTCGCCTGCAAGGCCGCAGCCAGCTGCAGCCCGAGCCGGCGCACTGCGCGCAAGTGGGGCATTGGCTGGCACGCATGCATCTGGCCGCACGCGACTACGCGGGCACGCTACCCAATCTGCGCGGGCTCGCCTGGCAGACCCGCACCATCCCCGACATCCTGCCCTATCTCACCGCCGATCAACACGCTCTCATCAGCACTGAGCTTGCGCACCAGACTGAGGTCGCCGCATCGCCCGCTTATGCCGCGCTGCCGCGCAGCGCGGTTCACGCCGATCTGTTTCGCGACAACGTGCTGTTCGAGGGGGATACTCTCTCCGGCGTGTTCGACTTTTACTTCGCCGGGGTCGATACCTGGCTGTTCGATCTGGCCGTGGCGCTCAACGACTGGTGCATTCACCTGCAGACAGGCGAGTTTGACGCGGCCCGCTTTGACGCCTTGCTGAGCGCCTACCTCGCCGTACGCTCCATGAGCGATGCCGAACACCGCTTGCTGCCCGACGCCCTGCGCGCTGCCGCGCTGCGTTTTTGGACCTCGCGTCTGGCCGACTATCACCTGCCGCGCGACGCCCACTTGCTCACCCCCCACGACCCCACCCACTTCGAGCGCGTGCTGCGCCAGCGCATCGCGTCCGCCTGAGCCCGGGCCTGCCGATACCATGTCGGCTCCCTTCTTGGGCTCTTTTCTTCGGCTCTTCACCTTTCATCGTCTTTCGCCATGCAACTGCGTACCGTCTCTGCCCGCGAGGGCCTGCTCTGGGTGCAAAGCGGCTTTCGCCGTCTGGCGCTGCAGCCCTGGGCGGCGCTGTTGATGATCGTGGCCTATATCGTCGTCACCGGATTCGTCTCGGCGCTGCCCATCATCGGTCTGGTGTTTCCGCTGTTCGTGGTGCAGTTCGGCACCCTGGGCTTCATGCAAGCCAGCCGCCAGATCGCACAAAAGCAGCCGCTTTGGCCCACGGTGCTGCTCACCGGTTTTCGCAGCGGCCCGCAGGCGCTGCGCAGCATGGTGATGCTGGGCGTGCTCTACACCCTCGCCGTCATTCTGGTGCTTGGAGTCGGCAGCCTGTTCGACGGCGGCGCCATGCTGCGCCTGCTTCTGCTCGGTGACAAACCGCCGGCCAGCGCCATCGCCGACGGCAGCCTGCGCCTGGGCGCCATAGCCGCCACTCTGGCGTATATCCCCGTCTCGCTCGCCTTCTGGCTCGCCCCGCCACTGGTGGCCTGGCACGCCATGCCGCCGGTCAAGGCGCTGTTTTTCAGCTTCGTGCTGTGCGTGCGCAACATCAAGGCGTTTGCGCTCTATGCGGTGCAATGGTTGCTGCTCTTTCTCAGCCTGCCCACGCTCATCATGCTCGTCGCCAGCCTGCTCGGCGCCAGTGAAACCCTGGCCGCCATGCTCAGCATGCCCGTGGCCATCGCCATTTTCCTAGCCTACATTTTGTCGTTCTATGCCAGCTACGAATCGCTGGTCGGCGAAACCCAGGCCAGCACTCTTGCGCAGTAATGTCGGTGACAACCGCACACCTGACTACAGGGCGTTTTGCACAATTTTGTCTCTCATGCTCTCACGCACGAAGGCGCGCGCTGTAGGCATCCAAGCCCGGTATCCAAACCCGGTGCGGCGCAACCTTACCTTGGTCGATCAACCCTAAGTTCTCTGCAAAGCGGCTGAATCGCAGAGGGTGAGGAATCGCCCCCCGCTCTTTCGCCCCACCGGCCCAAGCTTTCTGCCCCCGGTGGGGATCAATTGGCCCCGCCGAGAGAACATTCTGGGTTCAACGCTCTGCTTGGTTCTGGGCGGCCAGTTCCAGCTGCAGCCGCACCCGCAGCTTCACCGCATTGAGGCCGTCATCGGCGCCGCCGCGTACCGGGCCGACGCGTGACGCCACCCTCACCCGCACGCCCTGTTGTTCGGCCCAGCGCAGCGCGGCCTCGAGTTCGCGGTGCACCGTGCCGCCCCCGGTGCCGGCCACGACCAGTCCGCCCAATCGGGGCTGAAGCGCCGTGCTCGAAATCAGGCAGCACACCAGCGCACTATCGCTGCCCGCCGCATTGGTAAGCAACTCCACCCGCGGCCAGCCCCCCGCAGCAGGTAGGGGAAACGGCGCCCCGGCCTCCGGCACGGGTTGTCGCCAAAGCCGCAAGGCCTCACCGTCCACTTCACCCAGCGGGCCGCGCTCGCCGGATGAAAACGCTTCCACCGCGTGCGTATTCGCCTTGGTCACGTCGCGAGCAGCATGCACCACGCCGTGCAACACACAGACCACGCCCAGCCCCCGCGCTGCCGGATGCACGGCCACCCGCACGGCATCGAGCAGGTTCTGCGGGCCGTCGGCGTTCAGCGCCGTGGCAGGACGCATGGCAGCAGTCAGGATCACCGGCTTGTCGGTATCCAGCACCAAACGCAGAAAGTAGGCGGTTTCTTCCAGCGTGTCGGTGCCGTGGGTGATGACGCAGGCCTGAATTTGCGGCTGCGCCAGCCAGTAGGCCACGCGTTCGGCCAACTGCGTCCAGACCGCGAAGGTCATGTCCTTACTGTCGAGATTGGCCACCTGGTCGGTGTGGATTTGCGCCAGGCGGCCGAGCGCCGGCACGCTTTGCAGCAACGCGTCGACCCCCAAAACCCCGGCGGTGTAACCCGGCAGACTGGGGTCGCCCGTCGCGGCGCCCGCGATCGTGCCCCCTGTTCCCAACACCACAATCTGCGGCAAGGCCGCGCGAGAAAAAGAATCGGTCATGTGTGAATCTCTTTGCAGAAAGACTGTTTTGATTTACAGTGCTGTGAAAATCATCAAGCTGGAAGCCTGATCAGGGCGTCTTCATGGCCAAAAGATGACATGGCTCGCATGGCGAACTCGTTCATCAGCCTTGCCCATCGGCCTCGCCCATCAAGCTGACTTATTGTGCAACTGCCGGAGCCCACGCATGCGCCGTCTCATCTCGAAACTCACCCCTCGCCAGCAGGAAATTCTCGATCTCATCACCGCCTCCGTGCGCGAACTGGGCTACCCGCCCACCCGGGCCGAAATCGCCGCAAAGCTGGGATTCCGCTCGGCCAATGCGGCAGAAGATCATTTGCAGGCGCTCGCGCGCAAGGGCGTGATCGAGCTCACGCCCGGAGCGTCGCGCGGCATTCGCATCACCGAATCGCAGCGCGCCTCGCCGTCGATGACAACGTCCGGGAAAACCTCCGGCGCCATGGGGGGGCGTGCGAGTGGGTTGCGTGCGGATCTCTCTCATGGGCTGCAACTCGCGCTGCCTGGCGCCGAGCAGCTCTGCCTGCCGCTGGTCGGTCGCGTCGCTGCGGGGCATCCCATCCTCGCGCAAGAGCATATCGAGCAGACGCTCAACGTCGATCCCGGCGCCTTCTCGGTGCGCCCTGACTATCTGCTCAAGGTTCGCGGCATGAGCATGCGCGATGCCGGCATTCTCGACGGCGACATGCTGGCCGTCAAAAGCAGCCAGACGGCGCAAAGCGGACAGATCGTGGTGGCCCGCATCGGCGACGAGGTCACGGTCAAGCGCCTTCGCCTGCAAGCCGATCACATCGAGCTTCTACCGGCCAACCCCGAGTTCGCCCCCATCCGCGTCGATGCCAGCCAGCCCTTCGCCATTGAGGGACTCGCCGTCGGCCTGCTGCGCGGCTCGCTGCAATGAAGTTCACAGCGCGCACAACTAGCAGCAGGCGTTTGCGTCAGACCGCCGCTTCAGACCGCCGACACCTGCCGACGTGATTTCCACCAACCCCACACCGCGGGTAGCAGCGACAGCACGATGATGGCAATGGTCATGACACCCAAATTGTGTTTGATCCACGGAATGTTGCCGAACAGATAACCCGCCATGACCAGCAGCCCCGTCCAGAGTGTGGCGCCCAGCATGTTGTAGGCCAGAAACTTGCCATACGACATCTCGGCCACGCCCGCCACAAACGGGGCGAAGGTTCGAATGAAGGGCATGAACCGCGCGGCCACGATGGTGATGCCGCCATATTTTTCGTAAAAGGCGTGCGCCTTTTCAAAGGCGCGCCGGTTGAACCAGCGTGAGTCCGGCCACGAAAAAACCTTATGGCCGATGGCCTTGCCGATCTGGTAGTTCAGGCTGTCGCCCAGCACGGCGCCTAGCCAGAGCACGGCGATCACCCCCGGCAGGCTGAGCGCCCCGGTGGCCGCAAACGCACCCACCACGAACAACATCGAGTCGCCCGGCAGAAACGGCATGATCACCAGCCCGGTTTCGACGAACACAATGCCGAAGAGCAGCCCGTACACCCAGGGGCCGTACGCCGCGATGAACTGCGCCAGATGCACGTCGAAGTGCAGAATGAGGTCGATGAGAGCGTGGGGATCCATGCGGTTTGGGCTGAAAGCCGGAAGAGAGCCTATGAAAGGCCGAAGACGCAGATGCTGCGCCGGAAAACTGAGCCGGGGCTGAGCGCCACCGAGCGCTATGGGCCTATGCACAGCCTGAAAAGTATACTGAGCCAACTTGTCGTTTCTCCTCTCGTTGATCCCGTCTCCAAGCCCCTCAACGAGGGGACGGTCGCCGCCACGCTGCGGCCTCGCCACCCTTTCCGTATCCCTGCCTTGCTGCAACCCCAACGCCCGATTCGTCCGCTGCCGGACGTGCTCATCAGCCAGATTGCCGCCGGCGAAGTTATCGAACGCCCGGCTTCGGCCCTGCGCGAACTGCTCGACAACGCCATCGATTCGGGCGCCAGCGCTCTCACCGTGCGCCTCGAACAGGGTGGGCTGGGCAGCGTGCAGGTCGAAGATGATGGTTGCGGCATTCCGGCCGAAGAGTTGCCCCTGGCGCTGCTGCGCCACGCCACCAGCAAAATCGCCGATCTCGACGAATTGCACCACGCCGCGCATCTCGGCTTCCGCGGCGAGGCGCTCGCAGCCATGGCCGCCGTGGCCGAAATCGAGATCATCAGCCGCCGCGCCGGGGCCGATGGGGCGCGCATTCACGCCAGCGCAGGTCAGGTCTCCGCGGTGCAACCCACAGCGGCGCAACAGGGCACGCGAGTGACCTTGCGGCAGTTGTTTTTCAACCTGCCGGCGCGCCGCAAATTTCTCAAATCGCCGCAAACGGAATATGCCTGGTGCGCCGACGTGTTCAAGCGCGCCGCCATCGCCCATCCCCAGATCGCCCTGCGGCTTTGGCATGACGGGCAACTCAAGCTGCAATTCGAGCGCGACCCTTCGCCGCACGGGCTCGACCGTCTCGCCGCCGTGCTGGGAGAGGCCTTCACCGCGCACGCCCTGCCGGTCTCCGCCCAGATCGGTCCGCTCGCCGTACGCGGGCTGATCTGCGAGCCCACCGCGGCTCGCGCCCGTGCCGATGTGCAGCACATCATCGTCAACAACCGCTGGGTGCGCGACCGCACCGTGGCCCACGGCGTGCGCGCCGCATACGCCGACGTGCTGCACGGCGCCTTGCAGCCGCAGTACGCCCTGCTGCTCGATCTGCCGTCTGATCTGGTCGATGTGAATGTGCATCCGGCCAAGTCGGAAGTCCGGTTCCGCGACAGCTCCGCAGTGCATCAGGCCGTGCGTCATGCCGTCGAGCAGGTGCTGGCCCGGGTGGTCGGTGAGGCGTCTTCCTCGCATCCCGCCGCACCGCCCACCGCGTGGGAAGGGCCGCCATCCGCCCTGCCCGCGACTGCCACGCTTCCCTTCGGCATGGCGAGGCCGAGCCCTAACCCGAGCCCCTGGGATGCGCTCTCGCGCGCTTATGCCCCCTTGGCAACGACGGGCGCACCGCCCTTGCAGGCACAGGACAGCGCCGCGCCTCGCCCCTACGCGCAAGCCACCGACCTGGCCGCCGCCCAGCCTGACGACTTCCCCCTCGGCTTCGCCCTGGCGCAGCTTCTGGGCATTTACATCCTGGCGCAGAACCGCCACGGGCTGGTGATCGTGGACATGCACGCGGCGCACGAGCGCATCGTGTACGAACGGCTGAAAGCTGCGGAACAGGCCGATGTGCCGGTGGCGGTGCAACCCTTGCTGATCCCGGCTGCATTCGCCGCGAGCGATGCCGAAATGGGCGCGGCGGAAGATCATGCCGATGCCCTGCGGTCGCTCGGCGTCGAGCTCGACCGGGCCGGCCCCAGCAGCCTGGTGGTGCGCGCCACGCCCACGCTGCTGGCGCACGCCGACCCCATTCGCCTGGCTCGCGGTTTGCTGGCCGATCTCATTTCGCAAGGCACCAGCAGCCGCCTTCAGGAGCGGCGCAACGCCCTGCTCTCCAGCATGGCCTGCCACGGCGCGGTGCGCGCCAACCGACAGCTCACGCTCGCAGAAATGAACGGCCTGCTGCGCGATATGGAGCGCACCGAACGCGCCGACCAGTGCAACCACGGCCGCCCCACCTGGCGGCAGATCGGCCTGGCCGACCTCGACGCCCTATTCCTGCGCGGGCGTTGAAGCCCCGATTCAAGCCGTGACGCAGCAAACTGCCCAGCCTGTTCTCTGCCTCGTCGGCCCGACCGCCAGCGGCAAAACCGCCGCGGCTTTGCAACTCGTCCAGCAGGCCCGGCTGCGCGGCGAAACCGTGGAACTCATCAGTATGGACTCGGCGCTGGTCTATCGCGGCATGGATATCGGCACCGCCAAGCCCGGTCTTGAGGAGCGCGTCCAGGCCGTGCACCACTTGCTCGACATCCTCGACCCGTCGCAAAGCTACAGCGCGGCGCAATTCGCTGCGGACGCGCGCCGGCTTATCCAGGAAATCCGCCAGCGCGGTGCCCAGCCCCTGATCGTCGGCGGCACCCTGCTCTACCTCAAGGCGCTGCAATCCGGCCTGTCCGAACTGCCGCAGGCCGACCCTGCCGTGCGCGCCGAACTCGACGCCGAGGCCGCCCGGCTCGGCTGGCCCGCGCTGCACGCCCGGCTAGCCGCAGTCGATCCGCTCACCGCCGCCCGCCTTGCTCCGGGCGACGCCCAGCGCATCCAGCGCGCGCTGGAAGTGTGGCAACTCAGCGGTCGGCCTCTATCGGCGCATCTGGCTGCCGGGCGCGCGGATGACGGCCACCTGCCCCTGCGCATCCTCTCGCTGGAACCTTCTGATCGCAGCGTGCTGCACGCGCGCATCGCCCAACGCTTCGAGCAGATGCTGGCCGCCGGGTTTCTTGACGAAGTGCGCGCACTGCGCCAGCGCGGCGACCTCAGCCCCGCGCTGCCCTCGATCCGCGCCGTGGGCTACCGCCAGGCCTGGCATTATCTGGACGGCGACATCAGCGCCGAGCAGTTCCGCGAGCAGGCCATCGCCGCCACCCGCCAGCTCGCCAAACGCCAGCTCACCTGGCTGCGCTCCATGCCCCAGCGGCAGATTTACGACTGTCTCGATCCGCTGAGAATTCAAGTTTTCTGAGGGCGCGCCGTTAAGTGGAATGTAAATTCCACTCCTGGCTGCCCTCCGTGCCCCCGTTCCAAAGCCCTCCTCCACCCGTTCAAGATCTGTCTTCGGACGATACGCCCTGGGCCGCGCATCCGCTCTCTGGCTTCGGTCTGGTGTTCCAGCTCAGCCAGCGCGCCGGGCAGTTGCAGTTCACCCAGGCCAGTGAATCGGCGCAAATGGTCTGCGGCCTGAACGCGCAGGCGCTGCTGCGTTCGAGCACGGCCTTTGTCGGGCGAATTCATGCCGCCGATCAGGCCGATTTCCACGCCTCGCTGCAAGCCAGCGCGCTGCACGGCGAACCGTGGAACTGGGAGGGCCGCATCCTCACCGAGGGCGAGATCAAGTGGATCAACATCCGCGCCGCAGTGAAGCGGCTCGATGCCACCCAAGTGCAGTGGAACGGCATCATGATCAACATCAGCCATGCCCGCCGCCGCGAGTCCGATTTGCGCGACATGGCCGCGCACATGGAGCGCGCACGCGAGCAGGAACGTGCCCGCCTCGCCCGCGACATGCACGACGAACTCGGCCAGTTGCTCACCGCGCTGAAAATGGACATCAGCCTGCTGCGCCGGCGCCTCGGGCCCGACGACGCGCAGCTCAACAGCATGACCCAGCTGGTGGATGCCGCCACCGCCGCCGGCCGTCGCGTGGCAGCCCAGCTCCGGCCCGCCGTGCTCGATCTCGGGCTGAGCGACGGGCTGCTCTGGCTGGCCGAGGAGTTCAGCCAGCGCTACGGCATTCCCGTTTCGCACCAGATCGAGGGCGCCGGTGAGCTGGACGACCTCACCGCCATCCAGATCTTCCGCATCGCGCAGGAAGCCTTCACCAATATCGCCCGTCACGCGCAGGTCAAATCCGTTCGCCTCGCCCTGGCCCGCACACCCGGGCTGATCGCGCTCGACATCGTCGATGACGGGCTGGGTTTCACCCCGGCCACGCAGACCAGCGAAAAATCCTTTGGTTTGCGCGGCATGCGCGAGCGCGCCCATCTGCTCGGCGGCACGCTCGATTGCGCCAGCGTGCCCAACCACGGCACCACCCTGCGCGTGCGCGTGCCCTGCATCGAACGCGGCACACCTGCCGACGCGCCGACTTCCGGCAAACCGATCTCCGCCTGAAGCGAGGCCGCAAATGGACGCCGCCCGCGTGCTCATCGTTGACGACCACGCCCTTGTGGGCGCCGGGCTCGTTCGCATGCTCGAAGCCGAGGGGCTGCAGCCGCACTGGTGCGGCGACACCGCCGCAGCGCTCGACGCCCTGCGCGATGCCGCCTGGCAGGTGGTGCTGCTAGACGTGTCTCTGCCCGGCGGCGACGGCCTCGATCTGCTCAAACGCATCAAGGCCACGCACCCCCGCCTGCCCGTGCTCATGCTCAGCATGCATGCCGAGCATTTGTTCGCCCTGCGCGCCCTGCGCGGCGGCGCGGCCGGCTATCTCACCAAAGACAGCGCGCCCGATGTGCTGCTCGACGCCATCCGCGCGGCCACCCAGGGCAAGCGCTACCTCACCGCCACCGTCGCCGAGCAGTTGGCGCATCACTTTCAAGAGGGCGCCGCCGCCGACGCCCCCGCGCATCAAACCCTGAGCGACCGCGAACTGCAGGTGCTGCTGCGCATCGGTGCCGGGCGCACCGTGGGCGAAGTGGCGCGGGAACTGCACTTGAGCGTCAAAACCGTCAGCACTCACAAAACCCGCCTGATGCAAAAGATGCACCTCGAGCGCGACGCCGATCTGGTGCGCTACGTCCTCGACCATGAATTGGCATGAACAGATCCACGCGGGTCAGAAATTTCCTACAAATCAACGCGCCCTTGTCTCAGTCTTCAAACCGCTGGCGGCCGATGTTCGCCGCGCGACCGCAGGCCAACAATGTCCCCATACATCCTGAATTCTCTGAAAGCTGAGTCATGCAACTGATGGTGGTCGACGATTCTGCAATGGTGCGCGAGCGCCTGGCCGGCCTGCTCTGCGGCATTGATGGGGTGCAAGCCGTGCTGCAGGCCGATTGCGGGCAGCAGGCGATGGAGCTGTTGGAGCAAGACACCGCAGGCGCGGTGCGCTTCATCGTGCTCGATATCGAAATGCCGGGTGAGAGCGGGCTGCAAGTCTTGCAGCGCATCAAGTCCAGCCGGGGCGATATCTGCGTGGCGATGTTCACCCAGCACGCCAACTCGCAGCACCGCGCACGCAGCCTCGATGGAGGCGCCGATTTTTTCTTCGACAAGAGTTCCGACATCGATCGGCTCGAAACCCTGGTGCGCCAACTGGCCGCGCGGCCCCATTGACCCCCCCTACAACCCAACCTCCCCGCCACCCGCGTTGACTCCGCCATGACCCAAGACGCCACAACCTCCCCTCCCGCCCTGCAACACAGCGATGCCGCGCAGCAGATCGACGCCCTCTGCGCTCAGGCCTTACCCGTGCTCGGTCAGCAGATCGACGCTGGACGCGCGCAGATGGAGACCGCCATTCTGGCCTTGAGCCAGCGCTTCTCCAGCCTGCACAACCGCCTGGAAAGCGCTGTGAAGGCGTCGCAGCATGCCGCCGCGGGCATGGATGGCGGCGAAGGCGTGGTGGCGGTATTCCGCCGCAGCGAAGGCGAACTCGGCGCCGTGCTCGAGCAGTTGCGCACCGCGCTGGACAAACGCGCCGCCATGGTCAGCGAAGTGCTGGGCATGTCGCGCTACACCGAGGCGCTGGAGAAGATGGCGATTGAAGTGGCGGCGCTGGCGGCCAAGACCAATCTGCTCGCGCTCAATGCGGCCATCGAAGCCGCGCGGGCTGGCGAAAACGGCCGCGGCTTCGCAGTGGTGGCCGACGAAGTGCGCAAGCTCTCGGCGCAATCGCGCGATACCGGGCGCAAGATGGGCGAGCAGGTGAAGATCATCACCGGCGCCATCCAGACCCTCACCCGCTCGGCCGGGCAATCGCAAATCGAGGAGCAGCAGTTCCTCACCCAATCCGAATCGTCCATCGATCAGGTGCTCGCCCGCCTGCGCGATGTGGCTACGGGGCTGTCCGATTCATCCGACCTGCTGCAGCGCGAAAGCAGCGGTATCCGCGAAGAGATCGGCGATGTGCTGGTGTCGCTGCAGTTCCAGGATCGGGTCAGCCAGATTCTCACCCACAGCCGCGACAGCCTCGACGCCCTGGTGGTCGAACTGCAGAGCTATCAGTCGCGCCGCGCCAGCAACCCTGAAGCCGCGCTCGACGCCTCCGCCTTCATGCAGCGCATCGCGGGCGGCTACACCACGCAGGAGCAGCGCCTCAACCACGGCGGCCAGTCCACGGTGGACGCGCAGGACGGCGGCGACATCACTTTTTTCTGACTCCAGCAAACCCTTGTTTCGATCCCCTCTTTCAAAAGCACATTGCCATGGCCAAAACCATTCTCATCGTCGACGACTCCGCCTCACTGCGTCAGGTGGTCAATATCGCCCTAGCCAGCGCGGGCTACGAAGTCATTGAAGCCGTTGACGGCGTGGACGCGCTGACCAAGCTCGACGGCCGCAAGATCCACCTCATCATCAGCGACGTGAACATGCCCAATATGGACGGCATCACTCTGGTGAAAGAGATCAAGCAGAAGGCCGACTACAAGTTCACCCCCATCATCATGCTCACCACCGAGAGCCAGGATGACATGAAGGCGCAAGGCCAGGCCGCAGGCGCCCGTGCCTGGGTGGTCAAGCCCTTCCAGCCGGCGCAGATGCTGGCTGCGGTCTCCAAACTCATCGCACCCTGAACCCCGCCAGAGGAGACGCTGTGGACATCACCCCTCATCAAGCCGGCCCGGCTTGCAGCGTGACGCTGCAAGGCGCGCTCGACATCTACGCCGCCGCCGAGGTGCGCACCCGGCTGGCCGAACTGATCGGCCAGCATCCGCTGGTCGAACTGCAATTGGCCGCCGTTGACGAGATCGACGCCTCGGGCGTGCAGATTCTGCTGGCCGCCAAGCAGCAGGCCAGCAATCTGGAGCACAGCCTCAAGCTCAGCGGGCACAGCCCCGCCGTCATCGACGCCCTCGAACTCTGCGGCCTGCTCGCCTACTTCGGCGACCCGGTGGTCGAGTTTGGCCACACCACGTCCCCCAAGGAGCACGCATGAGCTTCGAACAACAAATGCAGCAGGCCATGCGCTCCTTCATCGTCGAAGCGCAAGATCTGCTCGAAGGCATGGAACGCGGGCTGATGGAGCTCGAACCCCAAGGCGGCGCGGATGATGCCAATGATGACGCCCTGGATGGCGAGCACATCAACGCCCTGTTCCGCGCGGCCCACACCATCAAAGGCTCGGCTGGGCTGTTCGGCCTCGACGGCATCGTGCGTTTCACCCACCATCTGGAGAGCGTGCTTGACCAGATGCGCGCAGGCAAACTCGCCGTCAGCAGCGAACTCGTGGCGCTGTTGCTGCAAGGGCGCGATCACCTCGCGCAACTGATCGACCAGATCGACAGCCAAGGCGTCTGCATCGCCGACACCCCGGAAGAACAGGCGCTGGTCGCCCGGCTGCAGGCCGCTCAGCAGCCCGCAGGCGGTGCGCTGGTCGTGGCCCAGCAAAGCCCCATCGCACGAGGCCCCGCCTCGGAAGAAGCCGTCCCCGTCACCGTGGTCGCGCACGGATCGGCGCTGACGCCGTCGTGGCACCTGTCGCTGCGCTTCGGCGCCGACAGCCTGCGCAACGGCATGGACCCGCTGGCCTTCATACGCTATCTGCGCGGGCTGGGCGAGATCGTCGGTCTCGTCACCCTGACCGACGCCCTGCCCCCGCTCGACGCGATGGACGCCGAGACCAGCTATCTCGGCTTCGAGATCAACTTCAAGAGCGAGGCCAGCAAGGAAGAAATCGCCGCCGTGTTCGAGTTCGTGCAGGAAGACAGCACCATCCGAATCCTGCCCGCGCACAGCCGCATTGCCGACTATGTGCAACTCATTCGCAGCCTGCCCGAAGACGACCTGCGGCTGGGCGACATTCTGGTACAGATCGGCACGCTGACACAGAAAGAATTGAGCGACGCGCTCAACGCGCAACACGACGCGCAGGCCACCGGCGCACCGGCCGCCCCCTTGGGCGAAATTCTGGTGCGCGAAGGCGCCACGCACCAGCCCATCGTGCAGGCCGCGCTCGACAAACAGAAGCAGATCAAAGACAAACGCAGCCGTGACAACCAGATGCTGCGCGTGGCCGCCGACAAGCTCGACGCCCTCATCAACCTCGTGGGCGAACTGGTGATTGCCAGCGCCGGCAATGCGCTGCACGCGCAGAACGCCAGCCAGATCGAAGCCGCCGCGCAGATCACCCGGCTGGTCGAAGACATCCGCGAGCGGGCGCTCAAGCTGCGCATGGTCGAGATCGGTGAAACCTTCGCGCGCTTTCAGCGCGTGGTGCGCGACGTATCGCGTGAGCTGGGCAAAGACATCGCCCTGGTCATCGAAGGCGCCGACACCGAGATGGATAAAACCCTGGTCGAGCGCATCGCCGATCCGCTGATGCACCTGGTGCGCAACTCGATCGATCACGGCATCGAGTCGCCCGAAGTGCGCACCGCCCGCGGCAAACCCGCCCAGGGCACCCTCAAACTCGCCGCCCGTCACGACTCGGGCAGCATTCTCATCACGGTTTCAGACGACGGCGGCGGGCTGAACCGCGAGCGCATTCTTGCCAAAGCCGTCGAGCGCGGGCTGATTTCGACTGAGGCCGCCGCCGCCCTGCCCGACGCCGAGGTGTGGGCGCTGATTTTCGAGCCCGGCTTCTCCACCGCCGATGCCGTCACCGATCTGTCGGGCCGCGGCGTGGGCATGGACGTGGTCAAGCGCAATATCGAAGCCATTCGCGGCAGCATCGACATTCAGAGCAGCGCCGGTGTGGGCACGCAGATGCACCTGCGCCTGCCCTTGACGCTCGCCATCATCGACGGCTTTCTGGTACAGGCCGCCGGGCGCACCTTCGTGCTGCCGCTCGACGCCGTGATCGAGTGCATGGAGTTTGCGCCCACCCAGCCGCAGCAGGGCTATATCAACCTGCGCGGCGAAGTGTTGCCCCTATTGCATCTGCGCGAACAGCTCGGCCTGACCGACTCTGCCGCTGAATCGCCGAACAGCCGCAGCAATGTGGTGGTCGCGCAAATCGCCGGGCACCGTGCGGGCATCGTCGTCGATGCCCTGCTTGGCGAATATCAGACCGTCATCAAACCTCTGGGCGCGCTGTTCGCTCACCTGCAAGGCATCAGCGGCTCGACCATTCTGGGCAACGGCGAAGTGGCGCTCATCCTCGACGCCGCCCCCCTGATCAGCCGCGCCAGCCGCAGCGCGCAGGGCCGCCAGGCCCCGGCGCTGAGCAACTGAACCGCCGTCAACATCCACACAAAGTGAGCCTTTCATGTTCAACAACCTTCGCATCGGCACACGCCTCAGCCTCGCCTTCGGCCTGCTGATCATTCTTCTGCTTGTCAACGCGGCGTTCGGGCTGTACGAAGCCTCTCGCATTCAGGATCACATGCAACTCGTGGTGCAAAACCGTCTCGCCAAGGAGCGAGCCGTCACCATCATTGCCAACAGCAGCCAGAACACCACACGCACCATGCTGCGCAGCCTGCTGTCGCAGCAGTTCAGCGATGCGGATCTTGCTGTCATCACTGAACAGCGCACAGCCACCGAAGCTGCGTTCAAGACTTTGGAATCTCTGCAACCCTCCCCGCAGCTGCAGACCCGGCTCGACAACCTGCGCGCCATCATCGCCAAAGGACGTGCGGCGCAACAGACCGCGATTCCTGAAATGCAGCGAAGCAACTTCGGCACCGCCGCGGCCGATTACCTCAAATCCGGCTTGATCGTGTCACGCGAGGTTCGCCAGGAAACCGCGGCGATCGAGACGATGTTGCGGGGTCAGACCGATGCGCTTTACGCACAGAGCGAGGTCGATTTCGCCGCTGCCCGCAATGCCAGCATCGGCCTGGCGGTGCTCGCTCTGCTGCTGGCCATCGCCGCTGCCTGGCTCATCACCCGCTCCATCACCCGTCCTCTGGCCGAAGCCGTTTCTGTCGCGCAGCGCGTGGCCGAAGGCGATCTATCGGTGCGGGTGCTTTCCACGTCGAAGGATGAAACCGGGCAGCTGCTCGCTGCTTTGGGCGAGATGGTCGGGCGGCTGACTTCGGTCATCGGCTCGGTGCGGTCTTCTGCCGAGCAACTGCTCTCGGCATCCACGCAGGTGTCGGCGACTTCACAAAGCTTGTCGCAGTCGTCTTCGGAGCAGGCGGCGTCAGTCGAAGAAACCTCGGCCACGCTGGAGCAGGCGACCGCCTCCATTCGCCAGAATGCAGATAACGCGCGTCTGACGGATTCGATGGCGCAGCAGGCGGCAGGCCAAGCGCGCGAAGGCGGGGCTGCGGTGCAGGGCACGGTCTCGGCGATGCAAGCAATAGCGGAGCGCATCTCGATCATCGATGACATTGCGTATCAGACCAATATGCTGGCTTTGAATGCGGCGATCGAAGCGGCCCGCGCCGGAGAACATGGCAAGGGCTTTGCGGTGGTGGCCGCGGAGGTGCGCAAGCTGGCCGAGCGCTCTCAGGTGGCGGCCAAGGAGATCGGCGATCTGGCCGCCACCACGGTGAAGCAGGCGGATGCGGCGGGTAGCTTGATTGCGCAGATGGCACCCAATATCTCGAAGACCTCCGATCTGGTGCAGGAGATCACAGCGGCATCGGAAGAACAGTCCACGGGCATGCAGCAGATCAATCAGGCGGTGGCGCAGCTCTCTGCCGTCACTCAGCAGAACGCTTCGGCTTCGGAACAACTCGCGGCGACTGCCGAAGAGATGAACGCGCAGGCGCAGGCTTTGCAGGAAAGCATGGCGGGTTTCCGGCTTAGCCAAGAAGCGCGGGTCACGGCGGCTAAACCGGCCGCACGGCCTGCCGCAAGCAAGGCCCGGGCGGCTACCGAGGACAGTCTGCCGGTGCTCACGCAACTGCAACCGGAGTTCGTGCGGTTCTGAACCTCAACACACCCATTCACCCACTCACCTTCCGTTCACAAGGAACTCTCATGCGATCCAGACAGGGCTTCAAGCTCGACATTCGCCGCAGCCTGTTGCTGCTTTCCGCGCTGTTCATTCTCGGAATGATCGGCATCACCCTGCTCAATGTGAGCCGCTTGCAGTCGTCCATTCTGACCGAGCGCGAATTCATGCTGCGCAACGCCACGCAAACCGCTGAGGGCGTGATTCAGTATTACTACCAGCAGGCGCAGGCCGGCAAGCTGACCACGCAGCAGGCCCAAACCCAGGCGATGGCCGCCGTCAAGGACATGCGCTACGGCGCGAAGAAAGACGGCTACTTCTGGATCACCACCGACACCACCCCGGTGCCAACCATGCTGATGCACCCCACGGTGCCCGCGCTCATCGGCAAGGTGCTCGATCTGCCCAAGTTCGACAACGCCACCGGCTACCGCCCCGGGCTGGAGGCCAAGCCGGTTGATACCGACGGCAAGATGAACCTCTACACCGCGCAGAACCTCGCGGCAAAAAATCCCGATGGCGGCATTTTCGAGTACCGCTTTCCCAAGCCCGTTGCGGGCGGCGGCGCCACCCAAGAGGCCTTCCCGAAAGTGGCCTACGCGATCAATTTCGCGCCTTGGCACTGGGTGATCGGCACCGGGGTGTATGTCGATGACGTGAGCGCAGCCGCCTGGGCTTACAGCACGCAAGGCCTCATGATCTCGGTCATCGGGATTGCCCTGCTGCTGGCGCTGGCGCTGTTCATCACCCGCCGCACCAACGCTTCGATGCGCAACGCCTTCGCTGTGTTTGCACGGCTTGAGCAGGGTGACTTGACGGTGCGCATGGACCGCCGCAGCAACGACGAAATCGGTCAGGTCATGGCCTCCGCACAAAAGATGATCGACCGTTTTACCCAGACCATCGGCTCGGTGCGTTCGTCGGCCGAGCAACTGCTATCGGCGTCCACGCAGGTGTCGGCCACTTCGCAAAGCCTGTCGCAGTCGTCTTCGGAACAGGCCGCTTCGGTGGAACAAACCTCGGCGACCGTCGAGCAGGCCGCTGCCTCGATACGCCAGAACGCGGACAACGCCTCTGCGGCCGATGCGCTCGCCCAACAGGTGCTGCAACATGCCGACAGCAGTAAATCCGCCGTTGGGCAAGCTTCCACCGCCATGCAAACCATCGCGGATCGCATTTCGCTGATCGATGACATCGCCTATCAGACCAATATGCTGGCTTTGAATGCGGCGATCGAAGCGGCCCGCGCCGGAGAACATGGCAAGGGCTTTGCGGTGGTAGCCGCCGAGGTGCGCAAGCTGGCCGAGAAAAGTCAATCCGCAGCCAAGGAAATCGGCGATCTGGCCTCCACAACGGTCAAGCACGCCGATCACGCCACTCACCTGATTTCTGAATTGGTCACTCTGAAGACGAAGAACTACGGTCTCGTCCAGGAGATCGCTGCGGCGTCCACGGAGCAGGCCACCGGCATGCAGCAGATCAATCAGGCGGTGGCGCAGCTCTCAGCGGTCACTCAGCAGAACGCTTCGGCTTCGGAAGAACTCGCGGCGACGGCCGAAGAGATGAACGCGCAGGCCAGCGGTCTGCAAGACCTCATCAGCCAGTTCAAAACCGACGCCCAAGCGACGCCAGCCGTAGCCCAGTCGCGCACGCCGAGCGCCCCCGCGCGCCGACCCGCTGCCACGCCGCGCCCCACCCTGGCTGCGGCCGGTGCGGGCGACTTCGTCAAATTCTGATCACCCTATTTTCCAAGGAGCCCCATATGACGACCGCCATCGCGCATCCGTCTTCCACCCCTGCCCTGCAACTGGCGGGCAACGCCCAGCCCACCAGCGGCCAGTACCTGACCTTCACCTTGCAGGACGAGATCTATGGTCTGGACATTCTGCGGGTACGGGAAATTCTGGAATACACCCGCCCGACCACAGTGCCGATGATGCCGGCTTTTGTGCACGGTGTGATCAACCTGCGCGGCAACGTGGTGCCGGTGATCGATCTGGCGCAGCGCTTCGGCCGCGCGCCCACCGCCTTGCAGGCCCGCACCTGCATCGTCATCGTTGAAATCGAGGGCGAAGACGGACCGCTGGCCATCGGCGTGCTGGTCGATGCGGTCAACGCCGTGCTCGACATGGAAGCCGGCCAGATCGAACCAGCGCCGAGCTTCGGCACCGGCCTGCGGCAAGAGTTCATCCGCGGCATGGCCCGCACCGAAGCCGGTTTCATCATCCTGCTCGATGTGGGCCGTGTGCTGTCGGTCGAAGACATGGCCGGTCTGGCCAGCGCCTCGCATATGGCCGCCTGATTTCTTTTTTAACCGATTTTTCTCTCCTCTTTTCATCGACCAGAGCACGCCATGACCCTCGCTTTGCATCAACGTCTTCAGTTCCGCATCCTTGCGCCGATCGCCTTGCTGGTGATCGTCGTGGTCGCCACCGGCTCGTTTCTGATGGTGCGCAACGCGCAACACAACGTCGGCGTGGAGATTCAACGTGAATCGCAGCAGCAGATGGGCGAAATCGTGCGCACGCTCGACATCACCAAGAACCTGCTCAACGAGCAGGTGCATGGCTCCATGCGCCTGCTGACCGAGCGTGGCGCGCAGCTCGGCGCGCCTTCGCTGGGCGCGCCAGTGGAGCTGGGCGGAAAAATGCTGCCCGATCTGCAGTTTGGCAAGACCAGCGAGGTCAACCAGTTCGGCCTGGTGGACGGCGTAACCAAGCTGTTTGGCGGCACCGCCACCCTGTTCGTGCGCAGCGGTGACGACTTTGTGCGCGTAAGCACCAATGTCAAAAAGCCGGACGGCACCCGCGCCATCGGCACCCTGCTCGACCCCAAAGGCAAGGTGATTGCCGACATCCGCGATGGCAAAGCGTTTTATGGCGTGGTGCAGATTCTGGGCAATCCCTACATCACCGGCTATGAGCCCATGCGCGACGCCAGCGGCAAAATCATCGGCATCTGGTACGTCGGCTACAAGGCGCAGATCGACGCCATCAAAAACGAAGTCAGCAAGCTGCAACTGCTGTATGGCGGCAATCTGGACGTGACCGACAAGTCCGGCAAAGTGATTTTCGCCACGTCCAATATGCCAGCCCAGATCAACCCGGACGACTGGATCACGTCATCGAAAGCCATACCCGGTTGGGGCTTCACCGTCACCACCCGTTACGCGAAATCCGTCGTTGCCAGCCACACCTGGGAGCGGGTTCTACCCATTCTGATGGGTGGGTCGATCATGGTTCTGCTGATACTCGGCGTCACCGCCTTTCTTCTTCGCCGCCTGGTGATTCGCCCTCTGGCCGAAGCCGTTTCCGTCGCCCAGCGCGTCGCCGAAGGCGATCTGTCGGTGCGGGTGGCTTCCACGTCTAAGGATGAAACCGGCCAGTTGCTCTCGGCTTTGGGGGAGATGGTCGGGCGGCTGACTTCGGTCATCGGCTCAGTGCGCTCGTCGGCCGAGCAGTTGCTCTCGGCGTCCACGCAGGTGTCGGCCACTTCGCAGAGTCTGTCGCAGTCGTCTTCGGAGCAGGCGGCGTCGGTGGAGGAAACCTCGGCCACGCTGGAGCAGGCAACCGCTTCGATTCGCCAGAATGCGGATAACGCGCGTCTGACGGATTCGATGGCGCAGCAGGCGGCAGGCCAAGCGCGTGAAGGGGGTGCGGCGGTGCAGGGCACGGTCTCGGCGATGCAAGCCATCGCGGAGCGCATCTCGATCATCGATGACATTGCGTATCAGACCAATATGCTGGCTTTGAATGCGGCGATTGAAGCGGCCCGGGCTGGGGAGCATGGCAAGGGCTTTGCGGTGGTGGCCGCGGAGGTGCGCAAGCTGGCGGAGCGTTCTCAGGTGGCGGCCAAGGAGATTGGCGATCTGGCGACTTCGACGGTGAAGCAGGCGGATGCGGCGGGTAGCTTGATTGCGCAGATGGCACCCAATATCTCCAAGACCTCGGATCTGGTGCAGGAGATCACGGCGGCGTCGGAAGAACAGTCCACGGGGATGCAGCAGATCAATCAGGCGGTGGCGCAGCTCTCAGCCGTCACTCAACAGAACGCCTCGGCTTCGGAACAACTCGCGGCGACTGCCGAAGAGATGAACGCGCAGGCGCAGGCTTTGCAGGAAAGCATGGCGGGCTTCCGGCTCAGCCAGGAAGCGCAGGTCACGGCGGCTAAACCGGCAACACGGCCTGCCGCAAGCAAGGCCCGGGCGGCTACCGAGGACAGTCTGCCGGTGCTCACGCAATCACAGCCGGAGTTCGTGCGGTTCTGAAGGGACTGACTAACTCCTCAACACGCTGATGCACCTGATCACCCCACTACTCATCGATCTCGGCATCGTCGCCCTTGCGATGGCCGGCGTGCTGATGCTCGCCTGGAAGCTGCTCCAGCAACTGTGGGGAACCGGGACGAGCAGCGCCTACCAGCCTGCGGCGCTGCTGTTTTCCGCTGGCATCGCCACGGCCGTGCGCAATCGCTTTCCCTGGATGCGCGCGGCGTACCGGCAGCGGCCAGACCGCAAACTCATGCTGACGGCGGCGGTGATTCTGTTGCTGGCCAGCTCGCTCACCGCGCTGTTCACCGCCCTGGTGATGGCCGACCACGAACGGAATCGGCTGACGCTCAGCATGGAGAACGACCGCGACGCACTCAGCCGCGGTCTGCTCATGGCGATGGAGGTTCGCGGCAAGGAGCTGGCGCGGTTTTCCCACAACCCATTGCTCTTACGCACCCTGCAAACGCTTCAAACCGGCAAAGAAGGCAGTCCCGCGCATCCATCTGCCGAACTGCAAAGCCAACTCGCCGACTTGCGCACCATGATGGCGCTGTTGGCCCCTCACGAATACAGCATCACCAATCTCTGGGGCGAAACCGTGCTGTCGAGCGCAGCCTCCACAGCGCACCACCCGGGGCTGCCCAGCCTGGCGCCGGCCATGCCACCAGCCAGCCAGTTCATGCTGCAGCGCGATCCGGAAACGCTCAATTTTTTTCTGCACGCGCAACTCCCGATTCGCAAGGGCGAGCAGACCATCGGCCACTTCAGCGCCTCGCTGCCCCTGCCCGCGTCAAGCCGCATCGCGCATGAGCTGACGCGTCGCGCGAAACACACCGTCATCAAGATCTGCAGCCTCTCCAATGACCTCTGGACCTGTCTGCCCAGCCAGACCGGCGAAAGCGAACAGACGACGCTACTTACATCCAAGCGTCTGCCCGCAGAGGTGCGCTGGGCACAGGGCAAAGCGGCTACGACGATTGAGGAAATCGACGGCCAGCGATGGCTGATCAGCTCCACGCCGCTCGGCACGACCGGGCTGGCCCTGGCGGTGGAGGTGCCCACGGCCGAACTCTATGCCCCGGTCGTCGATACGCTCGAAACCGGGCTGCTGTTCGTGCCGGGTCTGGTGCTGCTGGGGCTGCTCGTGCTGGGCTGGCAACTGCGCCCACTGACCCAGAGGCTGCATCAGGCGAACGCGCGGGTACAGAACGCTTTTGACTATTCTGGTATCGGCATTTTGATGGTGAACGGGCAAGGCGACATTCTCGACTTCAATCCGGCCTTCAGCGAGATGCTGGGCTACACGCCGGCAGAGCTGCGCCAGCCCCATGTCGTCGACGATTTTCTGCATCCGGACGACCAGGGCGCCGTGGCCGCCCAACTCGGTGGCATGGCAGACACAGAGGTGGGCGCCTATTGCGCGCACCGGCGCTATCGTCACAAGAATGGTCAGTACCGCATGCTGCAGTGGCATGTCTCCCCGGTGAAGAACGAGGACGGCGCTGTGACCTCCATCGTGTGTTACGCCCTCGACGTGACTGACGAACTCGCCCGCAGGGACGCTGCGATCCGGCAGACCGCGTTTCTGAATGCGGTGCTCGACAATATGCGCGACGTGGTCTACGCCTGCGACGAAAACGGCTTGCTGAGCTATGTGAACGCGGCAGCCATTCGGGCGGGTTTGCCGACAAAAATGGGGGTGTCGTTGCGTGAATTGGAGTTGGTCACGCCTGTTCACACCACTGACCACAAGCCGGTTCCACTGGAGCAACTGCCGCTGGGATCGGCCTTGCGCGGTGAACCCAAGGAGGCAGAGAACTTTCTGATAGAGAGCCTGGAAGGCCAGTGGCGGCACTATGAAATCACGGCCCGCCGACTGCTGGATTCCACCGGCACGCCTCTCGGCGCCGCAGCGGTCGCGCACGACGTCACGGAAATCCGTGCCGTAGACCGGCGCCTCAAGTGGCTGATCGATCACGACGAGCTGACCGAACTGCCCAATCAGACCCTGGTCATCGAATCGCTAGAGCGCTGGCTCGAAGCCGAGACCAGCCGGGACGAGAGCCGCCAACTGGCCGTTTACTTGCTCGACATCGACCGCTTCCGCCAGATCAACGACAGCTTTGGTCACGCCCTGGGCGATGACCTGTTGATCGAAACCGCGGCGCGGCTGAAGGTCGCGCTTGCTCCAGACGATTTTCTGGCACGCTGGGGCGGCAATGCCTTCGCGGTGCTGCATCCTTGCACCGCCGACCAGCAGGCCCTGCTCGATCACGCCGAGCAACTGCTCAACAGCCTGACCGAGCCTTTCGTTCTCGACGGCCAGACCATTTTCATCACCGCCAGCCTGGGCATTGCGCGTGCGCCGCGCGATGGGCGTTCAGCCACGCAACTGTTCAGCCGTGCCGATGTGGCCATGTACCGCTGCAAGGCCAACACCCCGGGCCGGGCGCTGCTCTACACCGCCGACATGAGCCAGCGCGGGCGCGAACTCATCGAGATGGAGACCGACCTGCGCCACGCTCTCGCCTTGGAGCAGTTTTTTGTGCTCTACCAACCCAAGGTCTGCCTGCAGACCCGTCAGGTGATTGGGGCGGAGGCCTTGCTGCGCTGGCAGCACCCGCAACATGGCCTGGTTTCTCCGGCCACGTTCATTCCGCTGCTCGAAGAAACCGGCCTGATCGTGCCCGTGGGGCAATGGGTGCTGAACGCCGTGTGCAAGCAGCTTCAAGAATGGGAGCAGCAGGGCAAGACGCCGTTGCCCATCGCCGTGAACTGCTCGATGCGGCAATTGCAGGGCGATCTGATTTTGCGCCAGGTCTCTTCGGCCCTGGAGCACTCGGGCATCGCGCCCAACCTGCTGGAGCTGGAAATCACCGAAAGCATGATGCTGCGCGATCCCGAGCATGTCAGCGGGCTGATCGTGCAATTGCGCGAACTTGGCGTGAACACCTCCATCGACGATTTCGGCACGGGCTACTCCTCGCTGGCCTCGCTCAAGCGCCTGCCCGTCACCACAATCAAACTCGACCGCGCTTTTGTCAAAGACCTGCCCAACGATGCCGACGACGCGGCCATTACGCGTGCGGTGATTTCGATGGCTAAGGCCCTGCACCTGATCGTCATCGCCGAAGGCGTCGAAACGCAGGAGCAAGCTGATTTTCTGCAGCAACTCGGGTGCGAGGCCTACCAGGGCTGGCTGTTCAGCCAGGCGGTCGCGCCCAAGCGCTTTGCTCAATATCTGGCCGATGCCAAGACCCACACACCTGGCTGAAAAAACCATGCAAACGCTCACCGATACCGAACTCAGCGGCTTTTCCCGCCTCATGTTCGAAGCCGCTGGCATCACCCTGGCGCCGTCGAAAAAAGCGCTGGTCGAAGGGCGTCTTTCCAAACGGCTGCACGCGCTCGGGCTGGCGACTTTCACCGATTACCTGCACCATCTGCGGCAAGACGCCGCCGAGCGCCAGCAGGCCATCGACCTGCTCACCACCAACGAAACCTATTTCTTTCGCGAGCCGCGGCACTTCGCCTATCTGTCGGAGCAAATCATTCCGCATGCGGATACCTCGCGCCCATTCCGGGTGTGGAGTGCGGCCTGCTCCAGCGGCGAAGAGCCCTACAGCATCGCCATGGTGCTGGCCGAGCGCATGGGACAACGGCCGTGGGAGATCGTGGCCTCCGACATTTCCACCCGGGTGATCGAGCAGGCGCGTCGCGCCATCTACCCGATGGAGCGCGCCGAAAAAATTCCCCAGCCCTACCTCAAGGCCTTTTGTCTGAAGGGAACGGGGGCGCATGAGGGTAGTTTTGCGCTGCAGCCCAGCATCCGCGAGCGGGTGCGCTTTCAGGTCATCAATCTCAACACCGCCCTGCCCGACATCGGCCAGTTCGACCTAGTGGTGCTGCGCAATGTGATGATCTATTTCGACGCCGAAACCAAGCGCGCGGTGTGCCGTCGGCTGCTGGATGTGCTGCGGCCCGGCGGGCATCTGTTCATCGGTCATTCCGAAAGCCTGAACGGTCTGGATCTGCCGCTGCGCAGCCTTCAGCCCGCCGTCTATCTCAAGCCGCAATGAAAACCGCGCCGTACCCAGCACCTGCCGAAGCGGCGCAGGAAGAACCGCTGGAAATTTTTCTGCAGCCCGGCGAGCTGTATTTCGGCGAAGGACGCACGCGCGTGCGCACCCTGCTGGGCTCGTGCGTGGCCATTGCGGTGTGGCACCCGCAACTGAAGATCGGCGGGCTATGCCATTACATGCTGCCGGGCCGCGGCGCGCATCATGGTGCTCACCGTGCGCTCGACGGCCGCTATGCCGACGAAGCCATGCTGCTATTCCTGCGCGATATGCGGGCGGCGGGCACCCGCCCCGATGAATACGAGGCCAAGCTGTTCGGCGGCGGGCGCATGTTCACGCAAGAAAAGCCCCCGCATGTGCAGCACGGCTGCGTGGACGTGCCGTGCAAAAACGTACTGCGCGGACGCGAACTCGTGCGTCAACATGGCCTGCGCCTCAAGGCCGAACATCTGGGCGGCGAAGGCCACCGCAATGTGCTGTTCGAGATCTGGAGCGGCGACGCCTATCTGAAATTCTGGGGCCAGAACGCGCAGCAAAGCATGGGCTGAGTCCCATCAAAACCCTTCCTACTGGAGACGCTTTCATGATTCGGACCGACAAGGTCAAGGTGTTCATCGTCGACGATTCCGCCGTGGTGCGGCAGGTGCTGCAGGCCGTGCTGCTGCGCGATCCGGGCATCGAGGTCATCGGTGTCGCACCCGACCCGCTGTTTGCCCTGCAGCGCATGCAGCTAGGCCAGTGGCCCGACGTGCTGGTGCTCGACGTCGAGATGCCCCGCATGGACGGCATCACCTTCCTCAAGAAGCTCATGGTCGAGCATCCGCTGCCGGTGGTGATCTGTTCCACACTCACCGAAAAAGGCGCGCAGATCACGCTCGATGCTCTGGCGGCCGGGGCCGTCAGCGTGGTGACCAAACCGCGCGTGGGCCTGAAGGACTTTCTGGTGGAGCAAACCACCGAGCTGACGCAGACCATCAAGGCCGCAGCCCGCGCCAACACCGGTAGTCTGCGCGCCTTGTCGCGGCCCGTGGTCAGCGTGGCCAAGGCCCCCGCGCCGCCCACGTTCACCCCCAGCGCGCATGTGCTGACCGACACCACCGAGAAGATCATCGCCATGGGCATGTCCACCGGCGGCACCGTGGCGCTCGAGCGCGTGCTCACCACCCTGCCCCGCACCCTGCCGGGCATCGCCGTGGTGCAGCACATGCCGGAGAAGTTCACCGCGACTTTTGCCGAGCGCCTGAATTCCGTCTGCGCCCTCGAAGTGCGCGAGGCGCGTGACGGCGACCGGCTGATTCCCGGGCTGGTGCTCATCGCGCCGGGCGGCCGCCACATGCAGGTGCGGCGCAGCGGCGCGCAGTACCACGTCGAAGTACGCGATGGCCCGCCGATCAACCGCCACCGGCCTTCGGTCGATGTGCTGTTCCGCTCAGTGGCGCAATGCGCCGGGCGCAACGCGTTGGGCATCATCCTCACCGGCATGGGTGACGACGGCGCGCGCGGCCTCAAGGAGATGCACGACGCCGGCGCCCGCACCGTGGCGCAGGACGAGGCCACCAGCGTGGTCTACGGCATGCCCAAGGAGGCGGTGAAACTTGGCGCCGCCGACCGCAGCCTGGCCCTGGGCGACATCGGCGCGGCGATGGTGGAATACGGCCGCGGTTGACCCGAAAGTCGCGCTTCACACGGGGTCTTCCCCTATGCAGCGGCACTGGCCGTGTGTCGTTGCATAGGCATCAAACAAAACCTCTCTCACTATCCTGATGAACAACCTTCGCATTCGCACCCGCATGACCCTGGGTCTGCTCGGGATGCTGGCCGTCATCGTGCTCAATGCCGCGTTGGCACAGCAGCAATTGGCACAGTCAAACGCCCGGCTCGACGCCATCGTGCATGTGCAAAGCCAGCGCATTACCCTGCTCAACACTTTTTTCACCAACTTCCAGGGCACCACGGCCGCGCTGTATCAAACCCTGCTGAACCCGGCGCATGACGAGGCGCAGCAAGCCCTGAAAAAACAGCTCGCCGAAAACCGCGAAAGCACGGCCCAAGTGTTCAAAGACTTGCAAGCCTTGCCGCCGGATGCCGAGGTCAACTCGCAGCTCGCTGAAATTCACAGCTTGATGGCGAAGAACCGGGGCGTGCAGCAGCAAGTCATCGCTCTGATGCAGCAAGGGCTCTATCCGCAGGCCAGCACCATCTACACCCAGCTAGCCTCGCCCATCGTGCTCGCCATGCACCAGCACATCAGTGCGTTGATCGCCCATCAGAAAGCGCAGATGCAGGCGGCGTATACGCAAAGCCAGGCCGCCTATGCAAGTGCGGTTCGCCAGGCGCTGTGGATCACCATCGGCTTCATCCTCGCAGCAATGGTGGGCGGCTTCTGGATCACCCGCTCCATCACCCGCCCCCTGGCCGAAGCCGTTTCTGTCGCCCAGCGCGTGGCCGAAGGCGATCTGTCGGTGCGGGTGGCTTCCACCTCGAAGGATGAAACCGGGCAGTTGCTCGCTGCTTTGGGCGAGATGGTCGGGCGGCTGACTTCGGTCATCGGCTCGGTGCGATCTTCCGCCGAGCAGTTGCTCTCAGCGTCCACGCAGGTGTCGGCCACTTCGCAAAGTCTGTCGCAGTCGTCCTCAGAGCAGGCGGCGTCGGTGGAGGAAACCTCGGCCACGCTGGAGCAGGCGACCGCCTCCATTCGCCAGAACGCGGATAACGCGCGTCTGACGGATTCGATGGCGCAGCAGGCGGCAGGCCAAGCGCGTGAAGGGGGTGCGGCGGTTCAGGGCACGGTCTCGGCGATGCAGAGTATTGCCGAACGCATCTCGATCATCGATGACATTGCGTATCAGACCAATATGCTGGCTTTGAATGCGGCGATTGAAGCGGCCCGGGCTGGGGAGCATGGCAAGGGCTTTGCGGTGGTGGCCGCGGAGGTGCGCAAGCTGGCTGAGCGCTCTCAGGTGGCGGCCAAGGAGATTGGCGATCTGGCGACTTCGACGGTGAAGCAGGCGGATGCGGCGGGCAGCCTGATTGCACAGATGGCACCCCATATCTCGAAGACTTCGGATCTGGTGCAGGAGATCACAGCAGCGTCGGAGGAGCAGTCCACGGGCATGCAGCAGATCAATCAGGCGGTGGCGCAGCTCTCAGCCGTCACTCAACAGAACGCCTCGGCTTCGGAACAACTCGCGGCCACTGCAGAAGAGATGAATGCGCAGGCGCAGGCTTTGCAGGAAAGCATGCTGCAGTTCAAATTGGCTTGAGCCGTCGGCTTTTCTAGCACCTCAAGCCAGACGCCGGGCGCGCTCGGTCGGACTGACGATGTCGGTCAGGCGAATGCCGAACTTGTCATTCACCAGCACGACTTCGCCGCGCGCGATGAGAAAGCCGTTGACCAGCACATCCATCGGTTCGCCGGCGAGCCGGTCGAGATCGACCACTGAGCCTTGCGCCAGTTGCAGCAGTTCGCGAATCTGGATTTTGGTGCGGCCCAGCTCCACCGAGAGCGTGACGGGGATGTCCATCACCAGATCGAGCTGGTTGTTGGGCGCGCCGCCGCCCTGATCGGCACGAAGTTCGGCGAAGGGAGCGGGTTGCACCTTGGGCGGCTCTGCCGCAGCGGCCACTGGCTCGGCGGCAACGCCCTGCTCCGCCATGGCTTCGCCCCAGGCTGCCAGATCGTCGGCGGCTGCGGTGTCGGTGGGGGTGTCTTCTGCCATGGAATGTCCTGCGGAATAAGGGATCGGAATCAGTGCGCGCCGTGCGCCAGGAGTTGCGCCTTCTCGGGCACCTCCGGGAAAAGCTGCTGGCGAATCTTGAGCGCCATCTTGTCTTCGTGCCGCCCATACTCGCCAAGCAGCACGGGAATGCCGTCCACGCGGGCAATCACGGTTTCGGGCATGTCCACCGGCAGGACATCGCCGACCCGCAGATTCAGCAGTTCGCGCACCAGAATTTGCCGTTGCAGCAGTTCGACGCGCATTTCCACTTCGGCCTCGCGCATTTCAGTCTGCAAGGCCTTGACCCAGCGGTGGTCGACCTCGCTGCGGTCGGTGGTCATGCCGGTGGTGAGCTGGTCGCGGATGGGTTCGACCATGCTGTACGGGATGCACACGTGCAGGCTACCGCCGCCGCCCTCGATCTCGACATCGAAGGTGGAGACGATGACCACCTCGGTCGGGGTGGCGATGTTGACGAACTGCGGGTTGACTTCGGAGCGCGTGAGCTCGGGCTCCAGCGGCAGCACGGGCGCCCAGGCGGTTTTGTATTCCTTGAACACCATGTCGAGCATGCGCTTGATGATGCGCTGCTCCAGCGGGGTAAAGTCGCGGCCCTCGATGCGGGCGTGAAAGCGGCCATCTCCCCCGAAAAAGTTGTCGATCACGCTGAAAATCAGCCGCGGGTCGAAGATGAACAGCGCGGTTCCGCGCAAAGGTTTCATCTGCACCAGATTGAGATTGCTGGGCACGACCAGGCCGCGAATGAACTCGTTGTACTTGGTCAGCTTCACCGACGACACCGAGATTTCAGAGGCGCGCCGCAGAAAGTTGAACAGACTCACCCGCCACAGCCGGGCGAAGCGCTCGTTGATGACTTCCAGCGTGGGCATGCGCCCGCGCACGATGCGGTCCTGACTGGCCAGGTCGTAAGGACGCACGCCCCCTTCATCCGCCGCCTCCGGTTCGGCCACCGGCTCTTCGCCTGAAATGCCGCCGAACAGCGCGTCGACTTCGTCTTGGGAGAGGACGTCTTGAACCATGTCAGTTCCGCACAGACGTTACGAGGAAGAAGGCACTGCCCTCGCGGAGCAGCGAGCAAATCGAGCGTCGGGGCTGTTTCATTTCACTGCACCACGAAAGCGGTAAAAAACACGCCGTCGATCGGCGCCCCGTCATGCCCATGCGCAGCGGCAGCCGCGCCGCCCCCGCCGCCATGTTCCCCACCTGCAGCGGCCACCGCAGGCGCGCCTTCGAGCACCTTGTTCACCGAATGCAGGATGTCTTCGCGCAGGTGATCGCGCCCTTCCACCGAATCGACCTTGTCGATCGACTGGGCCGCGAGGATGCGCAGAATGTTGTTGCGGAGTTCGGGCGTCATGAGCTTGACCTTGCCTTCAACCGAAGGATCGTAAGTCTTGAGATCGATCTTGACCTGCAGGTAATGCACCGTGCCGTCGGTACTCTGCAGATTGGTGACAAACGGCTCCATGCTGATGAAACGCATGTTCTTCACCTTCTCGGCCGCAGCCTCCGCAGCCAGCTCGGCCGCGGTGGGCGCCGCCTTGGGCTTCATCAGAAAAAATGCCGCCGCGCCGCCCCCGGCCATGAGCACGATCACCGCCACCAGAATGATGATGATCAACTTGGTCTTGCCGCCGCCCTTTTCCTTGGCCTTGGCCTCTTGTTCCGCCATACCCCACTCCCGATGTGCTGATTGGGGCGCGCACGCTGCGCACCCTTTGCGCGTGAAGGACGATCAATGCGTTTTCACTGCAGGGTTTAACGACACAAGGGCGGGGTTTTTGAAGGGGCGTGGCTTCGTGCAGCACACCGACTGCAGCATGAAAGACTCCCAGGTTCTCACACATAGGTGTTCACCAGTCCCTGCTGCCAGCGCAAGACCTGCGCGGCAGAAGCGCCCGGTGCGCCGCCTGCGGCGATGTCGGCAATCGCGTTCGATCCCGACGCGCCGCGTTGCGAGCGTGCCTGCTGGCGATCGCCCTGCCCGCCTTGGGTGCCGACGGAAGTCTGGCCGAGCGACAGCCCGGCCCCGGCAAACACATCGCGCAGTTGCGGCAGCGCCGCCTCGACCGCCTGCCGCACCACGGCATGCGCAGAGACAAACTGCGCCTGAATCTGGCCATCGTGCATCTGCAGATGGACTTCGAGCGGCCCGAGTTGCGGCGGATTGAGATGCAGCGTGGCGAATTGCTGCTGCCCCTGTGCCGCCAGCAAGACCTGCTGATTCATCGCCTGCCCCCAGTCGGGCGACCCCATATGGGCGGGCACGGTAGCCGCCCAGACCGTCTGCGATACTTGGTTGGCCTGTGGCATACCCAGAGTCAAAGCCTGCCCGATCTGGTTTGGCGAGACAACAGACGGAGTTGAGTCGGCATGGCTCGATGCGGTCTGCAGGGCCGAAAGGTCTAAAGCCGTGGTGAGGGACTGATGCAGGGCCGCGAATCGGCTGGGCTGTGCGGCGTCTGCAGCGCTGCCCGCCAGGTTCTGCATCCACGCGGGCAGGCTCTCGGCGGCTTTGGTTGTGCCGCCCGTCGTGACGCCTGCTGGCGCTCCCGCGCGCCCGAAGTTCGCCTGCCGGTCTGTCAGCGGGTCATTCTGCGGTCCGGCCAGCAGTGCAGAGGTCGGCAGAGTTTTGACGTCTTGGGCCTCAGCCGTCGGGGTGGCAATGGGCGCGGCAACCGAGGTGACAACCGGCGCCTGCAGCATGGCGGCGAGCACGGGGCCAGGTCCTGCTGCTGGGCTGGCATCCTTCGGCGCAGTCTTGCGGTCGTCCAGCGGCAAGGTTTTGCCGCTTTGCGCTGCCGCCATTGCCGCTTCGAGCGCCCCGCTGGTCTGCGGGGCCAGCGCCGATGCGCTCGCATTCGCCGCTGCAGAATCTTGTGATGGCGCGGATGACTGCATCTGCGGCGAATCGGCCTTGCCCCGCACCTGCGCTGTCGCTTTGGCGTCTGAAGATGAAGCCTCGCTCGGTTTCTGCGCTTTTGCCGAATCTGAGGACGCCGACGACGAAGGCGCCGCCTTGCCCGCACGCGAAAGCGCGTCGGAAAAGCTTGGCCCGGTCTCGTTCTGAGACGTTGCAGCCCCGGCCGACGACGATTCGGCAGGTGGCGCAGCAGGAGTGGACACGACAGGAACGATCAGCGGCATGATGGCGGCTCAAACGAGTAGATACCCGTTCTAAGCAAAACCTGCGCCAGCCTGACTGACTGACTGCAGCCTGACTGATCTTGCGACTTCAGAAATCAGACCGCTGCTGCGAGCTGGGCAGGAATTGCGACGCTCGCCGTACCGCCCATTCCTGCAGGTTTTTCAGCGCGCTGGCCTTTTGTCCCTGGCGTTTTTGCGCCTGATGCTGGTCGATCAGCACCTCGAACGCCTTTTCGCGCTGGCGCGCTGCCGTCCATTGCCCCATGAGTTCGGTCAGGATGAGCTGCTGGCGGTTGAGTTCGACTTTCTGCGCGGTGATGGCCGATTCGATACGATCGACAAAACCGCGCAGGTCGCGCACCTGACTCCAGGCGGTGCCGGCAGTGCCCAGAGTCTGGATCTGTTCACGATATTGCGCGGCATAACTTTCAAGCTGTGCAAGCTTCGCCTGCGCGGTTCGAAGAATGTCCTGCTGTTTACCCACGAGTTGACCCGCATTCTGACTGGCCTCTACGGCTTGCGCATGCAAAGCCTGAAGGGTCTCCAGCCGTTGCGGGCTGAGGGTATTGTTGTAGGTCATGCGTTGGGGGCCGAATTTGATTCAGGCAAAGTGTAAACCTTGCACCCGGCAGGCCCAAACTTCCCTGTCGAAATCGTCAAAAACCCGACATTTCAAACAAGGTAGGGCGTCATCAGATCGGCCAGTTCTTGTCGGCTCCGTGTCAGGCCGACAGCGGCGTGCATGTCCTGAATCAAAAACTCGCGGATGCCGGCGTGCGCCTGCACCGCCTGGTCGAGTTGCAGGTCGGCGCCCGGGGTGTAGGCGCCCACGGCAATGAGGTCTTGCTGGCTGGCGTAGCGCGATTGCATTTCCTTGAGCTTCTGCATGCGCCGAAGTTCCAGCGGGGTTGCGATGGCCGGCATCACGCGGCTGATCGACGCCTGCAGGTCGATGGCCGGAAAGTGCCCCTGCTCGGCCAGACGGCGACTGAGCACGATATGGCCGTCGAGAATGGCGCGCACGTTGTCGGCGACCGGGTCTTGCTGGTCGTCGCCTTCCATCAGCACGGTGTAGAACGCGGTGATGCTGCCGCCGCCCTCCGGCCCGTTGCCCGCGCGCTCCACCAGCGCCGGCAGCTTGGCGAACACCGAGGGCGGAAAACCGCGCGCCGCCGGGGGCTCTCCTGCGGCCAGCGCCACTTCGCGCAGCGCCAGGGCGTAGCGGGTGACCGAATCCATCAGCAGCAGCACGTTCAGCCCCTGGTCGCGGTAATACTCGGCCATCGCGGTGGCCAGACGCGCGCCGCGAATGCGGGTCAGCGCCGGGGCGTCGGCCGGGGCGGCCACCACGACGGCCCTGCTGCGCCCTTGCTCGCCCAGAATGTCTTCGATGAACTCTTTGACCTCGCGGCCCCGCTCGCCGATGAGACCCACCACGATGACGTCGGCATTGGTGTTGCGCGCCATCATGCCCAGCAGCACGCTCTTGCCCACGCCGCTGCCCGCGAACAGCCCCATGCGCGCGCCACGGCCCACGGTGAACAGCGCATTGATCGCGCGCACGCCCACGTCGAGTGGCTGGCGCACCAGCGCCCGGGCCAGCGGGTTGATCTGCTGGGTGGATAAGGTGGTGTAGTGTGAGGCCAGCAGCGCGCCGTCGCCGTCGAGCGGGCGCCCGTTGCCGTCGAGCACGCGCCCGAGCAGTTCGGGCCCGACGGGAATGCGAATATCGCCCGGCACGGGATGCACCCGCGCCCCCGGTGTGAGGCCCTGCACTTCGCCCAACGCCATAAGCTGCACATGATCGCCGTTGAAACCCACCACTTCGGCGTCGATGACACGGTTCTGCTCGGTGCTGATGCGGCAACGCTCGCCCAGACTCGCCTCCAGCCCCTGCGCTTCAAGAATCAGCCCCCGCACCCGCACCAGGCTGCCGCTATAGACCAGGGGCAAAGGCCCGCCCGATTGCAGACGAAGTTGCAAAGTCTGCAGATGGCGCGATACCCGGGCCAGACTCATTGCAGCCTCCTCATTGCAGAGACCCATCATTGCAGACCCTCCTCGAACAGCCGGGTCATGATCTGCCGCCAGCGCTCTTCAACGCGCAGATCGAGTTCGCTCACTGCCTCGCGCGAGCGCGTGCGCCAGCGGCGGTCGGGCGTGGCGGTCTGCCCCGGCGCGGCAGCGGCCACGATCAGATCGCCGCGCTGCAAAGTGTCGTCCGCCAGCAGGGTCACGCCACTGGTTTCGAGATCGGGCGCGGCGTTGCGCAACACGTCCAGATCAAGGGGATGAAGCCGCACCGAAGGCGCCCCCGCCTGCGCCGGAAAAGCCGCCAGGGCCTTGCGCACAATGGGCAGCAGCGCTTCGGGCTGAGTGCGCAGCTCATGCAGGATGACCTGCCGCGCCAGTTCCAGCGCCAGCGCGACCAGCGCCGTCTCGGCCTCGGCGTCGAGCGCGGCCACGGGTTGGGTGACGCGGGAGAGCAGCGCCTGCAGCGTCTCACGTTCCTGCTGCGCCTGCGCCCGCCCGGCGGCCAAGCCCTCGGCGTGCCCGGCGGCGTAGCCTTCGCGATGGCCTTGTTCCAGGCCCGCCTCTCGGCCGTCTTCGCGGCCCTGCGCCTCAGCCTGCGCGTACACCGCCTCGAACTGCTGCGCGGTCGGCGGGCCGCCAGCGGTTTGGCGCGGAGTCTGCACGGCGGTGCGCGCCGCAGGGTCCATTTCCGGCGGCTGCCAGCGCCGTGCGGCCTGCGCGTCTTCCTTGGGAATGATGCCGCTCATGGCTTCGGTGAGAACCGGTTACGGGTCGCCAGGCATCAGCCGACGAGTTGTTCGCCGCCGCCGCTGCCCAGCTGAATCTGGCCCGCCGCTTCCAGGCGCGAGGCGATTTGCAGAATTTCCTTCTGCGCCCCCTCCACCTCGGAGAGCTTGACCGGCCCCTTGGCCTCCATGTCGTCGCGCAGCATTTCAGAGGCGCGCTTGGACATGTTGCTGAGAAATTTCTCTTTGAGCGCGTTGTTCGTGCCCTTGAGCGCCAGAATAAGCGTTTCCGACGAAATTTCGCGCATCATGGTTTGCAGACTGCGGTCGTCCACATTGATCAGGTCGTCGAAAACGAACATCTGGTCCTGCACCTTGGTCGCCAGTTCTTCGTCCTGCGAGCGCAGATGCTCCATGATGCTCGACGACAGCGCGGTTTCCACCCGGTTGAGAATCTCGGCGGTGACCTTCGGCCCGCCCACGGCGCTGACCTGCACGCTTTGCGAATCACCCGAGAGCTGTTCTTCGAGCACTTCGTTGAGCTCGCGCAGCGCGCTGGGCTGCAGGCCGTCGAGCGCGGCCAGCCGCAGCATGGCTTCGCCGGCCTGGCGCTCGGTGAGAAAGTGCAAGACCTCGCCGGCCTGCTCGGGCTCGATATTGGCCAGCACCAGCGCCACCACCTGCGGATGCTCCAGCTTGATCAGCTCGGCAATGGCGCGCGGCTCCAGCCACTTGAGGTTCTCCAGCCCGTTCGATTCGCCGCCGTGCAGAATGCGCTCGATCAGCGAATTGGCGCGCTCGCCGCCCAGCGCCTTGGTCAGCGCACCGCGCAGAAATTCGTTGGCCCCCAGGCCGAGTGCCGTCTGCTGCTCGATTTTTTCGCGGAATTCGCGCATGACCGCATGCGCCTGATCGGCACTCACCCGGCTGAGTTTGGACATGGCCACGCCCAGACGCTGCACTTCGCGCGGCCCGAGATGGCGCATGATCTCCGCGGCCTGGTCTTCTCCCAGACTCAGCAGCAGCACGGCCGCACGGTCGAGTCCGCTGAATTCGGCTTGTTCACTGGCCATCGGACAGCCACTCCTTCACCACTTGCGCCGCCCGCCGCGGGTCTTGCTTGACCAGTTCGCGCGAGATCGCCGCATCCGACTCCAGGGTATTGCTCAAATGCACGGTATCCGGCGCCAGCGCGCCGGGCATACCGCCCGCCAACTGGTCGGCGCCCGCACCCGGGGCGGATGACGCCTGCGTGCCGCCAGTCGCCGTAGCGGCTCGCGCGGCCTC